>JAJRXD010000040.1 GCA_024276465.1 Deltaproteobacteria bacterium
CCTGCAAACCTGATTTATGGTCCAATCCTCTGGTTTCCCACGACTCAACAACCGCACTGAAATTTTTTAAATAAATATCTGAATCAGCTATGATTGCAGATGCCTTTGTGGCAATTTCTTCGTTTCCTGATTTCCCGGCCAGTTCCAGTATTGATTGTGATTCCTTTTTAAGTGCAGCCACATTCCTCTCCAGTCTATCAAGGTACTTTTTATCCTTGCGGATAAGAAAATCCTTTTCATTCCTGCGGCACTGCAGCATCAAGACCTCAACCTTTGAGGCATGATCTGCAATGGCTATGTCTACCTGCATGAGGTTATTGAAGTCTGCTGTTGTTGAGGTGAGGGAGAACTGGTAAATGCCCATTACCACCAGAAGTAGCAGCAGGACAATTCCAAACCCCCCTATAAGTTTGTATGACAACTTCACATTTCTAAACATCCTAAACCCCTTCTTTCAATCAAAAAAATGAAAATTAATCACATTCAGTGATTTTATTACATAATATACCCCGGCACAAAATACGGGAAGAAACAGATCACGAATTGCGCAGGTCTCATGCCACCCTGTCCAAAGCTGCAATCTTATCTGTACTTAACACTTTATCAATATCAAGCATAATTATGACTTTTTCTCCGACTTTTCCCATGCCAAGGATAAAACCTGTGTCAATGCCTGTTGCAAATGCTGGTGTAGGCTCAATCTGCCCCGCGCTGATGTCAAGCACCTCTGATACTTCGTCAACTATGATTCCTATTACTGTTACTGTTTCAGCTTCGCCTCTTACCTGAACCACGATGATGCAGGTCTTTTCAGTATCCTGCATGGTCTTCATCTCAAACTTTATCCTGAAATCTACAACAGGTATCACCTTGCCTCGCAGGTTTATAACTCCGCGGACAAACGCAGGCATCCTGGGCACGCTTGTCACATCCATCATCTTGATTATTTCCTGAACCTTCAGGATCTCCAGCCCATAAACTTCCTGCCCTAAAACAAATGTCAGGTATTTGCCGGCCTTATCTGCCATGTCTTCTACAGCCTGGTCAGCAGTCCTGGTAGTTTCTTCCATAATCTCTCCCTTTTTAGTTAATTATTTTTATTTGCTTTGAATTCATCAATTTGGGAAATTTTTTGAACCAAGCAGTATTTCGCTGTTTCTGGAAAAAACTTGAATACTTTTTTGACAAAAACCATTTGTGTTTGTGCATCATTTGCATTAATATGTTAAGATCACATACATTTCCAACAATTCTTAAAGGAGTTTCAAATATTCTGGAAAATCAGTTAGTTTTCTTTTTGCAATATAACCTGCAAAACCTTCTATCTCGTACAGCATACCCTGTGTAAGGGAAAGACCGTTTTTGCACGGGATAAAATCCGTCCAGATGACAGGCTTTTTAATTTTAGATACTGACAACAGATCAGGATACAACCCCTGATCGTTAAACATTGCCCGGGCCCGCCTCATATGATTTTCCGATGTAACAAGAACAAACTTTTTCATGCCTGCCTGTTCCATATACTTTTTTGCTTTAACAGCTTCATCAAGGGTGTTTTTAACTTCACCGTAGATCACAATCTGTCCCGGGACAATCCCCTGGTTTTGCAAAAAATCAACTACCAGCTCAGCCTCACTGAAGGATTTGCTCCTCAAATCCCCAAACAGGAGTTTCTGAACCTGCCCGGAACGAATAAGCCCGGCAGCAGCAATGATCCTCTCAATGTTCTTCCCGAAACGGTAATAACATTTGGGGGTAAAAGAACTGTTTCTTCTGTCAAGGTACCAGTTAGCGTCAGCCATGCCAGTCAAAACCACTACAGCATCATATGTCCTGGATGAACTAATTGTATCGTCAATTGACCAGAATCTGACAGCCAGCTTCGAGCTAAAGGGAGCGGTAACAGCATAGAGGTAGAAAAACAGCAGGAACAGGACTGTTCTGCTTTGTCTCTTTTTAAACAGTTGAACAAAAAAAATCACAAAGGCGGGAATTAAAGGATTTGTTAGAAATCTGGCGAAGTCTTTAATGGTAAATTGCATTATAGACTCATTTTTTGTGTCAGGTAACATGGAAATGCTGTCTCAGCCCACAGCAACAGTCCATAATATATATATCAATATATCAGTTTTCTTATTATCATAGTTTCGGTTGCCTGTGAAAAAATATTTCTGCTTTTTTTTCACAGGATTTTATAATATTATCAATTAACACTTAACAGGGGATTGTAAAAATCATGCCTGATATTATCCTTCAACAGGAATCATAAAAAATGAAGACATATATAATTGTTGGTGGTGTGGCAGGGGGAGCTTCTGCAGCTGCAAGGCTTCGCAGACGGGATGAAAAAGCCAGAATTATAATCTTTGAGCGCGGCGAATACATTTCCTTTGCAAACTGCGGGCTTCCTTATCATATAGGCGGTACAATAAAAAATCGCAAACAGCTGCTTGTCACAACACCTGAAGCCCTTAAATCCCGTTTCAATATAGATGTCCGTACGCAAACTGAAGTTATTAAAATACTTCCTGACAGAAAAACTGTGGAAACAAAAAATCCGGACACTGAAGAAACGGTTTCTGTATCTTACGATACTCTTTTGCTTGCGCCTGGTGCATATCCGGTTATTCCTCCTGTAGAGGGCTCTGATCTTCATGGTGTTTTCAGCCTGAGAAACATGAATGATATGGACCGTATTATTGCTTTTATAAATAAGCACAATCCGAAAACTGCTGTTGTAGCAGGGGGCGGGTTCATAGGCCTGGAACTTGCCGAGAACCTGGTGGAGCTTGAAATGGCTGTTAATATTGTGCAGCGTGGGAACCAGGTAATGAAACATCTTGATTACGAAATTGCCTCTGTAATTCATGACCACATGCTTGCAAAGGGTGTTGGGCTCTTTCTGGGTGATGCAATGGCTGCCATAAAAAAACAGAAGGACGGGCTCGAGGTAGTCTTGAAAAGCAACAGATCCATACTCTGTCATATGGTTCTTACAGGACTGGGAGTCAGGCCCGAAACTGACCTTGCCAGGGATGCCGGTCTGAAGTTAGGCTCTCATGGAGGAATTGCTGTTAATCAGTATATGCAGACATCCAATCCCTATATTTATGCTGTTGGGGATGCTGTGGAAGTAAAAAACATAATCACAGGAAAAGATGTCCTGCTGCCCCTGGCAGGGCCTGCAAACAGGCAGGGGCGCCTGGCAGCAGATAATATTTGTGGTGACAAAAAAGGCTTTTTTGGAGTGCAGGGCACAGAAATAATTAAAATTTTTGATCTGAGCGTTGCAAGGACAGGACTGGCTGAAAAAGATTTTAAAGACAGCAACATTCCGGTGGGTAGCGCTGTAATCCATCCATTAAACCATGCAGATTATTACCCGGGGGCATCGCCTATGACGATGAAGCTTGTTTTTTCCAGAGACAGGGGAGATCTGCTTGGAGCACAAATTGTCGGCACAAGCGGGGTTGATAAACGTATTGATGTTCTGGCTACAGCAATTCATGGCAAAATGACTGTTAAGGATTTAACAGAGCTTGAACTTGCCTATGCTCCACCCTACTCTTCTGCAAAAGATCCTGTAAACATGTTAGGGTTTGTTTCAGAAAACATACTTGCCGGTCAGGTCAAATCCGTTTACTGGAATGATGTTCAGGAACTTTCGAAAAATCATGCAGTAATTGATGTTAGAACTCCTGCTGAATTTGCGTCCGGTGCAATAAACACAGCTCAGAACTTCCCCCTTGATGAGCTTCGCAGCAGGCTTGACAGCCTGCCCGACAAACCCCTTCTTGTTTATTGCGCAGCAGGGCTTCGGGGATATGTTGCGTGCCGGATTCTAAAACAAAATGGTTTTGACAGGGTTGTTAACTTGAGCGGAGGCTACAAAACCTACAGGCTGGCCACACAAAAATGGATGCAGTGAGTTTTAACGTCCTGCGGAGCCTTTTGCCAGTGCCTTAAAACGAACAATATAATATGGCTTCTTTGACAGATCTTCACCATTGTTCAGGGCAGCTGCCAGATGCAGCTGACTTGAAGCCACATAAATGTATCCATCAGGCCCAAAGCTCATACCGTCTGGCCAGACCAGAAGACTTTCATCTCTGTAAAGAATGCGGTATTCTCCTGACGGCTCAATAACGCCAACAGCATAACTGGTTACATCGGTAATATAAATATTGCCTGCTCCATCCACAGTAATACCGTCACAAACAGGCCTGTCACCATAGCGTTCTATTCTGGATGACAGGTCGTTTTCACTCAGGCTTTCATCTACCAGATCTTCCGTGCGAATGCGCCAGAGGCTGCTGCCCTGCGAGGGCCCGTAATACAGCCATTCAGATTCAGGATCAATAGTGATCGGGTCTATACCTAACATGGGTACACCATTGCCGTCCCTGTCCACCCCCATTGTCTTATCACCAATTACAATTGGCAGGGGTTCCGGCACAACCGATTCATGCCCTTCCAGAACACGCCGGGAGCTGCCTGATTCAATGTCCACAATAACTATTGCAGGGCTTTCCGGTCCTGCAGGGTCTGAAATATAAATTTTATTATGCACAGGGTCAATTGCAAGATCATTGAAAAAGGAATTACTCTTTCTTACAGGCTCCGGGATATCTATAATATCATGCAAGACATCCTTTCTGCTGTCCCACGCCACCAGCCTTGAAAACCCGCTGCCATTATCCAGCATCCATATAATGCCATTAAGGTCGGAACGTATACCCAAAACAGAACTCAGCCCAACATCATCCTCACCGGGCTCAGTAGCCCATTGCTCATTGGGAAATGGTTTTACAGTACCATCTGGAAGCACCTCAATCACCCTGTAAAGGGGATCATACAGAGAGTGCTGACTGACAATTAAACGTCCGTCCGGGGTTACAGCAATATTGCCTGGCGCCTGGGAAAGTTCAGCAACGATTTCAAGCTGATAATCAGAACAGCTTGCACACAACAGTATCACAAATAAAACAACCACTGCGGGAAAATATTTTTTTGTTATTTTCATTTTTTCAATTTCTTTTATGTCCGGTTTAGCACTAATTTTACAGCAGGAATAGCAGCAAAATGTAAAATATGGTGTTATAACAGCTCTGGTTTTTTACTGGAAGGGATGTCAACTCGTTCCACGTTCCAGATATCACTGGCATACTCCCTGATTGTCCTGTCACTTGAGAACTTACCACACCTTGCAACGTTAAGTATTGACATTTTTGTCCAGCACTTTTTGTCTCGATATGCCTTTTCAACAGCAGACTGCGCAGAAACATAGGCGTCAAAGTCAGCCATAAGACAGTATGCGTCACTGCCGGTAAGTTCCTCATAGATGGGCTTAAACAGCCCCGGCTCTTCGGTTGAAAAATAGTCTGTTCCTATCAGGCGCATAACTTCCTGAAGAGATTGTGATTTCTTTATGTACACCTCAGGCTTGTAGCCTCTGTTTTTGAGATTCACAACATCTTCCTGGTTCAGCCCGAAGATGAATATGTTCTCCTTACCTACCTCTTCTAATATTTCAATATTGGCTCCGTCAAGTGTTCCGATAGTAACAGCGCCATTAAGGGCAAACTTCATGTTGCCGGTACCTGATGCCTCTTTACCCGCAGTAGATATCTGCTCAGAAAGATCAGCAGCAGGAATAAGCCTCTCAGCAAGCGACACCCTGTAGTTTGGCAGAAACAAAACCTTGAGAAATGAGTTTGTTGCAGGATCGTTATTTACAATACGTGCAATATTGTTTATAAGTTTTATAATGAGCTTTGCCCTGACATATCCAGGAGCTGCTTTTCCCCCTATGATGCAGGTCCGCGGGACCCTCCTGGGATCAGGTGATCTCTTAATCTCAAGGTACTTTGAAACAATGAAGAGAGCAAACAGCAGCTGACGCTTATATTCATGAATACGTTTAACCTGAACATCTATCATTGAATCAGGGTGCAGTTCAACCCATTCCTCATTCCATACAACATCAGCAAGGCTGTGCTTGCAGGAAAGCTTGATCTCGCGCCACTGGTTCTGAAACTCTTCATCTTCGGCAAACTCTTCAAGCCCCCTCAGCATTTCAAGATCTTTAAGCCAGCCGTCACCTACAGCATCTGTAATAAGAGCAGCAAGACCCGGGTTTGCTGCCCTCATCCAGCGGCGCGGAGTTACACCGTTGGTTTTGTTATTGAATTTTTCAGGCCAGAGCTTGTAAAAATCATTGAGAAGTGTCTCCCGGACAAGTCGGGAGTGAAGTTCGGCAACACCGTTTACAGAATGGCTTCCTGCAGCAGCAAGGTATGCCATTCTTATGTATTTTTCCCCGTTTTCGGAAATAATTGACATGCGGCTTAAAAGATCGTCTCTTCCCGGAAAGCATGCAGCAACCTCTTTTAGAAAATTGTGATTGATCATATAGATGATTTCCAGATGTCTCGGAAGAAGTTTGGCCATAAGAGATAACGGCCACTCTTCAAGAGCCTCGGGCAACACCGTGTGGTTTGTGTAACCGAAAGTCCTTGTTGTGATATCCCATGCATCTTTCCATTCCATATCCTCTTCATCAACCATCAGGCGCATAAGTTCAGGAATGGCAAGGGCAGGATGGGTATCATTGAGCTGAATAGCAACCTTGTCAGGAAATGTTTTAATATCGCTGTTGTCAGCCTTAAAACGCCTTAAAATATCCTGTATGGAAGCCGAAACCAGGAGGTACTCCTGCTTGAGCCTGAGTTCCCTGCCTTCGAAAAAATTATCATTCGGGTAAAGTACTTTTGTGATGTTCTCGCTTACAACCTTGCTCTCACAGGCCGACATATAGTCACCTGTATTAAAATAATCAAGGTTGAACTCCTCTGAAGCCTTTGCAGACCAGAGACGAAGTGTGTTCACATTGTTCGTCATGTATCCCGGCACAGGGATATCATATGCCATTGCAATAACTTCTTCACCACCCCACCATACAGTTTTTTTCTGCCGAAGGCATCAGGCTTCTTCTCCACTTTGCCTCCGAAACGGACTTTGAAGTGATATTCCGGCCTCTCAAACTCCCACGGGCTTGGAAGTGCAAGCCAGTTATCAGCAGTTTCAATCTGTCTGCCGTTTGTTATCCTCTGGTGGAAAAGGCCGAATTCATAACGCAGACCATAGCCCTGCCCGGGAATACCGAGGGTTGCCATGGAATCTATGAAACAGGCGGCAAGCCTCCCGAGACCTCCGTTTCCCAGTCCGGCATCAGCTTCAAAACTTCGAATATATTCCATGTCCAGGTCAAGCTCTTTGAGAGCCTGACAGCAGACATCATAAAGGCCTAAGTTTAAAAGGCTGTTTTCAAGAGATTTACCAAGAAGGTATTCCATGGAAAGATAATAAACACGCTTTGCATTTGTTTTATGGTATACCTCCTGGGTAATCATCCATTTTTCAACAAGCCGTTCCACAGCTGTATAAGCCATGCTGAGAAAACGGTCGTATCCTGTTGCACTGTAATGGTCCTTGGCAATACGATACTCAAGGTTGTTCAAGATTGATGATTTTATTGACTCAACATCGCTACCCTTGCACTGGCAGCGCAATTTCTTAACCGGCTCAGACATAAAACCCTCCCATGAACAGGCTGTTTATTAAGTTAAAACCCTATCGGAAATCAACATTAAAACTTCAGTTTTTTCATCAGGTTTAGCATACTTTAAAAAACAACAGGAAAATCCATTTTTTCTCTGGCCAGTCTTTACTTTTTGGACATTGTTCAAAAACATGGTCAGGACTTCTTCATCCGATTTATAAGCATGGTATTATATTTCTGTTGTTCTTCAGGAAACTCTTGCGCAATCCGCTGACCTTCACTTCCAAGTTGCCTGTGGTATAGTTTGTAAACATCACATTGCATGCAGTTATGCTCTTTCTCCGCAATTGTGCCCTGAACTTTCCCTCCACAAAGTGTTCCTGCAATAGCCCAACAGCTATGCCCAAGGCCTTCTTTTGAGGCAATACACTCACCAAGTTCCAAAACCTTAGGGCCACCATTCTCGCGGCCACAATTAAGGATTTCCCAGCAGTTTTTCATTCTCCTGTTCATTTTCTTTACTCCTTTGTTGCAAATTAACTATAATGTGTATTGTTTTATTCACTTTGCTTTCTTCATTAAGAAGCATTACATTAGTTGCCATTCCTCCAAAAACTGATTTCCCGTTAGCTGTTATTGAATTAACACTTTCTGTTACTTCTTTCAATTCAAAAAGCAAATCCGGATCTTTTTATTTTTTTATTAAATTTCTTTCGAAAAAAGCTTGACACAGATGAATTTTATGTTTATAATTAAGCAATTGCTTAATAACTTAATTATACTGTTGTTTTATGAAAACAGAACCTTCTGAGATATTTAAAGTATTGAGCGTTGAAACGCGTGTAAAAATAATTGGGCTACTTAAAGCCCATGGATCTTTAGGCGCTAAGGATATTGCCGCAACAATAGGAATAACAACTGCGGCCGTATCACAACACCTCAAAATATTGAAACAAGCAGGTCTTGTAAAAAGCGAGAGGAAAGGATACTGGATACCCTATTCGATAGATGAGAAAGCAATGGATAACTGCCGGCGAATACTGAATGAAGTTTGCACGTGCGGATGCCAGGGAACAGGAAAATTTAGAGAATTTGAATTAGAAAAATCAAGCCTGGAATCGCTAAAAAAATATGAAAAAGAGCTTCGAAATAAACTTAGTACTGTGCGAGAAAGGGTAAAAAAACTGGAGGCCGATAAAAAATAGGCAAATTTTTTTGCGGTAATTATTAAGTGATTGCTAAACTGCTTAAACAGAAAGGAGGTGATCAAGATGGCAGAAAAAAAGAGAAGCTGTGACTGTGGATGCATTCCACTCAAACAAAAGAGTGAAAAAGCAGCCAAAAGCAAAAAGAAGGCCAGGAAGTTTAAATAAGCAGAGCATTGCCAGGGGGGATTGGAAAACAGAAAAAACCCTGTCCTCCCTGGTCTGTTTGCAAAATTCGATTTATATCTGTTCTGAAAAAGATGGCCGGCCTGTTTATGCCGGCGGTTCAGAAAATCTTTTCGCTGCAGCCGGCTCCTTTCCTCCCTTTTTCTGTTGCGTTGTCTTTCGCTTTAGCGACTTGACGCTGTTGATAACGGTACATGTCGGACACGAACAAACCCCGGCACGGAAATTGTTCTTGATCGCATTGTTTGGGCAGTTTTCGATACAGGCGCCACACGCCTGACACGCATCCATGTTCACGACTGCTGATTTTTTCGTACTGGGATTCTGTTCAAAAACATTGGCCGGACATACGATTTTACAGAGCCCGCAGCCGATGCAGCGGATCGGAACAACTTCGACATGCGTGCGTTTCATTCCTAAAACAAGTTCTTTAACATCCGCCCGCCATAGAGGTGACCAGCTAGGCATGTCATAGCCGAGGTAAGTTGAGAGAAGAACAATCCATCCTGTCCACCCCAGGGTTTCCCACTGCCCCATTGTCCAGGCGGTTTGTGAGATAAGCACAAACACTGCCGAGACGAGAAGACCGAGTGAAAAGCCTTTCTGAACCCCCGGCCTGCCGGGCAGCCAAAGCGCCAGCACACTGTTGAACAGGCTAAGAAGGAAAATCAAGGGGACCGATTTCCACCACAGGCCGTTTATCCAGATCGAAACAATGAGAAAGGGAAGAATGAGAAACAAGAGTGAGTTGAATCCAAGGTTCACACCCATCACAAAGCGGTCCCTGAGAGGAAATCCGACACAGCGGTGTTCCCGCTGCGACAGGTATTTCCCCCTGTTTTTATCCAGATACGCTGCCAGGTATTTGATGTCTACAGGTCCGAAGAGCGATTTCCAGCCTGAGCGCTCTCTCAGAGCCCATACATTCACCCCGGCCGCAGACAATTGGGGAAGGATAAGCTGCCGGTGGTCGACCATGTTCTCGATTCCGCTGGTTTTGAGTACCGATACAATGGTGTCGGTGGTTAAATGGCCACCGCCTGCAGCACACCACACGTTGATGCCTTTCGTGGGAGCCACCAGCAACCATGCGTCAATGTGATCATGCTCCAAGGCCTGAACGACCTTGCGCACCGTCAATTCGAAATTGCAGGTAAGGAGAACGGGCGATTGCCGGTTCGGATTCCCAACCTTGCGAAGACCCGCTTTAGTGGGGAAGGGAAAAAGGCGGCCAAAAAGAAACCATACGTCCTTCAGGATGTCCAGCATCACGCTTTCTCCGCCACAATGAGTGCCAGCGTTCCGAATAAATAAACCCTGCGATACACGATCCTGAAACCAGCATGCTCAACCAGCCCATCAAACATTTTCAGTGCATGCGTAGTACTCTGTGTAAGCAGGAAAGCCAGCGCAGCTAAAGGCCACCTGATGAGACAGGCCAAAAACCGTTTCCACCATCCGGACGGTGGCACTTCGTCGGCAACAACCAATTTACCGCCTGCCTTGAGTAGAACAAATGATATCCGGATTACAAAGTCAAGCTCATCTTCTGAAAGTTCACTTAAGGAGAGCGTTGCAACAATACGGTCAAATCGATCCGCACCAAGCTTTCCGATTTCTGTCGCTGTCATATGGATGAATTCAGCCTCTGGCGCGTTCTTGCGGGCAGTGGCCAACATTTTTGCAGAGATGTCAATGCCTGTCACGTGAGCACCGCACCTGATCATCATAGCGGCAAGCGATCCAGTCCCACAGCCAACTTCCAGAACATCGTGACCGGACTCCACCCAGGCTGAAACGATCTCCCTTTTGACCCGGTCAATACGACCAAGCGTAAGAATACGCATTCCATGATCATACTTAGCTGGAGTCTGCTCCAGTATCCTCATGTAAACTAATGTTGACACTCTCTACACCCACACTTTTTCGCCCTTTTAAGCATCAACCTGTAACCGACAGTTATCGAAATTACGGTCAATACAAAAGTCAGGGGCTTGGTAACCCCAAGAAATTTCGGGCCCAGAAGTCCCAGATAGACAGGAAGCATTGGAGACCCACAACAGCCAACGAAAAAACAGACACCCGCCCACAGCAGACCACCCAAAGCAAGTCCTCCAGCTGATGCAAATATTGATTCCCTCCGCATCCTGATTGCTCGGGCCAGACAGAATGCGGCGAATGCTCCGGCAAGACCGTAAGAGAAACCGAGCCAGTACTCACCCGGGACGACATAACGACTCCATCGGGATTCTTCAGGCTGTTCAAACTTATAGGAAGCCCACGGCCCATTTTCGTTCAAAGGCTTGATGGTCTGCGTGACATAAAAAAAGTGCCCGGCCAGGACAGACAGGAAGACACTCATTAGGATCAGACACTTCACTTAACAATCTCCACGCGCTTTGCATCGATAATCAGACCCTTTTCACTTCGATCCACCCTCCCGGTGATATCGACCATGGTTTTTGGATTGGGTATTTCGCCGTCAAACTTAACAGGAATAGTGTTAGGAGCACACGTTAACACACCGCATGATTCGAACTCGCGGGAGTCAATGATGGCAAATATACCCTCTGTTTTTCTCACGCCAGCAACAACGCCGCGCAGCACGAACTCACCCTGAAAATCCTCAGGGCTTTGCGCCAGATCATCAACGTGGACAACCCCGGATAATTCGTTCGGTCCTGCGGCAACAGTGGTGCCCCTGTCAACCGTATTACCATTTTTGCGAATGAACGAGTATGTAATCCCGACTACAACGACAATACCGGCTAAAACAACAGTGATAATTCCTGATTTCATTTCCCACCCCTTTTCTGTACCCGCGCATCGGCATCTTCGGTGAGACACCATGCGCTGTCCAAAAGCTTGACCACACATGGATCAACGGTACGGTACAGGATCTGATTCCCTTTTCGACGGTATCCAAGTACTCCCCGGTCAGTGAGCCGCTGGAGTTGGTTCGAGACAGCTGTAGGTTTCAGGCCGAGGGTTTCCGCAATCTCCGACACGTGTAGTTCACCGGACCGCGTAAGTGCGTGTAATATCCGCAGGCGCGTGCCATTGGCAAGCATCTTGAAAGTCAGATCAAGAGACGCGGCCTGGTCTTCTGTAAGCAGGGGTCGATTCTTGAGTTCAGGCTTTTCAGGACAACATGGTTCTATACTTTTCATCCTCATATTTATCCTCCTATATTATTAATCCAGTATATCATGGATTAGTGGTATAGTCAAGCCTTTTTTACTGTATAATTGTCTATTAGACATTTCAAATTCCCTCTCCATGTATGCTTTGTTTGAATGAAAAAGGGGGCTTCCTATAGCCCACCAGACAATCCTTCATGCAGGCGGGAAGGTTGAAAAAGAAAAAAAATCCATTGGTATTCCCTGTTCCAGAGACATCTTGATACCAATATCATCCTCTTTCATAAATTGAAGATGCTTTTGCCAGCACATCTTTTTTATCTTTAAATCCTCAACAGCAAACTCATCCTTTGCTCTTACAAAAATGTCTTTAAATCCATCTAAAGCACTGACAAAAGCTTCTTTTGCAAAAAGAACATTTTTTTCGGTAAGTTCAAGGCCTGCTCTGTAAAAATTAAAGCCTGCTTCTGCCCCCAGGTTTTTTCCTGTTCCTTTTGGAACAAAAGCCCTGGTAAGGCCTTTGCTGAGTTCAGCATAATCCTGTCCATGAATTTGCGCCAGATTTTCCATCCTGTTCCTGAAATTTTTTATATCCATATCAACCCGAACAGCAGGAAAAAGCTCTATTACACCCCCTATAAATCCGAAATCCTGCTGCCTGGATAAAAGCACTGCAAAGCTGGCATCCGGAATCTTTGGATTTTCAACATAAAGATTCATGCCAACCCTGCAGGTCAACTCCTGATCATCCTCCCTGATTAACATAGACAAGCCTGCCCTGGGGATATTACCGGTTTTCCATTTTAAGGCTTTAATTGCACCGTTTGTAAGAGCCCACTGTCTTTTTTCCTCAGGCTGTGCATGACAGATCTCAGACACCCAGGATTCAGAGGATTTAAACAAAGATTCAACAATGACGTCTTCGCCTGTCTTTTGACTTTTTGCGACTTCATCAATAATTATTTTAGTGGGGGATTTTTTGCTCAATTTTATCTCCGGTAATTTATACCTGTACTTAACGCAGACTAAAGTCTGCGGCTACCAACTATACTAAAATGTCTGATGCGCTTGAAGCCTCCTGAACAGACTGTATCGTAATCAACAACAATGTCATTCCTCATCCCGAGGGAAGAATCGGGATGAGGAATCTTAATCGATTGATTTTGCATGACAAAAGATTTCTCGCTATCGCTCGAAATGACATAAAACAGTAATATGACACAGTCTCAAATAGGGTAAAGCAGAATCATAACATCCTCTGCCTCCCCTTCAAAAAAGTCTGACAATTTATTACAGAAATTCCGACAGCAAAACCTGTTGACTTTTTAAAAATTTAAGTGTATATAATAACATAATGCTGGGAAATTGGTTGTATATTTAATATTAATAAAAAATTATTTTTAATTCTGCAACTGTAAAAATAATAATGTCGTACAATCGTTCCGGGAAAAAAATCGTTTTTAATCTTTTTAGAACTTCGTTTCTAAAACACTGGATGCTTGCCATGTTTGCACTGCATCTGTTCTCAGTGCATTCGGTTTTGCACAGCTATGTTTTATGTTTTGGAGACGATGGGCATATCACCCTGGAAAACGGGTCCTGCGTATCTGAAAATAAAAATTGTGAATCAGAATCAATAAAAAACCATGCTCAGGAAACCAACTATGGCTGTAAAGATATTTCCCTGTCTTATCTTTGCGACTATAATACCTTCCTGGCAAACAATATCAACAACATTCCTGTTCCTGCACTCTCGGTTCCAGCTGTAAACAGGGTTAGTTCACCAGTCTTTTATAATCTGTTAACAAATTTATATAATAATTCATCTCCCCTTTTAAACATTCCGCTTTTATCTTTCAATACTGTATCACTTCTCATTTGAGATTTGAGCAAATCTACAAAACTATCATTTTCTGTTACGGCTGTTAACAAGCTAAAGCAAAAAACTTCTTGGTTATTGCACAGATAACTATATAATAGGTTATCTGCCGGAAAAACACATTCATTAATCAATCTTATACAGCTAAAAACATAAAAAAATCTCATTAGGAACAAAAGTTATGAAAACATATCTTATCAGTCCCGGGCTCGTTCTCTTTTTCATATTGTGCGGATGTTCAACTGCTTACAGGAACACGGTTGAATATCCACCTGCATCACCACTGGGTAAAGCAGTTCAAAAATCTGAAAAAGATTCTTCTGCAACAAAAATTGTCTCAGACCATCAAATCATTAAAAAACTAACGTTGAATAAAGCTCTGAATTTAACTCTTAAAAATAATCCTGATTTAGCTGCTTCAACATTGGAGATTCAGGCGAGGCAGGCAAAGTCACTCCAGCTCTCATTAATGCCTAACCCTGAACTCGGGGTTCAAGTGGAGAACTTTGCAGGAAATGATGACATGTCAAAATTTGACAGTACTGAAACAACCGTCATGTTGAGCCAGGATATCCTTCTTGCCGGAAAAATTAAAAAAAGAACCAGGGTAGCTGAGCTGAAAAGCGATCTCGCGGCCTGGGATTATGAAATCAAAATCCTGGATCTGTTTACCAGGGTAAAAAAAACATTTATTGAGGTTCTGGCAGCACAGAAAAAAATCGAATTAAATAAAGAACTGTTAAAAATTGCAGATGGCTTGCTTGAAAACATTAACAGAAGAGTTAAAGCTGGAAAAGTAAATGCCGCTGAAGCATCGAGAGCTAAATTTTTTGTATCAAAAATTAAAATCGACATAAGAAACGCTGAACAGGACCTCCAGGCAGCAAAGCATCAGATAGCATCATACTGGGGAAGCAGTCTTCCAAACTTTATTGAAGCAGAGGGAGTTCTTGATTCTCCGCTGCAAATTCCCGGAATGGAAAAATTTCAAAAACTCCTGAAACAGAATCCTTCACTTGCAAGGTATGAAAAAGAATTGAGTCAGAGACGGGCTGTGATTGATCTTGAAAAAGCCAGGGCAGTACCCGATATAAACCTTGGTGCCGGAATCAGGAGGCTGAATGAAACAAACGACAGTGCTTTTGTTGTTGGCATATCCATACCCCTTCCGGTCAGAAACAGAAACCAGGGAGGAATTGCAGAAGCAAAAATCAGATATGACAAAACCAAAATGAAATTTAAAGCTCTTGAGAGGCGTCTCAATGCAGAGTTGTCCTTGTTATATAAACGCCTTAATAACAGCTATAATGAAGCTGTGACACTTAACAGAGATATGCTGCCTGATGCTGAAAATGCTTTCAAAATTATTAAGCAGGGAAACCTGCTCGGTCGTTTTACAATATTGGATGTGCTGGATGCTCAAAGGACACTTTTTGATATTCGTTCTCAGCACCTCCGTGCGATAACGGGTTTTCAGATTGCAAAAGCAGAAATTGAGCGTTTAATAGCACAGGAGATTAAAACCATAAAAAACAATACAGGGGATAAAATCGATGAAAAACATTAGAAGCAAATATTTTTTCGCTGTTGCAGGATTTGCAATCGGGATTTTGACAGCCTTTCTGTATTTTAACAAATTTGTCATTGAATCGAAAAAAATCGATGTTCATGCTGAAAAAATATTTGATAAGCCTGCTGAAGATGAACACGACCATTCCAGCGAACATGCTGAAGATGAACACGACCGTTCCAGCGAACATGCTGAAGATGAAATTGTAGCGTTAAGTAATAATGAAATGAAGGAATTTGGTATTGTTCTTAAAACCGCAGCACCTGATAAAATCCAGCTGCATACTGATCTGTCTGGTGAAATAAGAGCTGATCCAAGCAAAATAGCTCATATAATTCCCCGCTTTTCGGGTATTGTTAAAGAAATTCGCAAAACAATTGGAGACAAGGTTAAGAGAAATGAAGTCATAGCAGTTATCGAAAGCAATGAAAGCCTTGCAAAATATAAAGTTGTTTCTTCCATTGAAGGCACAGTAATAGATATGCACATGACACCTGGCGAAGTCACTAATGAAGAGAGTGCCCATGATATAACTGTGGCAAACCTGAAAACGGTCTGGGCAGAGCTTAATGTCTATCAGAAAGATTTTTCAAATATCCGGGTAGGCCAAACAGCGATAATTTCGGCCAGTTATGACATGCATGAGGCAGAGGGAATAATTTCTTTTATAAGTCCGATCGTTAACGAAAAAACACGCACCGCAACAGCCCGTGTTGCCCTGAATAACAGTTCCGGCAGATGGAAGCCAGGGATGTTTATAACCTCAAAAGTGTTTACTTTAAAAAAACTGGTTCCGCTGGCAGTGGCCAAGAATGCTCTTCAAACTTTTGAGGGACAAACAGTTGTGTTTGTCAAGGATAAAGAAGGCTTTCGTCCCCAGCCCGTAATCATCGGGATCCAAAACAGCAAAACAGTAGAAATACTTTCAGGCCTTCATAAAAATCAGCCTTATATAGCACAGGGTGCATTTATTATCAAATCAGAGCTGATGAAAGAATCATTCGGGGGTGGTCACAACCACTGAACATAGGGAGCAATTATGAATAAAATAATGGATTTTGTCCTCAGAAACCGGCTTCTTGTACTTGTTCTGGGTGCATTAATAGGAACCTGGGGTTATTTCAGTTATAAACAGTTGCCCATCGACGCATTTCCGGATGTATCTCCAGCACTGGTGCAGGTTTTTACTGTAACAGAAGGTCTGGCTCCTGAGGAAGTTGAAAAATATATTACTTTCCCGGTGGAAGTATCAATGAACGGGCTGCCTAATCTTAAAAACATTAGATCAGTATCCAATTTTGGCTTATCAGTTGTAAATGTCTATTTCGAAGACGGCACTGACATCTATTTTTCGCGTCAGCTTGTAAACGAAAGGCTGCAGGAGGCACGTGAACAGATACCCGAAGGATTCGGAGAGCCTCAAATGGGGCCTATCTCCACCGGAATGGGGTTGATTCTTTTTTATTACCTTGAAGATAAAACAGGCGAATATTCTTTGGAAGAACTGCGCACTTTACAGGACTGGGTTGTCAAGTTCCAGCTCCAGACCGTACCTGGTGTAACGGAAGTTCTTGGAATCGGCGGCTGGGAGAAACAATTTCATATTATAGTTAATCCTAATGCACTGCTCAGATATGATGTCACCATCAATAATTTAGTGGATAAAATCAAAAAAAACAACCTTAATGTGGGCGCCTCATTTATTGAAAAAGATGCAGAAGAGCTCCTGGTACGATCCGTGGGACTGGCAACCAGGATTGAAGACCTGAAAAATATTATTATTAAGTCAGAAGACGGTATGCCGGTTTATCTGGACCAGCTGGCAGATATCAAAATAGGCGGTGCGGTCCGCAGGGGGGTTCAGACACGTAATGGCATTGGAGAAGTTGTTGCAGGTATGGTTGTTAAACTTTACGGCACCAATTCATCTACAGTTATCGGCAAGATTGAAGATAAAATGAACGAGATAAATAAGATGTTGCCGGAAGGAATAAAGATCGTGCCCTATTATGAACAGAAAACCCTTGTGGAAGCAGCCGTTAAAACAGTTACTGATGCCCTTTTGCAGGGGATAGTTCTGGTTATTATCGTATTGTTTATATTCATGGGATCAATACGACCGAGTCTGGTTGTTGCCTTTTCAATTCCTTTTTCCATTATGTTTGCTTTTATAGGCATGAGGTATCTGAATGTCTCGATAAATCTCATGTCTTTTGGCGGCCTTGCCATTGCAATCGGTATGATGGTTGATGCAAGTATTGTTCTTGTTGAAAACATCGAACGTCTGGAACGAAAATCAGAATCCCCTGAGCCGTTTATTCATATTATTTCACGTGCCGGCAAAGAGGTGTTAAGACCCATATGTTTTGCAATTGTAATCATCATTACGGTATTCATTCCTCTTTTTACACTAAAGGGGGTAGAAGGCAAAACATTCACTCCACTCGCTGTTACCGTGGCCCTTGCCATGCTTGGGTCGCTCCTGTTTGCAACTCTCCTTGCACCTGTCATTTCCTCACTGTTTATGAAACGCTCAAAAAGCAATGATAAAAAAAGGGGCAGGAAATATTGATCGTTCGGATACTGCTGAGACTGTATAAACCCGTTGTCACATTCTTTGTCAAACACAGAATACTGTCAATCACTCTGGCAGTGATAATTATGGCGGTTGGAGTTCTGATTTTTCCACGACTCGGGTCGGAATTCACTCCAACCCTGCAGGAAGGCTCCCTTGTAATGCGTCTTCAGATGGCTCCTTCAATATCTTTGACCGAGAGCACCAGGATTACCATGCTGGCTGAAAAGCGTCTTATGAAGATACCGGAAATCAGAGAAGTAGTTACCCGAATAGGACGCGGAGAGGTGGGCGCCCACACAGATCCCATAAACAGCGCTGAAATGTTTATACTTCTGAAACCCAAAAACACATGGCGGGGCAGGGCCAGTCAGGAAGACCTTGAACAGATAATCCGCAATGAATTTGGGGAAATACCTGGAGTATTAACTAATTTTACACAGCCTATTCAGATGACTGTTGATGAGCTTCTCGAAGGAGTTAAAGCAGAGCTTGCCGTAAAACTCTTCGGGGATGACCTTGATGTGCTGAAGAGCAAGGCGGAAGAAATTGCAGGGGTCCTCAGGGATATTCGCGGTGCTGCCGATATTCAGGTTGACCAGGTAAGCGGAAAACCTCAGCTGAAAATTAAAGTTGACAGGCATGCTATTGCACGCTACGGCATAAACCTGGCAGATGTACAGGAAGTAATCAGAACTGCAATAGGAGGGGAGACAGCCGGCCAGATTTTCGATGGCATCCGCCGCTTTGACATACTTGTAAGATTTGATGCTGATTTCAGAAACACACCTGAAGCAATTAAAGAGATACTTATTACATCGCCTTCCGGGGTCAAGGTACCGTTAAGTCAACTTGCTACAGTGGAAGAGGTGGTAGGTCCGCGCCAGATTACAAGGGAAAAGGCACAACGATTTATAACCATTCAGTCTAATGTTATTGGCAGGGATATCGGTTCATTTGTTCATGATGGACAAAAAGCAATTGACGAACAGGTTATTCTCCCTGCCGGTTATCTTACAACCTGGGGTGGCCAGTTCCGGCTGCAACAGGAAGCTAATAAGAGATTTGCCGTTGTTATACCCGTTACACTGTTGTTAATATTTCTGCTTCTCTTTTTCAGTTTTAATTCACTGAAAAATTCAATTCTGATTCTACTGAACATACCTCTTGCCCTGGTTGGCGGAGTGGTTGGACTCTGGATAACAGAACAAAATCTGTCCGTGCCTTCATCAGTGGGCTTTATTGCTTTATTCGGCATTGCACTTGAAAACGGAATGGTGCTGGTTACTTACTTTAATCAGCTTCTGCGGGAAGGATTGGAACAGGATGAAACCGCAATCAATGGGGCAATGCTTCGCCTTCGGCCTGTGTTGATGACAGCTGTTACAACAGCATTGGGTTTGATACCCCTGCTGTTGTCAACCGGAACAGGCAGCGAAGTACAGCGCCCTCTTGCAACAGTGGTAATAGGTGGGTTGTTTACTTCCACAGTGCTGACACTATTGGTTTTGCCGGCACTTTATAAATGGTTTGCAATTGATGTCGAAACGGAAAATGAGAATTAAAGGAAAACAGTACTTATTCAATAAAACTAAAATAAGGGGGCTGTTCAATGAAACATATTATTTCATATATTAAACCGCACAGACTGAGCAAAGTAACATTAGCCCTTCATAAAACAGAGGGTCTTACCGGAATGACTGTTTTAGATGTCAGAGGCTTTGGCCGGGGCAGGGGAAATGATCTGCCGCACCGTATTGTGGAAGATTTGATTGACTATGTGCCTCACGTAAAAATAGAAATATTCTGCAAAGACGAAATGGCTGATAAAATCATAGAAACAATAAAAAGAGAAGCTCACACAGGGTTGAGGGGCGACGGCAAAATATATGTAAGCAGCGTGGATGATGCTGTCAGAATCAGTACTGGCGACCAGGGTGATAATGCCGTTTAAATCTTTGTTCTTGAGTTAAAAATCACCTGTGGTGAAATTTTTAAAGTGAACATTCTTTGCAAAGGCAGAAACTATAAAAAATTCTTGAAAAAGACCTTTGAATAATTTATATTTGCAATGTATAAGGCTTGGTTAAGGCAAAGAGCCTGCAAGATAATTACCGGAATTTTGAAGACAGAAAATGCTTCGCAACAACTACAAACACTTTAATAATACTTTGAATTGCATGCCAAATTCGCTGCTGAAATTTTGCGTATTGTGCCTGTTTGTGTTTCATCTGTTTTCAGCACATTCATTCATGCAGGGCTGTGAATTGTGTTTTGGTGACTCTGGGCACATTACTATAGAAAACGGATCGTGCTTTTCCGGAGAAAACAGTTCCGGCAATTTTCCTGACAACAATTATCAATCTAAAACTTCGACTAATTATGCCTGCAATGATATTCCCCTGGCCCTTTTTTGCAATTATGATTTTATTTCATCCAGCAACAATACCCTGCCGTTTCCAGCATCTTCAATCCCCTTTCCAGACAATATCTGTTCAGAGACCTTTGACAGTTTAATCAAAAAGGCAGATGCTAATTCAGCCCCGGATTTAAACATTCCCCTTTTATCATTCAGCACAGTATCTCTTCTCATTTGATAATTTAAACAACGCATTAATTCTAATCCCTTTTACCTGTGTCACACTGTTTCTCAGAACAATAACTTCAGGAATTTTTTTGGTGGATGAAGATTTCTGTGTAAACATGTATCAATTTGAAAAACCAATAAAAATTAAATTATAACCTTGGGAAATTGCTATGCTTGATAAAATCATCTCTTTTTCAATCAGAAATAAACTGGTTATCGGCATATTCGTGCTTATATGGATAGCCTGGGGTATTTATTCAATGACTAAAATCCCTCTTGATGCAGTCCCGGACATCACCAACAATCAGGTACAGGTAATCACAACTTCGCCTAATCTGGGAACAGCAGATATTGAACAATTTGTGACCTACCCTGTGGAATTATCCATGTCCAACCTGCCGGGCGTAATAGAGCTGCGTTCCATTTCAAGGTTTGGACTTTCTGTTGTAACCATTGTTTTCAAAGATGAGATGGGAACCTATCTGCCCCGTCAATTAGTTGCAGAAAAGCTGACTGAAGTAAAAGATCAGATACCTGAAGGATTTGGAGAACCGTTCATGGCTCCTATCTCAACAGGATTAGGCGAAATATACCAGTATACCATTACACCTCAACCAGGCTATGAAACTGCATACACACCTATGGAATTAAGGACAATACAGGACTGGATTGTAAGAAGGCAAATGTCCATGCTCCCCGGCGTGGTAGAAATCAACAGTTTCGGAGGCTACCAGAAACAATACGAAGTAGCTGTTGCTCCGGATAAACTTAAAAGCATGGACGTTACCATTGCCGAGATATTTGAGGCCCTGAAAAAAAACAATGAAAACACCGGGGGATCCTATATTGAGAAAAACAAGATGGCCAATTTTATTCGCGGTGAAGGGCTGTTGAGAACAAAAAAAGACATTGGAAACATTGTCATAAAAAATGTGGAAGGAACCCCTGTCCTGATAAGGGATGTTGCCAGGGTAACATTAGGAAGTGCGGTCAGATACGGTGCGTTTACCAAAGACGCTAAAGGAGAGGCGGTAGGAGGCATTGTAATGATGCTGAAAGGCGAAAACTCCAACAAAGTAATAGGAAGAGTTGAAGAACGTATCTCGGAAATCCAGAAAACTCTTCCAGAAGGACTTAAAATTAAACCTTTCCTTAATCGTTCAAAACTAATCAAAAAAACAACCTCAACAGTGGTGGAAAATCTTGCCCTGGGCGCTCTTATCGTAATATTTGTTCTGGTGCTGCTGCTGGGAAACTTGAGGGGCGGTCTTATTACTGCATCAGTTATACCCCTTGCCCTGCTGTTTGCTTTTTCAATGATGAAGCCATTAGGAGTGTGGGCAAACCTGATGAGCCTTGGTTCCATCGACTTTGGAATCATTGTTGACGGTGCGGTCATTATCGTTGAAAGCGTAGTTCATCAAATCTCACAGCGAACTGACCTGCCCGGAGGTAAATTGATCAGCAGAAAAGAGATGGACCTCATAGCCTATTCATCAGGCAGTCAAATGATGAACGCTGCTTTTTTCGGACAAATGATTATTTTAATTGTTTTTTTCCCTATCCTCACATTAACCGGTATCGAGGGGAAAATGTTTAAACCAATGGCAATGACCTTCGGGTTTGCCATCATAGGCGCCATGATTCTGTGTTTAACATATGTTCCGATGATTTGTTCTCTGTTCTTAAGGAGTAAGCCAAAGGATAAAGCAACCATAAGTGACAAAATAATGAGCGGGGTTCAAAAACTTTACAATCCTCTTATCAGCTTTGCTTTAAAAAAAAGAGCTTTTACGCTCATACTGGCATTTGCAATGTTAATGGGTGCTGTATTTACTTTTACCCGCCTTGGTGGTGAGTTTATCCCGAAGCTGGATGAGGGGGACATTGCATTCCAGGCCCTGCTGAAACCCGGCACATCCCTCACCGAAGTGCAGGAGACTTCAACAAGGCTGCAACAAATTGTTTTAGACAATTTCCCTGAGGTTGAACAGATTCTGGGCAGAATGGGGGTTGCCGACATTCCTACTGACCCCATGCCAATGGACATTATTGATATGTTTGTCATCCTGAAACCAAAAGATCAATGGGTTTCAGCAAAAACAAAAAATGAGCTTGTATCAAAAATGAAAAAAAAGATATCAGTACTTCCGGGGCTGAATTTTGAATTTACCCAGCCCATTGAGATGCGTTTTAACGAACTGCTGACCGGAGTCAGGGAAGATGTTTCCGTTAAGCTATACGGTGAAAATTTGAATATACTGGCAGCAAAAGCACAGGAAATTGCAAAAATTATCGCAACAGTAGAGGGTGCGGCAGATCTTCGAGTAGAGGCAACCAAAGGACTGTCTCAAATGACTGTCCAGTATAACCGTTCCAAACTGGCACAATACGGCCTGAATGTACGGGATCTCAATACAATTCTCAGGACAGCATTCAGCGGGGAATCAGCAGGAGTTATTTTTGAGGGGGAAAAACGCTTTGATCTTGTTGTACGGCTGGAAAAACAGCATAAAAAAGATATTGAAAGCATCCGGAACCTCTATGTCACCCTTCCCAATGGGAATCAAATTCCATTAGGAGAAGTTGCTGAAATTGACTACAGGGGAGGCCCCATGCAAATCTCACGTGACGGCACCAAGCGGAGAATTTATGTCGGGATAAATGTCAGAGGACGTGATGTTGAATCCATGGTAAATGAAATTAAGCAAAAACTGGATGCAAAGCTGCACCTGCCTCCAGGATATTATATCAAATACGGCGGTGCGTTTGAAAACCTCGACAGGGCTAAAAAAAGGCTGGGGATTGTAGTGCCGATTGCTTTAATTTTAATATTTATTCTGCTGTTTATAGCCCTTCGATCATTCAAACAATCCATAATGATTTACATGGCAATCCCATTAGCCTCAATAGGAGGTGTTGTCTCACTTTACATACGTGGGATTCACTTCAGCATTTCTGCCGGAGTTGGTTTTGTTGTCCTGTTTGGTGTGGCTGTTTTAAACGGTTTGGTATTAATCAGCAAACTTAACCAGTTGAAGGAAGAAGGTATGATTGACTTAAAAGAAAGAATTTTTCAGGCTACAAGAGAACGGCTTCGTCCTATTTTACTGACTGCTGTATCAGCTATTATGGGTTTTTTGCCCATGGCAATATCAGCTTCTGCAGGAGCCGAGGTGCAGCGTCCCCTGGCTACTGTGGTTATTGGCGGTCTGATAACAGCGACTTTCCTTACCCTGATTGTTCTCCCTGTTTTATATTACCTGGTTGAGACAAAAAACCCAACCATGAAAAAGAATAAACCCATGGCTCCTTCCACAATGGCATCATGGATATTCCTTTCAGCGCTGGGAATTTCATTGTCACTTGTCATGGCAAGAGCTGAAGCAGAGGAAATCAGAGCAAAAGTAATCACCCTGGAAGAGGCTGTTAAAACAGCCAAATCCAACTACCCGACAATGAAACAGTCTGATCTAATGATTCAGCAGCAGAAAGCACTGAAAAAAACTGTTTTTGACATTGGGAATACCAGCATTTTTTATGCGCGTGACAATGCTAACGGTCACGACAGTGTGGGAGACAGGACAATAGGATTCAGTCAGAGCATTGAGTTTCCAACAGCTTACATAGCAAAATCAAAGCACCGGAAAGAACAGATCTATTCAAGTGAATTTTTTGCCAAAGTAACTGAGAACGAACTGGTGCGTAATGTTACAAGTGCTTATTATAATGCAGCGTATGCATTCAACAACCTTCAGCTTGCCCGTCAGATGGACAGTATTTACAAAAATTTTGAACATGCCGCAAAAATACGTTACGAAACCCAGGAAACAAACAAGCTCGAATTTTTAGCTGCTACAGGGAAATACCAGAAAATAAAAGTTTTGCTTCAACAGGCACGGGCTGATTACCAAATTGCATTAGAGGAACTCAAAAAATGGATGACAACAAACCAGCCCATTGAAATTGATGCTGAAAATCTTCTTAAGGCTGAACTGAAAACTCAGTTAGACATTCCCCGGCTTGAGAAAAACCCTTTGCTGCAGTATTTTAACCAGCAAATAAAAGTGTCTAAAACAAAAGTCGAAATTGAGCAGTCAAAGCTTTTACCCCAGCTTGACTTTTCATACGGCAGCCAGAAGGTGGACGGCAAAGCAGGTTTTTATACCTACCAGGCAGGCATTACCATCCCCCTCTGGTTCCGCCCGCAACAGGGCAGGATCCAGGAAGCTAAAATCAATACACTGATTGCACAAAGCAAACTGGAACAGCAAAGGCTGATCCTGCATAACACTTTCCTGCAGAAACAGCAGAATTACAGTAAAACAAAAAAGGCTGTTGATTATTATGAAACAAATGCATTACCCCTGGCAGATGAACAGATAGAAGCCGGGGGAAAAAATTACCGTGCAGGGGAAATTGATTATGTTGCATATATCCAGAATCTGGACCAGGCAATTAATACCAAACAGGGGTATCTTGCTCTTGTTAACCAGTATAATCAGTTGGTTACTGACATAAATTTCCTGTTAGGCAACATGTAATAAAAACTGACGACCGCGTGAAAGCGGGAATAACATTCATTGTGGAAACAACTTAAAACATGAAAAGGGGAAGCAGCACAAATGAAAACAATCCGAAATTATCTAATGACAGCATTTTTCATCATCAGTCTGTTATCAGCCTGCAATCCTGCTGAACAAGAGCCTAAGGATGATCATAAGGAAGAAGAACATCAGACAGACATGGTTTCATTAACCATGCAGCAGATGAAAGCCATTAATTTGAAACTGGGGGAAATCGAACAGAGGAATCTGAATACCAACGTAAAAACAAACGGACGAATTGAACTGCCACCCCAGAGCAAAGCAAATGTCAGCGCTCTTATTGGCGGTGCAGTTAAGGACGTTTTTGTAATTGAAGGAGATTTTGTTAAAAAAGGCATGGTACTGGCAACACTGGAACATCCTGACATTGTGGAGATGCAGCAGCAGTATCTTGAAACTGTAAACAACCTGGAATTTCTTGAGCAGGATTATTTCAGAAAGAAAAAACTGTATGAGGAAGAAGTAGGTTCAGGAAAAGCTTTTCAGAAAGCCTTTGCCGACTATAATTCAGCAATGGCAACCATAAAGGGATTAAAAGCAAAACTGCAAATGATAGGCATTAATATCCAATCTCTTGAGAAGGGTAACATCAGCCCTACCATTAATATCATTTCACCAATTGATGGTTTTGTCCGTTTTGTTGAGGTTAATATCGGAGCATTTGTAGAGCCCAACATGGATATGTTTGAAATTGTTGACAATCGCCATGTTCATGTTGATTTGCTGGTTTACGAAAAAGATATCCACAAAATCAAAAAAGGCCAGGAAATACATTTTACTGTTTCCAGCATCCCTGACAGGAAACTGAAGGGAACAATATTTTCTGTGGGGCAGGCATTTGAAAATGAAGTAAAGGCAATTACCGTTCACGCAGACATTGAAAATAAAGAGGGGGTTTTAATCCCGGGTATGTACGTAAACGGGCATATTATTACTGATAATCTTACTACTGATACCCTGCCGGAAGAAGCTGTTGTGGCAGAGGGTGAAAAGTTTTTTATTTTTGTGAAAACAGAACCTGAAGAACATACCCTTAAGAAGGATAATGAACAACATGACAAGGAAGAAGAAAATGAACAAAAAAAATTGTATTTTAAAAAAGTCGAGATAATACCGGGCACAAGGGACAATGGTTTTGTGGAAATAAAACTTTTGGCACCCCTGCCTGAAAATGCCGGGGTTGCAGTTAATGCCGCCTATTACCTGCTGGCGGAAATGGGCAAAGGTGAGACTGAACACAGCCATTAAACAGATACTTTTCAGGCTAACAGACCGGGGGTAGCAGTTTTACTGCTGCAAATCAAATAACCTTTTCAGAAAAGGATTATAAATCATGAAGGAGATCAAAGCATTCATCAGGCCTAAAAGGGTGGAAAACGTGGTTACCGCCTTAAAGGAGGAAGGATTCACCTCTGTTTCATTAACACTGTGTGAGGGAACAGGGGGCTATTCAAGCCCTGAAGAGTTCCCCTCTTTAAGATTTAAGATCACTGACAGCGAAATTGTTAAGCTGGAACTCGTTTGCAAAGATGACGATGTAGACCAAATCCTTAAAATCATACATGAAAATGCAAGAACCACTGAAGAATGCGATGGGGTAATTTATATTTGTGATGTGCAGCGTTTTGTTAAGATAATGGACCTGTAAACCCATCTTAATATTAACAGTTTTTTTAGTTGCAAAGACAGGAAATGACTTGTCACGATTATAACCATGAAAACATACTGAATTGCATGCAAAGTTCTTTGCTGAAGCATTGGGTAATGATCTTATTTGTACTTCAGCTGGTTTCAGCACATTCAGTTTTGCAGGGCTATGTGTTGTGTTTCGGCAATGATGGACATTTTGAAATCAGTATTGCCCGGACAGATGAGTGCTGTGGTTCGCCACTGGCTGATTTCCAGGGACATGGTCTGAAAACAAGCCATGTCCCTGGACCATCTGCCTGTGATAACTGCCTGGACATTCCCCTGCTTTCACTCTGCAGTGATAAAACTTTTTTGAGAAACAACAGCAACCTTTTTACCCTGCCCCCTGTAATTGCTGAAAACAGTTCATCTCCACCGGTATTTAAAAATTTATTTATCAATTCCAACTGTACTTCTGCTCCGCATTTAAACATCCCTCTTTTGTCCTTAAACACAGTAAGCCTTCTTATTTGATACCCCATAATCAACCTTTTTTATATTGTCGAAATTCCATCTCCCGGAACAATTGGTGTACCTGCCGAATGCAGGGGGGAAAATTCTAACTGTTAAGGAAACGCAGATGATTACTGCCAAAAACTATAAATTTTTTAAAAAAAACAATCCCATATTTATCCTGTGTGCGCTTCTGTTTCTTGTGTGCTTGTCACGCCTTCTGACGCTGGGCACCTATGCGCTCATTGATCCGACAGAAGGGCGCTATGCCGAAATTGCGCGTGTCATGGTCGCTACAGACAACTGGATAACTCCACAAATTGATGAAGATGTTCCTTTTTGGGGCAAACCGCCTCTTTCTTTCTGGGCAACTGCCATCTGTTACCGAATCATGGGACATTCCGAGTTTGCAACAAGGCTTCCATCCTGGATCTTCGGGATTATTTCAGTCTTTCTTACTTATCTTCTCGGGTCAGCATTGCGCGGGCCTGTTTTTGGGCTTTGCAGTGCCCTGGTCCTGTCAACTACAGGGCTCTTTTATGTTCTTGCCGGGGGTGTGATGACCGATCCTTCCCTGGCAACCTCAGTTACTCTTTCAATGGTGGGATTTGCCATGTCTTTGCAGTCATCAGGATCGTGCCCACGGCGACTTTGGGGATGGGCATTTTTTGCAGGTCTTGGGCTGAGTCTGTTGGCCAAGGGTCCGGTTGGGCTGATTTTAACATTTCTTCCTGTTTTTATCTGGTCAGTTTGTAACAAACAGCTGCGGTCGTCTCTGAAAATCCTGCCGTGGTTCTCAGGAGTCATCTTAACACTTCTAATCACACTACCATGGTATATAGCCGCAGAAATCAAAACTCCCGGATTTCTTAACTACTTTATTGTAGGAGAACATTTCCAGCGTTTCCTTGTGGCCGGATGGGAAGGGGACCTGTACGGCAATCCTCACAACCATCCTTATGGCATGATATGGGCCTTTTTTATTATCGCCACTTTACCCTGGTCAATTCTCTTTGCCAGAACCTTTTTTAAAAAAAGGAAGCACCCATGGCCTGTTAAAAAACCGGAAGAAACCCCGTGGTTTTCTTACATGCTTTTCTGGGCTTTGAGCCCTGCCGTGTTTTTCACTTTTTCGAAAAACATCATGATTACATATGTTTTGCCGGGATTGCCTGGCTTCGCAATTGCTGTGACCATGATACTGATAAATTCCGTTCACAAACTCCCAAAGGGGCAAAAACCATGGTACATGAACAAAAAAGTCCTGGCATTAGCAGCATTTTTCTTTCCAGTTGTATTCTGCTGCACAACCATTCCAATCATTAGAAACAGAGAAAACATGAAATCTCAGAAAAACCTTATTGAATGGTTTGAGCAAAAAGAGACCTATGAAACAGCAGAACTTATTTATCTCGAGGATGAAGTTCCCTACTCGGCCCAGTTCTATTCAAAAGGAAGAGCACAATACATTAACAAAAATGATACCCATAAAATTGATGAAAAATTTTCAGACAGCGATGTTGACTACTTTGTCGTCAGACAGGAGATCGCAGAAAATATTCCATGGAAATATCTCAACATAAATAAAAAAGTTGCGGTTTTTGGGAAATATATTCTCTTTCGAGAGCAGCAACACAAAGAAACTGACAAAAATTTGAATGGATAATTCTTTTCATTTAAGGGTACTGAGTGCTTTTTAACAATGACAAGCTATAATCTGCTTATAAAGTTTAAAATGAAAACAAGACATTTAAAAACAATTTTACTCGTTGCAGGGACCTCACTTGTTGTTGTACTGTCAAATCCGAACATATCATCATTAAGCGTAGGCGGGGTCCTTGTATGCATTGGCGAAGCAGTCAGAATCTGGGCTGCCGGGCATCTCTGCAGAAACCGTGAGCTGACAACTTCAGGGCCATATGCATATCTCAGAGATCCCCTGTATCTTGGGAGGTTGTTTTTAATAGTGGGTTTCTGCATAATGGGCTGGGGCTATAGCCTGCTGCTCCTGCCTGTTGGTGCAGCTGTTTTCTTTTTGAATTACCTGCCGAGAAAATACAGGAAGGAAATGTCACGGCTTGAATCTATTTTTGGTAAAGAATACCGGCAGTATTCTTCTTACGCAAGAAGCCTTTTACCAAGGATTAACCCATATCCCAATGCAGAAAAAAGAAAATGGAGCTTTAGAGTTCTCTGGGAGGAAAACCGGGAACAGTACTTTCTTTTAATCATCATCACTGTTTTTGCAGGCATAATTATCAGGTTTGCATTTGGCTAAAGCGTTCAGCCACACATCGAGTATGCTTCTGCCTGTCAGGCAGGTTAAACCCGGAATTTACACCAGGCTATGGTTCCTGGTGCAAAACAGGGATTTAATGGGAAATAATTGACCTGTCTGACATCAGCACCTTTTCAATTGCTGCAATAAAATCTTTTTCATCGAGCGGGGCTCCTTCATAGCCTATAATCCCTTTGCTGTTGACAATCAGCAGATGTGGAACACTGTTCAATTTCATTTTTTGGAATATTTTTCTTCTTTCATCAAGCAGTTTTATTATGTTCGGGTTGGGGCTTTTCTCAGCAATTGCCGAAAGAACAAACTTCTTTTTTTGTCCAACATATACATAACAGAATACAACACCCTTTTTACTGTATTTTGGCAGGCTGCGGCTAATAATTTCATCCAGCTTTTTGCAGTCCTCACACCAGGTTGTTGTAAAATTAATGACTGCTGGTTTATCTTTCAAAACACTACGAATTCTGATTTTCTCACCAGCAAGTGTTTTAAGCTTAAAATTGTTCAGTTTTTTTCCAGTATGTTCTGAAGCATTGACATTTGAAGGGCTCCACAGAAAAAAAGCAAAAAACACAATTACATAAAAACATGTTTTATTCTGCATAGACTAATAATCCTTTTTGTATTTTTTGATTGACAGACAGACAACACCTGAACCCATAATTCCGGTTGACACAGTCTTTATGAACAACAAGTCTTGATGGAATTGTTAAATATCTTTTTGCGGGTGACGTGCAGGCCCCCCCTTTTAAAATATAATATTCTTTCTCAAACTCTGTATCCGTCCATTCCCAGACATTTCCACTCATATCAAAACAGCCATAAGGGCTGCGACCAGTTCTATAAGTTTCAACAGATACTGGTTTTTGTTTCACAAAAAAGAAGAAGCTTCTACAGTTACATTTTTCACTGCTGAACTTATCCCCCCAGGGATACAAGCGTCTGTCACTGTCACCTCTGGCTGCTTTTTCCCATTCCATCTCAGTGGGAAGCCTTTTACCAGTCAACAAGCAATATTCTGATATTTCATCATATGTTAAGCCGACTACCGGATGGTTCCCTGTCTCTGAATCGAATCGCCATGATGGAATCACCTTTTGATACTCATTATTTGTTACTGGATAGATATCCATGTAAAACGACTCAACCATAACTTTTCTCCCCGGGGATGTGAATCGACCCTCTTTTTCACTGCCCATGCAGAACTCAGAGGCAGCAATAAGAACCATGTTTTTGTATAAACTTTCCTTAAGCATTTTTTACAAAGGGTAATGGCAATAATCGTAATTTTGTTGAAATGCTTTTGCATGAAGTGCATTTCATGCACCGTACACACTCCGCAGAATCAGAATTTCTGGTTATATTCAAATCTACAGGACACATTCTCTCACAACGTTCACAATTGTTACATGTATCATAATCAACATGGATGTGGATAATACTGAACCTGTTAAATAATCCCAGGAGCGCGCCAAGCGGACAGAATATGCGACAAAATGGACGCTTTATACTTAAAGATGCAATAAGGATACTGGTTAATAAAAAAGTTTTAATAAGGAACATCCAGCCGGTAAACATTCCACTGCTCTGGTTAAATAAACGTCCCGCCACTTCCTCCTCAAGAAATGCAAGCGGGAAACCAGCCTCCAGCAATGCTACCGGACATATCTTGCAAAATGCCGGCAGAGCCAGATAAAAAGACAGAGCAATAACTACACCAAAAAGAACAGCGTATTTCAAATGGAACCAATAACCCGGAATTTCAATTCGCACCTTACCAAGCCTGAAAAGAAAATCCTGCAAAAAACCGAATGGACATAAAAGACCGCATCCCATTCGGCCAAGGCTTATCCCGAATATGGAGATAATGCTGAGCAGATAAACCGGCAGCCTCCCGGTCATAAAGAAAAATTGAAGTGCGCCGATGGGGCAGGCATAAAGAGCCAGGGGACATGAGTGGCAGTTGAGAACAGGAACACAGAAGCTTTTCAGTTTTCCCTGGTAAATTTTCCATGTTCTGAAAAAATCATAGTGCCCATTTATGCCCAGTAAAGCAACTGTCTGGCAGGTTAGCTGAAACCACCGATTAGCGATTGTTCTGGCAATCAATCTGTTATACACCAATACATGAATAACATATTAAAGATGCGACCATCTCAACTTCTTCATGTTCATAATTTTGTACAATACTTATATACAGCATAACAAATAAAAAGAGATAGACAACTGTAGTAAAACAAAATTTTATAAATGCTTTCATTTTTACAATCCGCTGTTTGGCAAATCACATGGTTGCATAACTTTTCTGATTTCCTGAAACAGATTCCCGTAAGTTACTACTCCGGCAATTACATTAAGCTTCTCCGCATTTTTCTAAATTCCTCTAATAATCAAAATACCATGAATTTCAGAACCGTTGCAATAATTTAATTCAGGAATAAATAGCAACTGAAAAATCAGATCCTTTATCAATTGAGTAATAATCAGGATTAATCTGTGAAAAAAATTTTAATTATTTTATGACTAATCCGAAGTAGTAAAAAACAAGTTTTTCAGCATTTCAAAACAGTTTGCAAAAAATGGCAGGTTTAATGTTACCTGATGTTGTGCTGATGAACTGGGGTAAACAGAAAAGATTCAAAAACATATAACCCTTACCTGGCACATAAAACCAATATTAGGGAAGGTACTGTCAAAATTATTATGAAAAACCTCAAAAGGAGATGAAAAACATGAAATTAGCCACTAAAATTGTATTGGGTTTTGCTATTCCCATGATCATGCTGACAGTTATTGGCATCACCACATATATAGTTCTCAATGATGTGAAGCATAATGCCAGGCTCACTAACGAGGAAAGTTCAGAGAGTTTAGCTTTAGCGGGAGCAGCCTATCAGATGAGGCTTGATGCTGTTCAAATACATCAATGGCTGACTGACATTTCAGCTACTCGAGGCCAGGACGGCTTTGATCACGGATTTGACGAGGCCGAGAAAAGCATGAAGTCTTTTTTTGCTGGTCTTGCAAAGTTTAGAAAGATGTACATCAAAAAAAACAATAAAGTTTATATTAATAAAGTGAAGGAAATTGAGCGTGCAGTAAATTCCTATTATGAAAACGGTAAAAAAATGGCGAATGCCTATATCTCAGGCGGGCCTGCAGAAGGAAATAAACACATGGACAGTTTTGACCAGGCAGCTAAGGGGCTTTCAGATAAGCTTGACCCGTTTATAGATCAGCAAATCAATATATCTGAAACATCCATGAGTTCTATAGTTTCGTCAATTGAGAATCTTAATATATTCATTCTGATTGCTACTTTAATTGCATTAGCCTTTGGCATAACAGTTTCTTTTTTGATCACCCGCTCCATAACCAGGCCTATCATCAGCATAGTAGAGGGCCTGAGAAACGGGGCTGAGCAGACATCATTAGCTTCAAACGAGGTCTCAAGTGCCAGCCAGTCACTTGCCCAGGGAGCCAGTGAGCAGGCATCCTCAATTGAGGAGACCTCGGCGTCACTTGAGGAGATGGCCTCCATGTCCAATCAGAACGCAGACAACGCAAAGCAGGCGAGTGCCCTTGCAAACCAGGCAAGGACATCTGCCGGCACAGGCTCAGAGGCCATGACAAAGCTTGTGAATGGCATGGGCAGAATCAACAAAAGCAGCCAGGAAGTTTCAAAGGTTGCAAAGGCCATAGAGGAGATAGCATTCCAGACAAACCTGCTGGCTTTAAATGCTGCAGTTGAAGCAGCCCGTGCAGGAGAAGCTGGAGCAGGCTTTGCAGTTGTGGCAGAGGAGGTCAGGAACCTTGCCCAGAGAGCCTCTGAGCAGGCAAAAACAACAAGCAAGCTTATAGCAGAAAGCACAGAGCTTGCTTCCCAGGGCACAAAGCAGGCTGATGAGGCAAACAGGGCTCTTGAGGACATTATAACTGGCATACAGAAGGTATCAGAGCTTGTAGAGGAAATTACAACAGCAAGCGATGAACAGGCAAAAGGGGTAGAGCAGGTCAACACGGCCGTGGCAGAAATGGATAAGGTGGTGCAGCAGAATGCGGCAAATGCCCAGGAGACCTCCTCTTCGAGCGAGGAGCTTTCAGCTCAGGCAAAGTCCATGAACGCAATGGTTAGAGAACTCAATGCACTTGTGGCCGGCAGCTCCGGGAATGTTGTCAGGATTGTCTCGGGTCATCAGCTTCATGACCCAGAAACAAAGGGCATGGGAAGCAAAGTCAACTCCATACTCTACAGAGATGAAACAGAAACTCAAAACAACGCGCTGACAGCAAAAACAGCTCATCTTTCAGTTAAGGTCGGCAATAACCGGAAAAAGACAACCCCTGAAGAAGTCATACCTTTTGGAGACGAGCAGGAGTTCAGGGATTTTTAGAATTACAAAACAATACCTGAACTGCCACTGCAGGCAGATTCTGTTCAGGCTGCAGAAAAAATAAAAAACAGGCCAGGGTCAGGTACTCTTATATATGTTTCAAAACATCCACATCATGAATACTTTACAATTTTTCTGAAAATTGATATTTTCTTGTAATGTTTAAAATTCTTTTTAATAACAATTTCTGCCACAAAAAATATCAGCCTGCTTGAGAAAATTAAACTTGTACAGTTCATTTCATGCTTAAGCACATGAAGGAGATAAAATGGAGAAGATAATAGGCTATTGCGGTGTTGACTGTTCAAAGTGCAAGGCATACATTGCCAAAAAGGAAAACAATGATGAGATTAGAAAAAAATACGCTGAAGAACAATCACAACTGTTTGACATGCCAATTCCACCTGAAAGCATTAACTGCGACGGATGTCTGTCTGACGGTGAACATCTTGGCTATTGCAGCATCTGCAAAATAAAACAGTGCTGCAGGGGAAAAAATCTGGAAAACTGTGCCTTTTGCAATGATTATATATGTGAACAGTTGGAAAAAGTGTATGCGTTCATGTGTGAAGTTTTTGGCAAAGGTATCGGTATCGAAGCTGAAGGTAAAATTCTTCTGGATGAAATAAGAAAAAGCAGAATAAAGTGAATCAGCAGGCCATAAGGGCTATTGCTTTTCTACTGTTTTTTCAAGAATTTTACAGGCTTTATCAAGACACGTCATCAATTCCCTTTTATCCTTCTCGCTCAACATGGAAAAAACAGACAGTGCTGCCTGGCGTCTGTTTGCTAAAAACTGAGTTCGTATTCTTTTTCCCTTTGCTGTTAATCGTACCAGTACTTTTCTGCGGTCCTGATCGGATTTTCCCCGCTCTGCAATACCATCCTTAATAAGACTGTCAACCATCCTCGTCATGTTTGGTAGTTTCACCATTGCATTTTCTGCAAGAGCATTCATAGTATAAGGATAGTCCTCCTTAAAAGCTGCTAATGCCTTCAATTGAGAGATCTTAAAGTCATATTTTACTCCCCTGCCATTACTTAAAAGCTTATTCATAAGAACATGCCCAAAATATCTCAGGGTAGTGAAATATTTATGAAGTTTCTCTTCCATATTCAGTGGTTTCAATTGTTATCTTATTCATAAACAGCAGCTTAGTGTAACAGCATTGAACGGATTTAAGCATTACAAAAGCTTCCACTGGAGGGTGAAGCGTAATACTTACCTCGCAAGCAGACATGGATGTCTGCTGAGAATGAGTAAAATACTGTTACACTGAGCTGTCTTTATCTGAAAAATCGCTCAGATTAGGTGTTGGTTAAATCAGAATATATTATTACGTAAAAAAAACCGCTCCCATATGGTTGCGGTTTTTAAATCAATGCTGTCAATGCTGCTTTTTTGTTAAATATTCGGAAAAGTTCATGATTTTTCAAAAAAAGATTTCAGCATTGGATCATCGGGATTGTTCAGATAGTCTTCCAGCCTTTTAAGATTAAGTCCGGTATAGATAGCTTTAAGATCTTTCAGTTCCTTGTCAGAAAGGATACTGTCTGAACTTGCCCTGAAAAGAATAACATCACTGTTGAAATATTCTTTTTTGAACTTATCAGGTGCCAGATGGATAATCTTAACTTCTTTATTCAGCAGTTTTCCAAACAAAACGCCCAGATCATTATAGCTGAATATTTCAGGTCCACCCAGAGGAATTACTTTGTTTACCGCCTTTTTGTTGTTGATTGATGCAATCAAAATTTCTGCCACATCCTCATGATGAAGAGGCTGGACCCTGGCCTTTCCTTCTCCAACAACATGATATCTTCCGGCAACAGCAGCTGCTAACAGATCACGAAAATCAAAAAAGTATCCGGAAGGTCTGAGTATGGTATAACTGATACCGGATTTAGTGAGTAATTTTTCAGCCTCCCTTTTCGCAATGTGTCCCACATGAAATTCAGGAATTTTAGATCCCCGGGCCACTCCAAGGGCACTTATATAGATTATCTGTTTCACCCCTTCTTTTTTTGCAGCAGATAATATGTTCTGCATACCGTTTACTTCAATTTCTGTCGGGGTCAGTTTTTTCACTCCGGGAGGGGTGTACCTTGGAACGCCTACGGCACATACAATAACATCACTGCCCTTAACTGCACGCATGACAGTATCCGGACTGCTGATCTCCGCATTCTCTCCGCTCAGCACTTGAACATTTGAGGGGAGATCCTTTGATTTGGGAGGCTTAATGTCAAAAGCAGTAATTGATGACGCATTACCGTGCTTTATCAGTGTATCCAGAGCCCTTCTGCCGATATTGCCTGAAGAACCAATTAAAAGAACATTTTTCCCCTTAGTGTTTTTTGCCATCTCAGCATATAACTGTTTAGACATGTCTGTTTACCCCCATACTAAGTTATTTATAAAGTTATGGCACAACCATCATTACAGCGTTTGGCCAGAACCAGTTCGCGAGGGTGTGACCGCATTGCCATAAGTTTCTGCATAATGTCGGGCCTTTCCTCACCAATTTTTTCAAGCAAACCACCGAAGGCTTTACCAATTGTGCTCATGATGGTAAAAAAGTTCATGGTTGCCTGAAGCGGTTCAGTAACCAGCCCGGCAAGATAATCTATATCCTCTGACGAGAGATAATCCTTCATGTCAGCACTGCCACTTGATGCCATTCTCTTTCCAACTGGCTGAAAAAAATACTTGTCCCACCATTTAAGATATGTAGAAATGCCCTCCTTGTTTAATTTGCCGTCTATAAGAGCCTCGGTTACTGAATGGGCAGCTCTCCATCCCGGCATTATAGCACCTGGAATACTTGTCTCCTGCATCCACGCAGAATCTCCCACCAGTAAAACATTATCCTTAAAAGGAACACGGATAGGAACCGCTATATGGGAAACACAACATGATCTGTGGTCTATCTCTTTGGCATTTTTAAACCAGGTGGCATAGGGCTCTGCACTCAACAACTTGTCTATTTCCGCATCCAGATCATCCGCCACATTATAGCTTGCTGCAGCAACATGATAATACCCCTCTTTTATTTCAGGGGCAAGAGACACACTGCAGTTCCATCCTAACCCGAACATGAGGCATTCTTCATCGGGAATCTCCGCTCCAACATAAGTCCTTGCCATGTCCTTGTAAGTTCCTAAAAATGTTCTTCCCCTGTTGAACCCCAGGCACCGCCCGATTCTGGAATTAACACCGTCAGCAGCAATAACAAATTTGCCCCTGTACTCACTGCCCCTGTTGTCGGTCAGCACAACACAGTCGGGCTCTTTCCTCACCTGATTTATATTGGTATTATTAAATATATCCACGCCGTTATCACGGGCTTCATCTATCATAATCTGGCACATGTATCCCTTGTCGACCATATATCCAACAGCCTTGTCTTCCGCTTTTCCCTTCGGAACATTGCCTAACTCCACACGCTTTCCTCCGGGTGTTATAACATGGAAACCATACACTTTACGTATGGGGCCGTCATAGTTGATCGTAAACCCATTGTAGGGAAACACGAACTTCTTGCCTCTGGGGTTCCAATGAATATATTCGTCATAGTTTCTTTCGTCAATATTCATTATCATGGTGCAGATTCTGCGGATAACACCTGTATCCTTTTTTCTCTCTATAAGAGCTGCCTTAAGTCCGTTTTCGCCTGCAACCTTTGCAGCCATGGCTCCACCTGGCCCGGCCCCAACAATTATTACATCATATAGTTCTGACATAGCGACTTTTACCTCGTGTATTCACTTTTTATTATATTTTAATCCACCCAATGGGGCAGGCCCAGCGGACAGACCTTTGTGCAGATCAGACATTCCATGCAGATATCGCTGTCTACGACAACCTCATCATCAATTACACTGATGGCTGCCACCGGACAATGATCTACACAGCCGCAGCACGCTGCACATTTTTCTTTATCAATCTCAATCAATGTTATTCCTCCTCCACCCTTACAGGGTACAGATTTTAATTACTATTGGCACTTTTCGCAGGTTTCAAAAAACTGTTTTGGCAGTGGTTTCTCTTCCTTCAGATACTTCATGGGAGAAGGGGGGGGAAACATGTTGCCACAGACTCTGCATTTTTTCCAAAGAACCCTTACGTTCCAGTTGTGTATAAGACGTGCAGGCCCCAAGTGTTCATGATCCCCTGAAGAATATGTCCTGGCTTCTTCAATATCTTTCATGGTTATGCATTGGGCAGGGCAGACCTCAACACATGCCCCGCATCCCAGGCAATCCTTTGCAGAACTGCCAAGTGGTGCAGATACGATTTTTTCTGATCCGTGCCCGCTGAATGTGATAGCCCTGGCGCCTATAAACTCACTGCAGACGTGAACACACAGTCCACAGAGAATGCATTTCTCATTTTCAAGGACAAACCGCGTGTCCTTAATACCCATCTCATCCGCAAGCTCCCTGACAAGCTTAACATTGGGAGACCTGGATGCTAACAGCTCAACGATCATTTTTCTCATGGCAATAATATTTTCCGTTTTTGTCTCTACGGACATCCCTTCTGCAACTTTGTAATTACATGAAGTAACAACTTTTGTTCTGCCTTTTTCAGTCACTTCAACAACACACAGTCTGCAGTTGGCTAAAGGGCTTAAACCATCATGGTGACACAGGGTTGGAATTTTAATCCTGTTTTCCCTTGCTGCCATCAAAATGGTAGTGTTTTTGCCAGTTTGTATCTTTTTCCCATCTATTGTTAGTTTAATCATCTTTATCTCACCTTATAAATTCTATGGTTACATGGTACATCTTTTTGACGGACAAACTTGCTGCTGGATGTGGATTTTGTATTCTTCCCTGAAATATCTCAGGGTTGAGCGAACCACATTAGGTGCTGATTTTCCAAGGTCACATAAAGACGCTTCAGAAAGACAATCAACAATCTCCTGCAAAAGATCAATATCTTCATCCTTTCCTATCCCAGCGGAAAGTCCATCAAGGATCTCCCGCATTCTTTTTATGCCTTCTCTGCACGGAAAACATCTGCCGCAGGATTCCTCTTCCAGAAATTTTATAAAAAACCGGGCCATGTCAACCACACAGGTTTTATCATTCATGACAATCATTCCACCCGATCCGAGAAGAGACCCGGCCTTTACCAGTTCATCAAAATCAATCGGCAAATCAGCCAGTGATGCAGGAAGAAGGCCGGCTGGCGGTCCGCCAACGCCAATCGCCTTTAGCTTTGTTCCCTTAACAATGCCTCCTCCAAGCTTATTAATAACTTCTTTCATCGTTGTGCCCATTGGAACCTCTGCAAGACAGCTCCTGTTCACATTGCCAGTCAAAGAAATGACCTTGGTTCCCTTGCTGCTTTTAGTTCCAATTTTGCCATACCAGCCAGCCCCCCTTGAAATAATGGGCGGGATGTTACACCACGTCTCAACATTATTAAGGTTTGTAGGACAGTCCCACAGACCCTTCTCAGCAGTATGGATGTATTTAGGTCTGGGCTCACCAGACCTGCCCTCAAGGGTTGCCATCAATGCTGTTGATTCACCGCACACGTAGGCGCCTGCTCCTTCTTTCAGAATAATGGAAAAGCTGAAATCACTGCCAAGGATATTTTTGCCAAGAAGTCCGTATTCATTAGCCTGATCAATTGCTTTCAGGAGTTTTTCCTTCCCTGATGCATATCCGTAGTGAAGGTAAATATAACCTTCCATGGCACCAATGGCATATCCTCCTATGATTAATCCCTCTAAAATGCTGTGAGGATCCGACTCTATGAGGGTTTTATGCATGCCAATTCCCGGATCTCCCTCACTGCAGTTGCACAGGACATATTTTTCCTTTCCCTTTGCCTCACGGCAGGTTTTCCATTTAAGGCCGGCAGGAAAACCTCCTCCTCCCCTTCCCCTGACATCAGCTTTTATCACAACATCTATAACCTTCTCAGGAGTCATTTTTGTAAGGGCCTTGCTTAAAGCTGAATATCCACCTCTGGCAACATACTCTTCAATACTGTCAGGATTAATGATTCCTGCATTTCTTAATGCAATCCTTACCTGCGGCTGAAAAAATTTAAATTCGCATGCCAGAGGAATTTTCTTATAATCCGAAGGGACTCTTGAAGCATAGCTGAATGTTTTTCCGCTGCATATAATTTCCTCCTGATCAGTCCGGTACAGGGCATATTTTTTCACTGCTTTGCCTTTTGAAATAGCCTTGACAAGGGAAGGCACTTTATCAACTGTAATACTTCCGTAGGTTACCTTTGGCTTTCCTGGAATAATCACTTCTACGACAGGTTCTTCATAGCATATGCCAACACATCCTACACGAACAACTGTTGCATCAATATTTTGCTGGTCTAACTCTTTTTTCAGCTTTTCGATGACATCCCTTGCCTTCCTGGAAAGAGCATATGGTGTGGTCCCTACCTGAACTCTGATATTTTTTGGCCTTAGCAGTTTCTCGCCTTCGCTTTTTAATTTATTTAAATCACGGATGCTCTTAACTTTCATTTTATTTTTCACCTTTTAGTTTGATGATTGTCTTCTTTGCAGATTCTTTATCCAGGATTTCTCCATCAATCTCAACATTCGGCGCCGAAGTACAACAGCCCAGACATCTCGCTTTTTCCATGGAGAAGTTTTCATGTTCTCCGAAATTATCATCTTTAATTTTCTCTAATTCTTCCTGGATTTCCTCTAACACATGGTCGGAGCACTTAACATGACATGTTGTGCCCTGGCATACTCTTATGGTGTGTTTTGCTTTTTTTTCAAAGGTAAACGCCTTAGAAAAAAAGCTCGCCACCCTGTAAATCTCACCTAAGGGTGTGTTCAACTTATCCCCCAGATAGCTTAATGTCGCCTCGGGCAAATACCCTTCTTCTTCCTGAATATCATGCAGGATAGAGATGAGGGGCCCTTTTTCAGTCCTGTGTTTCTCAATAAGTTCATCCACCCTTTTGCTGTTCATTTCATGCTCCCAAATTGTTCAATATATAAATATTATGTTCTGAACTGTTTTAATATCGCAACGTAAGAATATACAGGGGAAAGCAAACATGTCAAGTGCTATCTGCTGTGATTTAAGTATGTCCGCAACCATCATGTTTCCCATGGTTAATGCTTTTTCTTCCTTGAATCCACCTGCAGGGCATCATCTACTGACACCTGGGAAAATTTCTCCAGCACAGCTCCAAGCTCCGGCCTTTCCTTTTTAATCTGATCAAGGTGACTCAGAAGTGCAGTCCTTGTGGTAATTGGATCTGAAAACTCATTTACGTATCCCCTTATATCGTCACCTCTGGTCAGGCCGAACAGGTAATCAATATCATGATCTTTAAGCACATGCAAACCAAACCCCTGTGAGGCCCGCTTGATCTCCTCAGGATCATTATACTCAAAGCTCTCTTTCCACGCATCAGCGTAATCCTCAAGGCCACTACCTGTTGACAGATACTTTACAATAGCATTGCCGGCCTGAAAGCCATACATCATGGCTCCCTGAACATATGTTTCGATAAACGCTGCCGAATCACCAACAACAACAACATTTCCTTCTATGGGGTTTATCAGCGGGGTATAAAAGTTAAGTGTCGCAGCTCTCACATCAACAATCTTCATGTTTTTAAACCACCCTGAAAACCTGCCCTTTGTCGTAAAATAATCAAGTTCATCTCTGGTTGACACTGCTTCAACCGTGGCAGCAACAGGCACACCAAGTGTCAACTCATACACCGGGGGGTCTGTTATGCCTTCGTGGGGCTTCGGGCACATGTAAAGCTGACCCCTTTTTGTTCTGGTATGGCCTGTTCCTACAAAGGTTATCCATGAATCAGGGTAGGGACAATCAACATTTTCCATATGGAAGGAACAAACTCTAAACCTGGCAAAAAACTTCCTTCGCTTCTCGTTAAGTCCAAGGGTCTCAACAACCTTTGAGTTTACTCCATCAGCTGCAACTGCAACTTTCCCCTCAAAGGTAAAGTTTTTTTCCCTGTCCCGAAAAGTGACCTTAACCCCTCCCTTAACATTCTCTGCCTTTACAGCCTGGAGGCCGCATAAAATTTCAATGTTTTTGTTTTTCTGGACAATTGAAAAAAGGCCATTAACAAGCGCTTCTTTTTCATAGGAAATGGCAACATTACCCTCCGGACTTTTGCCTTTGATAGTTAACGCCTGTCCGCCAGGTGAAACCTTGAAGCTGTTTTTCAGAGGAATGACCGACCCTGCATAAGGTACCACAAAGTTGTTGTTCTGAAAGCGAATCTCACCGGAAGAGTACGTAACTACTTCCTTGTGAGTCCCTGGTTCAATTATAAGATTACAGCAACAGGACCTTAAGATTTTCGGAATGTCCTTTTTCTGATCAACAAGCAGCACCTTTAATCCTTTTTTTGCTGCAATTTGAGAGACCATCAATCCGGCAGGTCCTGCTCCGACAACAACAATATCATATTGATTTGCCATAAATTTAGCCTTGTATCCGTTTATCTAAGCTTCAGTAAAAATGATTGCCTGCGGAAATCTGCAACTCACATTTGGAGCACCCATGCCGCAGGCTATGACACATGTACGGCATTCCGTACATCGAAACTGATCTATGCACGCCTTGTTATCAAAAAAGTGTATTGCTATCTGCGGACATAGATTTACACATCCTCCACATCCAACACATTTGTCTATATCAATCTGCATATTGTGCTCTTTCCTCTAACCTAAATTGAGCGATTCTAAAAAAACATAATGCCACAAATCCCGCTGTGTCGGGATCAGTGTAACAGCATTGAACGGATTTAAGCATTACATAAGCTTCACCAGGAGAGTGGAGCGTAATGCTTGCTTAGTAAACAGACATGGATATCTGCCTAAAATGAGTGATATGCTGTTACACTTACTGTCTTTATCTGAAAAACAGCTCAGCCTTAGGGCTAAATTATACCTTAATGTCCGCCGCCGCCCATTAATTTCCTGTATTCTTCATCCGAAAGCACGTCAGGTGTTGTTGCAAATCCGGGATTGGAAATATTATTCGGGTCAAATTCCCTTTTCAGCGCTTTTACATAGAGATGAACATCTCCTAACATTGGTCCGAACATGTCATAAGCCGGCCCTAACATGTGTATGGCTTCAGCTGCTGATTTGCGCTGGAACTGGCTTTTCCCGACCCTGCCAATAATCTCTATGGCCTGATTGCACTGCTCCGGGTCCTGCTCAGGAAAAACATCCGTTGTATGAAGACACCAGTATCCGTATTCCTGGGGGCTTATCCAGCCTCCGTGAATACTCAGGGGCTGAACAAAATCCTTGCCAATCCCTTCTTCAAGCGCATCCTTTTCCACCTTGTTTGATGCAAGTATTTCATAGACAATCTTGTCAATCGAATCAACATTTGAAGAGCCTATGCTGAAGTTATCCGATGGCCGTGCAAGGCGCTGTGCATTTCCAAATCTGATCCACTCATTTGCAGCCCGTTTTATCCATACTTTGTATGCCGGCTCATCTTCCTCAACAAATACACCCCCAACCTTTTTAACAATTGCCTTCAAAACCTTCTCTTCATATTCAAGCTGCTCAAGAGAGGTCTTTCCGGCAAGGGCAACCACACAATAGCTTTGAGGGAAAACATTATTGTTCATATTATCATGCAGATCCTGCTTGGTTACGGAAGAATAGGTCAGAAGAAACTGCTGCGCAAGGTGTGTTGCGACTTCCCCTATTTCAGCCTTGCCCATCTCATAGAAAAGCTCTGCTGATTTTTTGAGTTCCTGTTCCTCCTCTTCTGGATACTTGAAAGGGAACTTTATCATATACCACCGCCACAGATCACCGAGGGAACTGGAGAATTTCATGTTGGCATTGCCTTCTGTCGGGAAAACTTCAGGTCCTGCAAACTGCCACAGTTTGCAGGAAATTTTAGTTACAATTCCCATGCCGCCTGCATGACCGAACATACCGCCACGCAGGAAGCCCCTGAGATCCGGCCCTGGACCGTCGTTCCAGAAGTTTCCGGCATCAGGGCACGCCATTGATCCGCTTCTTACCACCTCGCCATCGGGCAGCACTAACTCAAACCCCAGCAGGTTCTGGGCTCCGATACCGGTTATCCAGCTGTTCCCGTACGCACCATGCCATGCAAAGTTAGCAAGGCACGAAACCTGACTTCCGGCAAGTGGTGTCGGAACATAAAGTCCGTATCTCTGTGCCTCTGCAAAAATCTGTGCAAATGCAACATATGGTTCGATAACTGCGTACATGTCCTTTTCGTTCAATTCTATGATCCTGTTCATGCGTTTCGGATCAAGGATCACAGTACCACCCTGTGTCGGAAAAGCATGAAATGTAAACCCCGAGCCTCTCGGAATAAAAGGGAACTTATACCTGTTAGCAACCTTGACGATACTCTGCACTTCTTCTGTGGAACCAGGCATGACAACACATGCTGGTCTCATATTCAAACCGCATCTTTCTCTCTGCATAACACCATGCGGCAGCCACTGCACCCGGGAATATGCCTGGCATAACACCGGATCATTTGTTATATTCTCATCTCCAACAATATCCTGCAATGCACTGTATGAAAAATCTGTAAATGCCATAAAAGCCTCCAACATAAGTAGCCGGGGTATTCCTCACCCGACATTGTTTATTATTCCATTGCCTGTCTCACAAGATCAAGAATATCCCCTACCTTCATCTTTGATCCTGAAGCATCTATTCCATCAGTTAAATTGGCCTCACACCATGGACATGCAGTAATAATAGTTCCTGCCCCTGTTGCTTCTGCCTCTTCTATCCTCTCTTTTGCCGTTGCGAGGGCAAAATCAGGATATGCCGACTTTGCTCCACCACCGCTGCCGCAGCACCATGCATAGTCTTTAATCCGTTCCATCTCAACAAGTTTTATTCCTGGTATTGCTTTGAGGATATTTCTCGGAGCTTCGTACACGCCATTAACCCCCCTGTTCATCTCTCTCGGAGGTTCAGTGAGCCCGAATTTTACCCGTTTACCTTCCCAGTGTTTGTACGGCTCCCCCCTTCTGCCTAAGTGACAGGGGTCGTGCCAGGTAATATGCATATTAACGGGCTTTTTAAATTTGATCTTATTGTCTTGAATCAGTTCTTCTAAAAATTGTGTGGTGTGTTTCACCTTGTAAGGGAGAGCTGTTGTATCAATTTTCTGCATCTTCGCATATTTTTCTGAGAATGTCATAAAACAGCCAGGACAATTGGTCACAATAGTTTTCACCCCGATTTCTTCAAACATTTTCAGATTCTTCTCTGCAATCTTTTCGAAACTCTTCTTGTCACCAATGTTATCCGCTATGCCACCGCAACATACTTCCTTTGCTCCCAAAATTCCAAAATCAACTCCAGCCTCTTTCAGAATTGCAGCCGTGTTCTGGGGAACTGTATCCATGCCCGGTTTGTAGGCATACGTACATCCTACATAATACAGGACATCTGCCCTGGCACCAGCCTTTGACAGATCCTTAATCCCCATTTTTCTTGCCCAGTTGGCACGCCTTGTCCGGGGCTGTTTCCACACATTGTCATAGTTCATAATACTCTGTATGAATTCCTTGTGAGCAGGCAGGGGACCATATCCTCTCTCGCAAGCCTCTTCCCTCAGTGCGTCAAGCACCCCGATAATATCAAGATCCATTACACGCTTGCAACTGATATCACAAGCTGCGCACACGGGGCATCTGTAAATAACCTCAAGCAGGATATCCTTGTTTTCTTCCCATGTCAGCTCACCTTTTAAAAGCCCTGTTGTTATGTCATTTTTTCCCTGGGCTGCATATGCATCAAATTTTCCGTATACAAGCGAAGGACAGTTTCTTGCAAAGCGATGACTCTTAATTTCCCACAAGTGTGACCATTTACAAGTCGAGCAGCGCTGGCAATGACTTGCATCGTATTCTATTTTTTCTAATGCCATAATGTTCCTTTCTTTGCCAAATAATTAAAATCCAAGTTTTCCCGGGTTGAGAATACTGTTCGGATCAAAGGTTCTTTTAATTCTCTTCAGCGTTTCATGCAGGTTGCCTGTTCTTGAATATACCATTTCAGCCCACGGCCCGTATATCCTGTAAAAGAAAGCACCCTTATTAATCAGCTGTTCACTGGCCTCTCTGTAAAGAGCATCTATCATTTCCCTCTCATCCTGACTCTCAGGATTGTACGGAAAACTGACCTCCATTTGAAATGATCTTCCGTTCTGTTTTGGCTGCAGGTAAAGTCCGATATCAGATAAGGGGTATCCGCTTTCTGCTGCAATAGTATTTACTATCTGTAAAAACTCAGGGGCCCTTTGAAGCTGTGTCAGAAAAAATATTTCTCTGGATGCTCCCTCTGCTCTGAATTTCCAGTATGTCCCATTATCCCATGGCTGCAACAAGTGCCGGGCAAGCACTTTCTCCGCATCAGGCACATTGGGAAGGCTTTCCATTGGTTTGATAAAAAACGTCCGCGATATATCCCTGATGGCTTTTTCCTGATAAGCCATTTTTTCCTCCGGGAACCACTCGCCTGCGGTCAGATTGACAATGACAGTATAAGATGGAAGGACTGCGCTTATACTGTCAATCTCCTCAGGGTCAGAGGCAAGGATTGTAGCAAGATACCGACTGTTGAGCAGCAAACACTCATCTCCAAGCAGCTTGCGCAAAATGTAATAAAACGGCTCAACACTTTCCTCAAGACTGTCAAACCCGAAAAACATCATTTTCTGCTTCTCAGGAATCAGTGCGATCTTTACGTTCATAACCGTTACGATCCCTAATGTTCCAAGACTGCCGGGTATAAGTCTGAACCAGTCAATTCCCGGGCCGTGAAAATTACAAAGATCGCTGGGCAGTTCATCAGGGATGGTTTCAGGCGCCTGTGGCGATATGGCCATTGATCCGGTGTGAAACAGGTTTCCATCAGGCATCACCATTTCCATGGTAAGGATTGTCTCATCAAGATGATGCTTGTGCACGATCCTTGGCTCTCTCTCAAGAGTACTTGTCAGCGCTGATTTGTCCTTGTGAGGAAGAAACGGATTGATCGCCCTGAACCCGTGCTTGGCAAGCTCTTCCTGAAGTTCACCATATGTAACTCCTGCCTCAAACATTACCCACTTGTTCCTTGTATCAATACGGCGAATATTTTTCATCGAACTCATATCAATAACAATGCCGCCCTGCTCGGGAATAGCAGCACCGTAAAAACCTGTAGCAGAACTTCGGGGGGTAACGGGAATTTTGTAATCATTTGCCAGCTTAACAATTTTCTGGACTTCCCCGGTTGAAAGCACCTTCACAACAACATCAGGTTTTTTGTTGCAGCTGTGACTGGTATCACTGGCATATCCTTCCAGAAACTCTGGGTCTGTAAAAACTCTGGTGCTGTCTACAACCTTTTCCAGCTTTCCGGTAAGTTCCTCTATTGTAGATAATACTTCTGTCATGTAGACCTCCTATCGTATAACTATTGATGTTTTATCATAAGGCATCTCTTCAAAGCTCCTGGATGTAATATAATATTCCTACTTCGTATTGCCCTTGCGAAGGCAGTGCGAACAGGTTTCAAGAAATCCTTCTGACACCTCATGTTTCCGAGCAAAATGTTCGAGCATCCGTCTTGTTGCAAATACATTCCCGTCTGAACTGCATTTCTGCAGGGGCAGCCGGGTTTCCCATTTGTCCATTATCCGCTCCGGCTCACCCCGGACATCAGAAATTTCGTCATGCATGCTGACAACGCCTGTTGGACAAACAAACACACATGAACCACATCCAATACACTCCTTTGAGTCCCTGAAAAATGGAACAGCAACTGAGCGCTTGGAGCCTTTGTGAACAAAATCAAGTGCACAGGCACCAACAATCTCCCTGCAGGTTCTCACGCACTGCCCGCACATAATACAAAGCTCACCCTGCTCGGGATATGGAGTGGCTTTGACACCAATGTCCCGGGCAAGCTGTTGTTCAACAGCTGCTTCCGGTGTTCGTGCAAGAAGAAGCTCTACAAGGGTTTTGCGGATTTTTTGAACCCTGGGTGAATGGGTTTTGATTTTCATCCCGTCTCTTACATGACTGTTACATGATGTGACAATCTGTTTTCTGCCCTGTTCCTCAATCTCAACAATACAGAGCCTGCATGCTCCGTATGGTTTGAGTGCTTCATGGCTGCAAAGTACAGGTATTTTTACGCCATGGTCCCGCGTGTTTTCAAGGATTGTTTTTCCCGGCAGAAACTTTGTCTTTTTTCCATTAAGTGTAATATTACACATTGTCATGGTCTTTCACCTGATTTCAACAGCTTTAACAGGACACACTTCATAACATGCCCTGCATTTTATGCATTTTTTTACAGAAATCTTATGCATTTTCCTGGGTTTGCCTGAAACTGCTTCACAGGGACATGCCTTCCTGCAGGCTTCACACCCGATGCACTTGTCAGCATTAATTGAAAATCTGATTAATGCAGAACACACCCCGGCAGAGCATCTCCTTTTCTTTATGTGCTCATCATATTCTTTGCCAAAATACCGCAGGGTACTCAGGACCGGGTTTGCTGCTGTCTTTCCCAGAGCGCACATGGAAGCCTGTGACATTGCTTCACAAACATCTTTTAGTTGCTCAATGTCCTTTGTCCTGCCCCTGCCCCTGGTTATTCTGTCAAGTATTTCAAAAACAGCCTGGGTGCCCTCTCTGCACGGCAGACACTTTCCGCATGATTCGTCCTTGAGAAAAGACATGAAATATTTTGCCACATCGACCATGCACGTCCTGTCATCCATGACAATCATGCCGCCTGAACCCATGATCGAACCTGCTTTTGTCAGGCTTTCGTAATCCACTGAAATATCAGCAAGCCGTTTCGGGATACATCCCCCGGACGGACCGCCTGTCTGTACAGCCTTGAGCTTTCTTCCACCGGCAATTCCACCACCTATATCATAAACAATCTCCTTAAGGCTGATTCCCATCGGAACTTCAACAAGACCGACCCTCTCAACTGCTCCTACAAGAGAAAATATCTTGGTGCCTTTACTTTTGCCTGTTCCAATACGGGAAAACCATGTGCCGCCTCTTGAAAGAACCACGGGTATATTTGCCAGCGTCTCAACATTATTAATACAGGTGGGCAACCCCCAGAGCCCCTTTTCAACGGGATAGGGTGGCCTTGGCACGGGTTCACCCGAATATCCTTCAATGGATGCAATAAGCGCTGTTTCTTCACCACAAACAAATGCCCCTGCTCCCTTTTCCACATTCACGTTAAAGCTGAAATCAGTTCCAAACATATTTCTGCCAAGCAGACCTGATCTCTTAGCCTGAAGAATAGCTTTTGTAACCTGTTTAACCGCCAGCGGGTACTCTCCCCTGACGTAAATATATCCTTCGGATGCTCCAATGGAGAAAGCAGCTATGATCATTCCTTCAAGCACGCTGAATGGATCTCCCTCCAGAATGCTTCTGTCCATATATGCCCCTGGATCCCCTTCATCAGCATTACATATTATATATTTTTTTTTGCCTTCTGCCTGCCTTGCCATTTCCCATTTTTTACCGACCGGAAAACCTGCTCCGCCTCTTCCTCTGAGACCTGACCTCTGAACTTCCGTGATTATTTTTTCAGGCTTCATTCCGGTAACAGCGCTGTATGCAGCTTTAAAACCGCCGCGTGCCACATACTCCTGAATATCAGCAGGATTAATAAGACCACAGTTTCTCAGCGCTATTTTTTTCTGCTTTTTAAAAAGCGGCAGTGTCCCGTATGCAGGAATTTTTCCACTTGTTGCAGCCTGACTGGCAGAGGCATATTTCCTGACCCTGCCGTCAGCTATATTTTCTTCTGCATCTGTTCGATAAAGAATTTTGCTTTCTGGTATATGCCTGTTCTTTAAATTCCGTACAATTCCAGGGATATCATCTTCTGACACATCACCAAGTGTAATCTTTGGCATGCGGGGAATAATGATATTTACTATCGGTTCTCTGCTGCACCACCCCGAACATCCAACAGGTACTACAGTTGCTTTTACCTTCTGTTTTTGCAGCTCCTTTTTGAATGCGTCATGGACTTTATCTGCTCCCCTGGCAATACCGCATGTTGCCAGCCCAACAGTTATTTTTATGCCGGATGGAAACAGCTGCTGTTCCCCACTCTTTTTCAGTTTGTTAAGATCCTGCATTTTTTTTATTTTCATCTGTATTTCTCCAGTACAGATACAACCTGATCCTGTGAAACACCGGCATAGGTATCATCGTTCACTTTAACTACCGGAGCCAGCGCACAGCACCCAAGACAGCGTACCTTGTGCAGGCTGAATTTCCGGTCCCCGGTGGTTTCCCCGGGTTTGATCTTCAACTGCCTTGATATGCGCCCTGCAATGTTATCAGCACCTTTAATATGGCATGCTGTGCCAAGACACACGTGGACACGGTTGCGGCCCAGTGGCGTAAGGCTGAATGCGCTGTAAAAGGTCGCAACTGAAAAAGCCCGGCTTACAGGAATTTCCAGCTTCTCACTCACATATCTGATCGCATCTTCAGACAAATAGCCCTGCTGTTCCTGAACGTCCTGAAAAATGGAAACAACTGCATTTTCTCCGGGTTTATGCTTTTTTATCAGTTTGTCGATAATCGTTTTTGTCCCTTCGTCCACCACCAAACACCTCTCTTAATTGAACTTTCACCCGATACGTCGGGGCTAAAGGAAAAACAAAAAACATCACTGTGTTGTGTTTTTGTCCACAGCATCCTGAACCTTTTTTACTTCATCAGGACTTAACATAACAAATGAAGGCTGAAGCTTCATATATTCACTCACACGCGGAACAGATTGAGCGGAGACCGTTATACGAAATGATCCATGTTCTATTTGATACAGCGGGAAAAACCCTGTTTCAACAGCAAGCCTTCCGGAATTCAGACTTTGTGCCGGGTCATAAGAACACCCGGTCGGACAGGGCACAAAAACAGCTAAAAAGCTTATGCCCCGGCAGTCCAGCGTCTTTTTAACTTTATCAACAAGGTCAAACGGGTGTGAAGGACATGCGGTTGCCATAAAATCAGGACTAATGGCTTTAGCTCTGTCTATCAGATTTTTCATATCATGCAGTCTCCGGATAAAACTTTTTGTGCCATCCGGATGGTATCCGTTTAACGGGACTTCTCTGTGGCGTTCTATTCCCGCTTCATTGAACAGGCAGATATAGATAAAGGATTTTCCCTGTTTCTTTGCCTCGGTCAACATCCTGATACCATCATCAAACGATCCCGATTCCCCTGCCATGGCAAATATCTTCTTTGCGTCAAGCTTCAGGGAAGTCCCTCCTGGTTTCTTTGCCTGGGTCAGTTCCCACTGTTTATAGGGGAACGCTGATGTATGCATCTCGACATTTGATATGCCGTACGGATACCGTCTGTGATCCTCCACAGCCTTTCCGATAATTCTGATTGCAGCTGCCTGCCCGCAACCCGGACACGAACGGTTTTCAGGAGAAAACAGCTCTGTTTCTGGCAACAGTTTTGGAACAAATACTGAGTAACGATCCATTAATCCTATCCCCGGATAATTTTACAGCTTTTCAGCTTACTTTTTTTCAGGACTCATGGTAATAGCTTCATTTATACATGCTTCTGAACATATACCACAACCTTTGCACCTGTCCGGATTGGCATCATAAAAACCTTCGTCAACCTGAATAATGGCTGCATCAGGACAGCTTAAAGAACAAACGCCGCACTTAAAACACCTGTCCGTGTTCCAGACAGGTTTTGCAGCCCTCCATTCAAGAGCACAAAAAGTTTCCCTCCTCAGGCAACCGCCTATGTCATAACTTTTAACTGTTTTTGCTATTATCCTTTTCACTGTATCAATTATAAAAAAGTTTAACCATTTTTAACTCATTGTATCTTCAATCTTTTATTTACCTACGATATATTCGCCTTCAAAGAACATGGACTCAATATGAATGCCTTTTACTCCTGCATAACCAGGATAAACCTCTCCGCAGATCTCCACCTCCCGGCCAACCAGGGGCACCAGAGTTGACCACGTGAAC
>JAJRXD010000041.1 GCA_024276465.1 Deltaproteobacteria bacterium
CTACCCGAACATTACTGTTGTTCGCAGGCCGAAAAAAGATGGTTCTGTTTATTTTGGTCCCTTTGCTTCATCCCAGGCTGTCCGTGAAACATTAAAGGTTATACATAAAATATTTCCAATCAGAAAGTGCAGGACAGATCATCTGAAAAAAAATCGTCCCTGTATGTATCATCAATTAAGTCAGTGTCTTGCGCCATGTTCTCATAATATAAATCATGATGAGTATCTCAAGGTGGTTAAGGATGTTCAGCTTTTTCTTCATGGCCATGGGGGTAAAGTCATGCAGGGGCTGAAAAGGAGAATGGCTTTTGAAGCGAAGAACCTTAACTTTGAACTTGCCGCCATAATGCGGAACCGGATATCTGCCATTAAAAAAACAGTTGAAAGGCAGTCTGTGGTGTCTCTTGATCTTGTTGACAGGGATATTTTTTCCTTTTACAGAGAAGGTCTTCAGATGGAGGTTACTGCTCTGTTTGTCAGAAGCGGCAGGATGATCGGAAGCAGGAGTTTCTTTCTGAAAAATATTCAACTGTCTGATGAAGAGTCCCTGTCATCCTTTATTTCCCAGTATTACTACAGGGGTGAGTTTATACCAAAAGAGATCATAGTGCCAATCAGGCTTGAAGACAGCAGGTTGCTTGAAGAATGGCTGAAGGAAAAAAAGGGGTCACATATTAAGATAATTAAACCCCAGAGGGGCTCAAAAAAAGAGCTTTTAAAAATTGCAACCCAAAACGCCGGAATCATGTTCAGGAAAAACCGGACTGATGACATGGATTTTGAAGAAATTCTAAGGGAGCTTCAGGGTAAACTGCATTTAAAAAATTTTCCCTCCAGAATTGAATGCTTTGATATTTCCAATATTTCCGGCACATCGGCAGTTGGTTCCATGGTTGTTTTTGAACGTGGCATCCCTGTTAAGGAGGGATACAGGAGATTTCGCATAAAAAGTGTGCAGCAGCCCAATGACTATGCAATGATGTATGAGGTCCTGACAAGACATCTTGACAGGGCAAAAAATGATGGCTCTTTGCCTGACCTTATGATTGTAGACGGGGGCAAGGGTCAGCTGAATGTTCTTCTTAAGGCCCTGCATGACCATGGAATTACTGCTGTTGATACTGCTGCTCTGGCAAAGGGGAAAAAAACAGGCAAAATGGTCTGCAAAATCATGGGTGAAGAGAATGAAAAAGTTTTTCTGGCTGGCAGAAAAAACCCCGTGGTATTTTCCAGGCAGGCTAAAGCTCTTTTTATGCTGCAAAGAATCAGAGATGAAGCTCACCGTTTTGCAATCTCATACCATAAAGCCCTGAAAAAGAAGAAAGATTTTACCTCCTCAATGGAAAGCATTCCAGGTATTGGAAGAAAAACCGTAAATGCTGTTTTGAAACATTTCGGCAGTCTGGAACAGGCAGGCAGGGCAACTCTGGAGGAATTTAACAATGTTCCCTCCCTGACAGAAAAAAGGGCTCTCAGTATATACAGGTTTTTTCATCCTTCCTCTTAAATTTCAAAACCATAAATTGATAAAAAACATATATAAATATATATCAGTAGTAATATCTTCTTATTGACATCAATATATTATAAGTTAAAATAGATAACACAGCTCAGATTAATATATAAGCGAGGAAAATACAGATGACAGAGCCTGACTATGTTAAAAAGTTATTTCCGAGTGATATATGGGTGATCTCTGAGAGCAGATTCAGAAATTTGGATTTAAGCGGGATTTGCAGGGATTTTGGTGCTAAAATAGTTAAAGAACATGGAATTTCTGATTTAGCCTGGTATATGCTTAACCCGAATCCTATTACAGTAGAAAAAAAGATAATCGGATGTGAAATCCATTATAAGCAGCCATTGTCTGTTAAAATCAAAGAAAAAATCAGGAAAATTCTTCCGGAAAAACTGCAGAAACTTTATAAAATTAAAAATATCCTGCCTCCTGAAGTATTAATATCAAATAGTACAGCAAAGACATCCTGCATTCATGACAAGGACCTTAAGGAACATTTTGATAAGCTTTATGGATTATTAATGCCATATGATGCAATGCTGAAAAGACTTTCACGATTAGATTCAAAAACAATATCTGATATAAAAGGCATATGCAGGGGAACAGGCGATAACCGCCTGCTGTTAGAGATAAAAAGAGACAGTATTGCTGAAAAAATCAGGTATCTGTTTGATTATGCATTGAAAAATATTCCTGTTATTCTTCCAAGGGCATTTGTGGCAGATGGTCTGCTTGATATGAAAGGATTTAACTTTGCTTCTTATGATCCCGCAAATTCATACAGATTAATAATTTTTCAGCATAATGGAGCATCCAGAGCCTGTGTTCTGGGTCGCAATAATCAAGTTCAATACTGGATTGAAAATGTTCGACTTATTAATTATATGTATCTGCTTGAGCAGACAATCAAAACAGACCCTTATTTTTATGATTCGCTGAATCAGTGCAGAAAAGGCAATGCTAAACCCCTGTTACTGTTTTTCAACAGACAGCTTGAAATCGATTATTCAAAGGGCCATCTTCCCGGTATATATAAAAAAGCGTTTAAGACCTGTAACGTAGGGCCGGATGAAAGAAGTGCTGTTGTTAACTTATTGAAAAATTCTCAGCTTGGGATTTCATTGAAGTATACGCACAAATCCGATTCCGGCGAGGAGAAGCTTTTAACCAGTATTTCTGTTATGCATGACTTTAAAGCGCTTGAGCCCCTTAAAGAGCATCTTCCGCAGCTATACCTGGAAATTAACAGGAGGGCACCTGTATCTGAAGCAGGCAGGTTTTATCTGCTGGATTCAATGAGAGGAATCATAGATGAATAATGATTATAATGAAAATGATTATTGCTGGATAAAAGAGTTGATGCACTATCCGGAAACCCAGCATGAGCGCCTCAATTTCTTTGAAGATACTTCAGAAATCTCATTGCCGGAAGACCCGATTGAAAGGGTCATATTTCAGGACAGGGCAAAGCGTGCCATAAGAAAGATTGCGCAAAACAGGGGGCATATACTCATGGTTGGAAGGCCCGGAACCGGAAAATCCATGCTTGCCAATATGTTTAAAGATATTCTCGACAGATCATTAGGTGACTACATAAGACCTAAAGAGACAATTGTGGCATTCCCCGGCAAAGACAAGAACCATATACGAATTGCTTATGAAAAACCTGAAATATTAGACAAGCATATTTTGAAAGTAAACCAGCAGATAGAAGCAGCGAAAAACAGTTTGGAAAAGTTCAGTCTTTCTGATCAGATAAATTCCGTAAAAAAAGTAAAAAAAGTATTGCTCTGGGCAACAGGTATAAGCCTTGCTGCCGGTATTTTTTTTCCTCCGGCATTTATTGCTGCGGGCCTGACCGGCATTGGTTCAATATTCATGTTTATGCAGGAGAACAATCATAAAGTTCAGGAAAAAATACAGAGAGAAACCCGTGACGGTCTGAAAGTGGAAATCAAGCATCTGTCTGATATGCTCCCTGAGATTCTGTATGATCCAAGGAAAGACAGGGACATGATGTCATTCATATCTGAACCCAATTCAAGGAATATGAAGGGTGGATTCAGACATGACCCTTATCAATCCGGCAATCTGCACACCCCGGCACATAAGAGAGCATTTTTAGGCGCCCATGCAAAATCACCTGTTATCTATGTTGATGAGTTAAAGACCCTGGTTAAAGCCGGCTATATGTCAAGTATGCTTGAAATAATGCAAAGCAGGAAATTTATTCTTGAGGGTGGTAAGAACGCTGGAAGTGGTTCAGCAGACAGATCAGAGAATTGCCTGAAAGCTGACAATATAATTATTGCATGCTGTAATCACGATACCCTCGCATATCTTCAGGAAGAAGGGGACGGAGCTTTTCTGAGCAGAATAGAAGATAAGGGGGAAATAATCCAGATGGAGAGCGCTGTTCCTGAGACCCCGGAGAATACACTTCAGGTTGCACAGTACATTAAGCAGGAAATAGTCAATCTTGGGAAGGAATTTAAAGCTACCTGGGGCCAGGTAATAGCAAAAGAAGGCCATGAAGGCGTCAGAAGGAGAAGCGAGCATATTTTTGGCAGAACCCTGCCGGCAGATTATAAGCTGCAGGAAAGGGAGTTTTCCAGAAAAGCTGTTGCGGAGATAATTAAAGAGCTCAGATGCCGCTGCTCAGACAGGAAATTGAGCAGCCTGCTGAGGCCGATTAACGGTGTAATTAAAACAGCTGAGCTTGAGGCTATACTTGACAACTCTCCCCTGGTGGAGCCCCGGCATGTCAGGCGTGCACTGGAGGAGCATGTAAGCCTTGAAGGTGTTCTTGCCAGAGAAATAACAGAACACAAAAGAGACCTGAAAAGGTACATAAGCTCCATGACCGACTCAATTGGCTATGTTGTAGGCCTTGCAGTTATTACTTCAAAATCAAGCGGTCAGATGTTTGGCCAGCCTTTGCCTATTCACTGTCAGATTAACACCGGGGGTGCAGACACGGTTATTGCATCCGGCAAGACAGGAGACATTGCAAAGGCAGCAGCACAGAATGTAAGGGCATCGATAAAAAAAATATTAAAAACAGTAGGCGCTCCTTATGTAGGGTGTGAGATGCATGTGGAATATATCCAGGCACACGGTGGTGTGGAGGGTGACAGCGCATCGGTTGCCATGGATATTGCGTTGATATCTGATTATATTAAGCAGCCTGTAAATCAGAGATTCGGTGTAACAGGCTCACTGACCGGTGACATTATTCTTGCAGTCGGTGGCGTTACAGAAAAGATCAGGTCGATAATGGACCCGGAACTGGCAATGGAGGGCGCATGTATCCCCTGGCAGAACAAGCACGATATTGAGCCTCTTCTGATAAATGCAGAGTTTGAATATGTACAGAAGGATGAAGTTCCGGGAATAAGAATTTTCAGGGCTGAGGAGAAAAAGGACCCCTTTGACATATATTTCTGCAAGACAAAATATAATGCCTACAAAATTTTAATGGGGGTTGGAAGGCAGGAGGTTGAAGACAGGATGGTGGAGAGAAGCAGGAAGGATTTGAGATCTGTCCAGGAGATAAAAAATTCTTTTCAGCAGACAGCAGAAAGTCTGGTAAGATGATTTATATTGATTTCTTTACAGTGCTGTTAAGCACTAAAAGCATATAATTTTTTCTTTGTTTCTTTCATATAATAATTATTAAACAATCATTAGAACCTGCACCGAATGACTCTGTGAATCCTGATATAATATATCCACCATCAGAGGTTTGTTGGACAGAAGAAGCCCCATCATTTCCATCCCCGCCATAGGTTTTAGACCACTTTTGCGAGTTATTATTTCTAAAAGTCTTCCAATCTTTGGGGTCCTGAGCTTCTGAATATCCGTAAAAAACAAAGATTGTGGACAGGAACATTATCAATGAACTTATTAATACTACTGATTTGACACTATTTCTTGTTTTCATAACAGTGGCTGAACGGAAAGTCCTGATTCCGAGTTGTCATTGCGAGCCCCGATAAAATCGGGGAAGCGATCTCTTTGTTTCCAGGAGATTGCTTCGGTCATGCTTCCCTCGCAATGACAGAAAAAGTGTAATTAATGGACTTTTCGGTCAGGTACTACTTAGTGACCGAACGGAAAGTCCTCTTTTTGTCATTTTGACCAACAGGAGAAATCTTGTTAATATAAAATAGTCCCTAATTTTCCAACATTTATTTACTTATTTAAGGGCGTCCCCTTTCTTTCCCAGCAACAAGCTGCAGTGCAGATATAAAAACCCTTCAAAACAAAAAAGCCAACCTGTTTGTGCTTGGCTGATATTGGTATTGTTAAAACCTTATTTTTTATGGTGTCAGCACTTCTATTTCTTTATACTTTGCAAAATCATTCTGATTGTAAGTATAAATGCGAGTAATATTGTTTAGAAGCATGGTAGCAGTTAGACTGAGATCAAAAATATCCTGTCGGGTTGTTTTGTGTTGTTTTAAAAGGACTATGGTTTTTTCAATTATCTCAGACCCTGGATATATCTTCAAAATATTTTTTGATTGAAGATATTTTTCCATCTCCGATAATGCTTCTTCTTGAGTTCTTGGGTTGCTTACTCTTCTGGGATCAGTAATAGTGGCATAGAATTCATTTAACACTTGAGGACAAACGCACAGTGAAACATCACCCCTTACACCATTTTCTCTTAAGTCTGCGGAAGCCTGATAAAAAGTTGAATTTTTATCCGCAGCATAAACCAAAACATTGGTATCCAAAAGACTGGTTTCAGAGATAATCATAAATTTCCCTCCTGGTGAGCTTACCTTTCACACCCAAGGGCCAGCTATTAAAGAGAACTTCTTCTTTTACTTCTACCTTTGTCTGTTTCTTGTTGATTCTCTCCCTTACAAGTTCCACAATTTTCTGAATAAACTTAACCTCCTCTTGAGGCAAATCATGAACGTCTATTTGATTGATCATGTTATTTCCTCCTCTAATTAAATTTAAGTGGTTGATTTTTTATCATAACAGTGGCTGAACGAAAAGTCCTTTTTTTGTCATTTCGACTCCCGACAGAACAGAATCGGGAGGAGAAATCGTTATCCCCTTGTTTTTCCGCAAGATTTCTCCCCGATTTATCGGGGTTCCTCGAAATGACAGTTTTTTGTAGTTTCCGTTCAGGTACTGTTTAATTAATAAGACTTTATACGCCCCATTGATTTTAATTTAGGTTAGTCAAAAAAGATTGTCAAGACCCACAGCTTCTTATTACTCCACCGGCAGTTCAAAACAGAAAGTACTTCCCCTGTCTTCTCCATCGCCCCTCTCACCTGTCTATTTGTTATTTCACTTTTTTAAATCCCGTATTTTAACTCCACCCGCTCTGTAAGCCATGGCAATACATCTTTTGCCTTGAGTTGATTTAGTGTACGCTGCCAAGAAATTCTCCTTAACAGAGTTGTTTCATATAATGCTTTTTTGCATGGAAGGAGGCAAACCCACAGTTATGAGGTGTACATGGTGGGCATAAGGCAGTAGGCCCATATCTCAACACCTGAACCCTGGCAAGCTCTGCTCAGCAGTGTCAGGTATTGTTGATAATCATCATCAGTAAAAAAAGTTTGTTGTCTCCGGTTACCACGCTGGGTTATGTGATGAGGCATGCCAGGGGCAACCACCCGTGCTATTCTTGCCATTGCCTGAGCCTTATACCCTGCAAACAGCATATGTCAATAATTAAGTATACTGTCCCCCGGAATACGGCCCACTATCGATTGACAGCTAAATTTTCGCTCAATCTCGCTGCGAAGCTATTCCCGGACAGACTCCTATCAGATCATATATTTTTTTAACTGCCTTGTCTGTTGCCTGCCCCGGGTTAAAGAAAAACTTTTCTGCAAACTCTTTTCTTATCTCCTGTTTTTCTTCAGGGTGTTCAAGACAGTGGGTAACAGCCCTGCTGAGCCCTGCCATATCCTTTAAAAGATATCCTGCTGACTGTCCCCACTCTTCAAGATCTGACGTGGACAGGCCCCGCGCAAGCTCCATTTTTTTATGATGAGAAATGAGTCGAGGGACATGTATAAGGACCATGGGGCGGTTAAGAACAGAAAACTCGTTTACCACAGAACTTATGTCACTTATCAGCAGATCACTGATAAACAGATAAGGGGTTATATCGTAGTCAAAAACCGCTCTCATCCTCGGGTGTCCCCTGTACCCATCCAGTATTTTTGCCCAGTCTTCCTTCATCCTGGGCTTCCACTGCTTATAAGCACGGTCATGAAGCTTAACGAGAAAATTTACAGGCATGTCTGAAACAGTTGAAATAATCTGCCTGCCATGCATCTGAAGCGACGAGCTGGTTACACTTGTACGGGTGGGGGCATAGAGAACCGTAGGGATGTCTGGATCAAGATTCAGCCCTTTCATAAGCTCATCCCTTTTGAGGGTTCCGTTAACAAGAGCATCAAGCTTTGGCATTCCTATGTTCTCAAACCGGTTGTCATCTTCATGAAGATCCCATGTGGTCATAAACTTCTGCCGCATATAGGGCCCGATTAGAAACAGCTTGTCATAGGCAAGAGCTTTTTTATTAACAGCCCTGTTTTTCAAGGAACAGCCATGAAAAATCTGAACTTTTACATCCGCATTCCTGCGCTCGTAAAAAAAACTGGGGCAGATACACATGTCCCAGTGCTTTAACATGGAGAGGTATTTGTTGATAATAAGCTCATCTTCAAGCCCTATGGATCTGTAAAATTGTTTAGGATAATGGTTTGCGGTAAACCATATCTCAAGCCTGTTGTCCTGCTTAAGTCTCTGGTGAACAGGCTTAAACATTACATAATTCAGGGGTGTTGTTGCACAAAACAGTATTTTTTTTGTTTTCATGTTTTTAAAGTCTGTCTGTTAATCACTTGTGTCGGGAAGTAAGTGTTTCACATATATGTGGATATATCTCACGCCGTGCCCTTTCAAGGTCTTCAGGAAAATCGATTTCTGTCCATGGAAGACCTTTGGTGCTTACGGCGTACAGATTATAAAAGGAGCAGATTTTCTGAAAGGCAAGGGGTGCCCACGCATTGACAACACTGTCCAGGACAAGATCATCAAGCATCTTATACAGGACTCTGATTCCCCTGTCAGAAAATTTCACAATTCCCACGTTCTCTCCATCTGCCACCTTCAGATCCATTGCCTTGCTGATGTCAACTATCCTTCCCTCTTTAACCTGGACTTTCATCTCCTCTTCCCCCATCTCTTCCTGAAAACTTACAGTAAGCGCGTCAGGGTGTGGTGAGTTTAAGAGATTTGCAAGAATGTCCGGGTGGAATACAACATCAGAGTTAAGGATAACAGAACCCCTGTGAACATTCTTTAAGGCAAGCCACAGGGAATAAATGCTGTTTGTTGTTTCAAATTCGGGGTTTGAGACATATCTGAATGAGCCGTCACAGTGCTGCTTTATCATTTTCTCGCAAAAGCCGGTGACAATGGTTATATCATCTATGCCGCATTTTTGAAGGGTTTCCACCTGATGCTCCAGAATGGTTTTGCTCCCAAGGGATAAAAGACACTTTGGAATGTTCTCTGTCAGCCTGCCAAGTCTTTTACTTTTTCCTGCTGCTAAGATTACAGCCTTGCTGGTTTTCATAAGCTTTTGCCTTGTCGCATGTTTTTTTGACTGTTTACGACCCCATCAATTTCCTGTTCAGAATTTTATAGTAGAGGTCCTGAAAGCATTCTGAGCGTTTTCTGTTATCTACCTTGTCCCTGACAAACGCATATGCCCTGCCCCCCATTTTTTCAGCCTTTTCCCTGTTCCTCAGAAAAAACAGCATGGCGTCTGCCATCATATTAACATCACCGGGTGGGACCAGAAGCCCTGTTTCCATCTGTTTTACGAATTCACTGTTTCCTGCAATGTCAGTTGATATAACCGGCTTTGCCATTGCCATTGCTTCTACAAGACTTCCGGTGAGCCCCTCTCCCTTTTTTGAAGAAATCACAGCAAAATCAAGAGAGGCTATAATATCAGGGATATCTGTTCTGAATCCGGTAAAAATAAAATTGCCGCCAAATCCTCTGTCAATCATGCGGTTTTGACAGCTTTGATAATCTCCTCCGCCTGCAAGCAGAAACCGGGCATCGGGCATCTCTTTTATTACTTTAATGGCAGCATCAAGAAACAGGTCATGAGACTTCTTCCTGGCAAAGTTTGCAATCATACCAAAGAAAGGGGTGCTGTCTTCAATGCCGAAACTTTTTCTGACATGGCTGCCGTTAACACCAGGGTGAAAAGACTCAAGGTCAACCCCGTTATAAATGATTGCTACCTTGGCAGGGTCTACCTTTTTCGTTTTTATAAAAAGTTCTTTTATAGACTGTGCGTTGACTATAATGCTGTCCACCTTTTTGCTGCCATAGATTTTTGCCCATGCTGGTGGAATGGAAAAGCTGTTTTTTTTGTTTCCAAGAAGAACAGGTATTTCCATTCCCAGGGAAGCTTTTCTGACAAAATTAAGGGCTCTGAAGCGATGGGTGTGCACAATGTCAAATTTTCCGGAAGATAAAAACTTTCTGAACCTGATCATCCCCTGATATTTCTTTATCCTCTGCATGGGGAAGCTGAAAATTTTTATTCCATTATCAAGAAGGGTATCAAACGTGCCAAGTCCGGGAGGATTATCCCTGCTTTTAATATTAAAAGCACAGCAAACATCATGTCCCAATTCCTTCAATCCCAGAGCAAGTCTCATCATCTGTATAGCTCCGCCTGAGCTCACAGTGTTGTGGCTTGCAACATGAACTATTTTAAGTGGTCTTGTAATCTTGTTTTTAGGCATGTGGGCTAAGAATACTGACCGGATCCTGTTTCTTGAGTCATCGCCTTTTCCAGGGCGAGCAGCCAAGCCTTTGATCGCGGGATAAAAAAAATTTATAACAGGGGTGCTCCCGACGGATGGCCGGGAAGACATCACTTAAATAAAACAGCAAATATTATAGCATTATTGGACTTTTAAATGTGGTTTTTTTTTAGTAAAGTCTTATGTAGCAAAGATTGAATAATGGAATAAGTCAGGAGCTATGAAAAAGGGAGTTGTGTATATAGTGGGTGCAGGACCGGGTGACCCCGGCCTGTTAACCATTAAGGGCAAAAATGTCCTGCAAAAGGCTGATGTTGTTATTTATGACCGCCTTGTAAACAAGGAGATGCTGGCACATGCCCCTGATAGGGCAGAACTGATTTATGCTGGAAAGGAATCAGGTAAAAATGCTTTTTCTCAGGACAGAATAAATGAATTGATTGTGCAGAAAGCCAGTGAGGGCAGGGCAGTGGTGCGGCTTAAAGGGGGGGATCCGTTTGTTTTTGGACGTGGTGGAGAAGAGGCCCTGCACCTTGTTGAACAGGGGTATGGTTTTGAGGTGGTGCCTGGGGTGACTTCTGCCTCAGCTGTGCCGGCATATGCAGGTATCCCGCTGACACACAGGGGCATATCCTCAAGTTTTGCAGTAATCACCGGACATGGAAAGAAGGGAACACCCATCTGCCAGGAAGAGATCTCGAAGGGTATCGACACACTGGTTTTTCTGATGGGCATGGAGAACCTTGCCAGTATAGTTGAGCAGCTTATTGCAAATGGAAAAACAGCTGAAACCCCTGCTGCTCTTATTCAAAATGGGACACTCCCTGAGCAGAAGGTGCTTGCAGGTACATTGGGACAAATCGCCCGGTGTGCTGAAGAAACAGGTTTTGGCCCCCCGGCACTGTTTATAGTTGGAGATGTTGTAGAATTGAGAGAAAAACTCAACAGAGTTGAGAAAAAGCCACTGAGGGGAAAAACAGTGGTTATAACAAGGCCGGAAGCACAGGCAGATTCTTTTGGGGAAACGATTATTGCACTTGGAGGCAGGGTTGTAAAGCTGCCTGTTATTGAAATCAAAAGAAAAACAGATTTAAAAAGGCTTTGTAAAATTTTTAAAAATATTGATGCGTTTGACTGGCTTGTTTTTACAAGTGCTAATGCTGTTGAGATATTTTTTGATGAACTTGTGTCAGAAAATGTGGATATCCGTGTGCTGAAGGGAATCAAAATCTGTGCTATTGGTCCTGCAACTGAAGCAAAACTGAGGCAAAGGGGGATTCTGACTGATCTGGTTCCGGACAGGTACTGTGCCGAAGGTATAGTGGATGCCCTGGAAGAAAGAATTAAACCCGGCATGAGGGTTTTGCTGCCCCGGGCACAGGGTGCCAGAGCAGTACTTGCTGAAGGGTTGAGAGAGATGGGGTTGCACGTAGAGGAAATATATCTGTATGAGGCAGTAGTGCCATTGCGCATAGATGATGAAATTGTTGAAAAAATTATCAAAGGGTGTGCAGAAATTATAATTTTTACAAGTCCGTCAACTGTCAGCAATTTTGTCGATATTGTCGGGAGAAAGCATGTTAAACAGATTGATTCAAAAACAAAAACAGCATGTATCGGGCCGATAACCTCAGATGCTGCACGAAAGTTCGGGTTTACGGTTGATATGGAAGCGGAAAGTTATACAATTAACGGTCTGATAGATGCCCTGGCAGCAATGCAGTAAGGCTTGGATTATAGCAGAAATATTGTGTTTAAATTCAATACAGCTCCTCCCTCCTGCTTGAGCGAACCGGTATCATCCTGCGTACAGAGGAAATCCTGTCTTTGTTTACCTCCCCTGTAATTAGTTTCTCGGATTTCTCATCGCATGATGCAAGAGCTACTCCAAACGGATCTATAATGCAGCTTGATCCGCAAAAATTGAGTGCCCCATCTGTGCCAATACGGTTTGACGCAACAACATATGCCTGATTTTCTATCGCACGTGCAGTTGTGAGGGCTGTCCAGTGTTCAGATCGTGTTGAAGGCCAGGCAGAGCAGACCACCAGAACCCCGGCCCCTTTTAACATCAGGGAGCGGCTTACTTCAGGGAACCTTAGATCAAAACAGATTGAAAAGCCCCAGATCATGTCATCTATAATGACTGTTTCAAGAGAGTTCCCGGGAAGGAAGTATCGATCTTCGCAAACCGGATGTGGTGAAAACAGGTGTGTTTTTCTATATTTGAAAACCAGGTCTCCTTTGGGGTCAAGCACTGCAATTGAATTATAAATATCAGAACAGACTTTTTCAGAGATTCCGCAAACCAGATAGATTCCCAACTCTGATGCGGTATTTTTTAACGTGGCAAACGGCAGTTCCGACCAGGTTGATGCCTTTTCCGGAATTAAAGATATGTCATAACCCGTGTCTGTCATTTCGGGAAAAACAACCATTTCGCACCCCTGTTCCCTGGCCAGCCTTGAAAACGATTCAATTTTAAAACAGTTCTCCGGGACTTCTCCAGGCGAACAGTTTATTTGCGCAACCCCTATTTTCATCCTTATTCCCAACAGTTTTTTCAGTTAAACATAAGTGCCCTGGCCTGTTGTAAAAACTTTTCTGCAAACTGTATAAAGCTAACAATATCCAAATGGGTTGTAAAGAGTTTTTGTGTTGTGACTGTGGCATGGATATACAACCAAAAAAGCAGGTACCTGCGATACTGGTGTCAGGCCTTTTTCTTTGACACAAACTTTTCATTATTCTATACTTTTTCAGGCAAACAACCAAAGAGGTTCTGTTGAGATACAGACGCAGGGTAATGACAGGTAAGCCAATCAAAGTTGGGAGACTGTTGCAAAGATGAATATGAACCCACCTGAAATTTTAAATGGTACAGGTACCGGCGCAGGTGATTTAAGGCGTACATTTATTGACAAAAATGGTGGAAGGTTCGTTATCCGCACTGCGGATAAAAAGGACTATGATTTGCTTTTGAGTATGTATGATATGTTTGAACCTAAAAGGTGCGCACAGGGTATCCCCCCTGCTGATCCCGAACTGCGAAGAAAACTGATAAAAAAAATCATAGAAGAATCTGTAAACGTTGTTTCTGAAAATGGGCCTGTTATTGTAGGGCATGCATGTCTGATTGATATTGACCCCGGGATACGTGCAGAGCTTGAGATTGCAGTTCATCAGGACTGGAGAAACAGGGGTGTGGGAACTGCAATGATGTCCCTGCTTATCGATGTTGCCCGGCAGTTGGGATACAGCAGAATCTGGCTGACTGTGGACAATACTAACCGCAGGGCAATCCATATTTACCAGAAGTACGGGTTTACGTTTACGGGCCCTTTGATTCTGAGCGGGAAATGGAGTTGAATCTCAAGTGAATACAGGCGACTTTATCAATGTTTTTTAAGTTGATTTTAAACAACTTATTGCCCCCTGGCCTTTATCATTTTAAAAACAATCTGTTGACACAGAACCGCAATATCTTCAGCTGAAAGAAATTTTTCAATGCTGGAATCAAACAGTATGTTTCCCGAAGGTGGAAATTCGGCATCCCCTTTCCAGATAACAAAATAAACTGGAACAAAGGGAAGGGCAGTGACCTTAACACCAGCATCTCCCTGACGCACCTCTTCTCCCCCAAGTGCCTGTGAAGCCCTGATCATACTTTCAGGATGTGTGCCGAATGTGTTTAAAAAAGGTTTTGTGCTTCTTTTCTCAAATGCAGGAAAATAATTGGCCCCGTCTCTGACCTGTCTGTAATTGATTAAAGAGTTGGTCATCCGGATTGTCCGGGCATTTGAAAGATAGTGAAGTATTAATATTTTTTCCCAGACATGGAGAGGGTCTGATGAACCGGCTGAGAAAACAAATTCCGGAATATCAACATATACATCTTTATTTAAAAAGGTAATTTTTATATTAAAACTTTTTTCTGAACTACTCAGCACTTCCGCACCTGCATTTATACAGCATGAATGCACGTCTTTCCGGATAAGCTCATTGCAAGCCAGATTGAGTGCTTCTTCATAGGCAATCTCGAAACTGTTTTTTTTGTCTTTAGTCATTGCAGGGATATACTAAACTATATGTGACCATTTTGTCAGTATGTCTGGTTTTCAGGAGTTTCCCCGAAAAATATACCTGTTACTGCGTAATATCGCGCCTAAAGGCGCTCCTACAGAAAATTATTGATCAGATTTTAACCTGAATCCGGGTTTTCGTTCAGGCACTATCTAAAAAAAGGAGGGCAGATCAATATGAAAAACTTGAGCATGCCCCCTTTATTGAAAGTAAAAAGCCGATGGTTTTTAAAATTATAATTTTCCTGCTAATCTTTTCAGTTTGTATTCCAGATGTGACTTATATGGATAAGTGTAAGAAGGAACAGACCGCATGCCTCTGCCAGGGGGGGCGTCACTGGCAATATTATTGAACTCTTCGATCACATAGAATACAGACCCTATGATATCTATTGTTCCACCATGCTGAACTTTGTGTGGGTACAGCACACATTTTCTGTATTTCTCATGAAGTTCGTTTGCCTCAGGGTCGTTCCAGTGAATGTTTACTGCAATGCACCTGATTTCCCAGGTTGGCGACTCAATACCCGCATAAACGTCAATGTAAAGAACATTGGCCACTGGATTTGCCATGGTGTTTAGCAGATAATGGCTTTCCTTGAAACCATAATTCTGCATAACATAATCCTGACCAGAATAGAGGTCGGTTGTTGCTAAAACTGATCGTTCCCAGTAGGTTGAATCTTCAACCAGTGCCTTTTTCCATTCAAAGGAGTAAGGCCCACCACCTGTTTCGATTTTTTCCTCATATACTGCCAGGTATTCATCAATGTACTCTTTTTTAGGAACCAGTGTTACGCTTTTAAAAGCATTGTTCAGGTGAAACATGCTGTCGCCCCGGCCTGTCTTTCTGTTGCTGCAGGTAGCAATACCAGGTGTATGCTGCCCGCCATTGCCAACCTCTCTGTTGGTTTGAAGCCTGTCATACCAGTCAAGGTGATCGTTAATATGCCATGTGATAAACTCATCGTCCAGTTCCCTGACAGGATATTTCTGCCACCACCCATCCACCTTTGCCCAGATAGTCTTCTCGCTTTCAACAAGGCTGGTATTTACAACCGATTGCCTGAAGTATTCCTGTCCGTTTTCAGGGTTGATTTTCCAGAAATCTGCCTTGCTTTTAGGGGCTGTAGCAGCCTGTGCTTCTGATTGTTTTGATTTGAACGGCAAAGCCATTCCAGCCATGGCTGCACCAGCCATTTTGAGAAATGATCTTCTTTGAATCTTGTTTTCTTTCATTTTTGCCCTCTCCTGTACTCATTGGTAATCTCTTCTTACAGCAAAGTCTCAGGCTAACTGGTTCCCAAGTGCTTTGTCAGAGTCTGTCTGTTAATTGTATACAGTTTCAGCAGAAAAAAAGCAACAGGTAAAACTGTTATTATCCCGGTTAAATATTGAATTTTCGCCTGTCGTGAAGCTCGGCGAGTTTTCCGGGATTCCAGCTTGAAATTTTGGTAAAGTATCCTGTAATTCTTGTTATGCCCTCCACATGCAGTCCCCTGTTAATTTCTTCCATCAGTTCAGGCTCGGACATCTGTTCCATTTTCCAGTATTTGATGGCTGTTGAGCTTTCGGGATTATTTTTATACCAGGCAAGGGCTTTGTTTCTGAAGCATAATTGTTCTGCTTCTTCATGATCTGAGCATTCAATGCTTTTATTTGTATCCAGGAATTTGTTGAGTTCTTGAGATGTCATTTGGTGCCCTCCTCTGTGAGATATTATTGTGTGATGTGGGTGAACTTCATAGAGCAATAAGATGAGAATAATTCTTAAATGATATTCATTCTCATGTCAAGAAATAATTTCCTGAAATTTGAATTTTATGGATTTTTGTTATTTTTACTTTCCAAGTTCTTTTGATCTGTTCACTGCTGCTTCAACTGCATCCATTATAATTCCCCTGGCAGACCCCTTTTCAAGAACGTGAATTCCAGCAATGGTTGTCCCCCCGGGAGATGTTACAAGGTCTTTAAGTTTTGCCGGAGTTTCTCCAGCATCCAGAACAAGTTTTGCTGCACCAAAGCAGGTCTGTGCTGCAAGTTTTTGCGCTGTGCTGCGTGTCAGCCCTGCTTTGACCCCTGCATCTGCCATAGCCTCAATAATAAGGAAAAAATATGCAGGTCCGCTCCCGCTAAGGCCGGTAACCGCGTCCATCAGCTCCTCGTCAATCACAACGGTTTTTCCAACTGCTTCAAATATTTTTTTAGCAATAGTCAAATCATCTCCTGTTGCTGATGGCCCTAAACACAGAGCCGAAGCACTTTCAAGTACTTTTGCTGCAATATTCGGCATTATGCGAATAATGCGCCCCTTACCGGAAAGGCCTTGGGATATTGCGCCGGATTTTACTCCTGCTGCAATTGACAGCAAAAGTTTTTTTTCATCTGTAACAGGATTAATTTCGCTGAGTAATACCTTCATGTTTTGGGGTTTAACAGCCAGAAGTATTACATCAGCCCCTGAAACAATCTCATGATTATCCAGGGAAGTGCTGACCTTGAAGGCTTCTTTAAGATATTTAAGCCTCCTGCTCTGTATGTCGGAAACAGTTATCTGGCTGGCTGAAATCAGGCCGGAAGCTAAAACACCCCTGAGAATGTTTTCTGCCATCGCTCCCCCGCCTATAACACCAAGTTTTAAAGTCTTAACATCCATTTTTAATCCTCAAGATATAATGTTTTTTCTGCTAAGCAGTGGCTGAACGGAAACCCTGTTTTTTTTGTTGGTGTGGCGTATGTAGGAGCCGGCTTTAGCCGCGAAAAACAGACCTGTTGCTGCGTATATCGCGCCTGAAGGCGCTCCTACAGAAAATTATTGATCAGATTTTAACCTGAATCAGGACTTTTCGTTCAGCACACTAAGGAAGATATCTTAGCAGATGAAAAAAATTCAGTCAAATTATCATATTACTTCTCCTACAAGGTCATAGGTAAGAGCCTTTATGACCCGGATATCTGCAAAAGAGCCGGCAGGCAGATCTTCATTAATAAAAACAACCCCGTCCACCTCAGGTGCCTGATACTGCGTTCTTGCCCTGAGTCTGTACTTATTATCTTCTAATGAGATGCCTTCTACAAGAACCTCGAAGTTATTTCCTATCAAGGCTTTGTTTTTATCCTTTGAAATTTTTGCCTGCAGGCGCATAAGTTCATTATAGCGATGTTTTTTTGTTTTTTCAGGAACTTTTCTGCCAAGTTTTGAAGCTGGTGTTCCCTCTTCATCCCTGTATTCAAAAGCACCCAAATGGTCAAATTTCATATCAGCAGCAAACTGAAGCAGAGCATCAAAATTTTTGTCGGTCTCACCCGGAAACCCTACAATAAAAGTTGTTCGTATGGAAAGACCTGGTACCACCTTTTTCATTTCTTCAAGAAGACAGATGATTTTTTTTTCGGTGATTCCTCTGCCCATTTTTTTCAGCATTGAATCTGTGATATGCTGAAGAGGAAGGTCTATGTAGTTGCAGATGTTTTCTTCCCCGGCTATTATTTTGAGTATGTCAGTGTTCAGATTTGCAGGGTGACAGTAAAGAAGGCGTATCCATCTGAGCCCTGGAATCAGAGCCATTTTTTTTAAAAGTTCAGCAAGTCTTCCATATTGGGTTGTATCCTGGGCTATCAGGTTGATTTCCAGTATTCCGTTATCAACAAGCTTTCTGCTTTCTGCTAAAATTGATTTTGGGGAGCGTCCCGCGTAAGGACCTTTTATGCGGGGTATGGCACAGTAGGTGCAATGGTGGGAGCAGCCTTCAGCAATTTTCAGATAGGCGCTGCTTCCAGGGCTGGAAAGGGTCCTGGGGGTTGAGGAACCCATCAAAAAGGTTGGGCTGCAGGCCTGGAGCCGTGAAATTTTACTGCCGGAAGTTAATATTTTAACATGTTTTGAAATTTTTTGAAATTCTCCTGTTCCCAGGAAAAGGTCCACTTCCGGAAGCTCTTTCAGCAGTTCATGCTGATACCTCTGGGGCAAACATCCGCAGACAATAAGATATCGACATGAACCGGTTTTTTTCTGTTCAGCAATCAACAGAATAGTTTCAATCGATTCCTTTGTAGCATCCCGGATAAATGCACAAGTGTTAATTATAATAATTTGCGCTTCTTCTCTGCTGCCGGTAAATTGATAACCACTCTTTTTTAAACATCCAAGCATAACTTCGCTGTCAACCAGGTTCTTTGAACAGCCCAGGGTTTCAAGGTAAACTTTTTCTTTCAGTTCCATGTGTCAGCCTTTGTAAAATCAGGGATAAAACTGGCGTCAAGGGTTTCCCAATCCTGAATCCAGCCGTTTTCAAAACCAAGGGACTCAAGTGTCTCTATGGCCCGAAAATAATCCTCCCCTGCTGTTCCTGATTTAAGTTTTTCAAACTTGTGTGCCTTATAGCATGGCCTGTATTGAGCCATCAGGCTGATTGAAACAGAGGGGCCAAACAGCTTAACCAGGTTTTTTAAAACAGATGTGGTTCCCGATATTCCGTGGGGTAAAACAAGGTGCCGGACAATAAGTCCCCTTAGTGCTATTCCATTGCTGTCCATTACAAGGTGGCCTGTCTGGCGAAACATTTCCAGCATGGCGCGGGAGTTGATCATGCTGTAATTTTCAGCTGAAGAATACATGGTTGCGTATTCATCCTGTGCGTACTTGGCATCAGGCAGATATATATCAACAATACCTGTGAGAATCTGCAGCACAAGAACATCTTCATACCCGTTTGTATTATAGACAACCGGGATTTCAAGACCGTTTTGTGCTGCCTGGAACAGGGCGCTGATTATATGTGGCAGGTAATGAGCTGCTGAAACAAGATTAATATTATGACAGCCTGCATCCTGAAGAGCAAGCATCATGGAAGAAAGCTCCCTGGCGGAAATTTCTTCCCCGCGGGCCTCATGGCTTATCTGGTAGTTCTGGCAATAGCAGCATTTCAGGTTGCAATGGGAAAAAAAGATTGTCCCCGACCCTCTGGAGCCGGAAATTGCAGGTTCTTCTCCAAAATGAGGGATTGCCCTGGCAACTTTAACCCTGTGTGAAGCATTGCACCTGCCCCTTTCCCCTTTTGCTCTGTTAACACCACATTTCCAGGGGCAGAGTCTGCAGGGCGAAAATATTTCGAACAGCTGCTTAATTCTTTTTTCAAGTTCACTGTTTTGAAGCAGATGAACATAACCAGGCTGTTTCACGTTATTCCTTGACTTGATCTCAGGAGGTTTGTTATAAAAATTTATCCAAACAGAGGATTGATCTGTATTTCAGCTCTAAAATATTATCATATAATACAAAAAAGACAGAAGATAAAAATTAATTTACACAGATTGTGCCGTGCCCACCCTGATAAGTGTTTGCCCTGAAAAAATACAAATTTTAAATCGCTTAATTCAGGCAACTAATAATTCCGGATTATTGATAACTGATTATGAGTTATAAAATTATTGTCCTGATTAAACAGGTTCCTGACACCACTGCTGTTTCATCACAGACCATGAAAGAAGATGGAACGCTTAACCGCGGTGTGCTTCCTGCTGTTTTTAATCCAGAGGATCTTAATGCCCTTGAAATGGCTTTGAGCATTAAGGAACGCTACGGAGGAAGCGTGATTGCCGTTACAATGGGTCCGCCTTCGGCAGCGGACATTCTGCGGGACGCCATGTACAGGGGTGCTGACAAGGTGTTTGTTTTAACCGACAAACGGTTTGCTGCATCAGACACTCTTGCAACATCCCGTGTGCTGAGCCAGGCGGTCAGGAAGATCGGAGGCTTTGATATTATTATTTGCGGCAGGCAGGCAATAGACGGCAATACAGCACAGGTAGGGCCGCAGGTTGCAGAAAAACTTGGCATAAATCAACTCACATATGTTGAGGAAATAGTGGATTTAACAGATGGAAAAATTTCTCTGTGGAGAAGTGTTGAAGAGGGAAAAGAGCTGGCAGTGTCCAGCATCCCGCTTCTTTTAACCGTCACACAAACAGCCAATATTCCAAGACCGCCATCAGTAAAAAAAATCATGAAATATAAAAACGCTGAAGTTAGAAACAGTTTGTCCGAAGCATGCGGAATTAATGATCTCAGCAGCAGGGGGCTTCTTATAGAACAGTGGGATGCTGAAAGTATTGGCATGGATCCTGAAATGTGTGGAGCTTCAGGATCACCAACGCAGGTTAAAAAAACTGAAAAGGTTGTGCTGAAGGGAAAACAGTTTAAAAAAATTGAACAGACAGATGAAGGGATAAGGGAACTTTTGCAGGAGCTGATTAAGGATTATGTTTTTGACTGATCTCTTAAATTCGCAACTCCTTGAAATTTCTCAGAACGATGGAACAGACGGGAGAAGTCTGGGTTTTTATCCAGCGCAGTAAAGAAAAAATTGTTGAAGCATCACTTGAAATTCTTGGCCGGGCCGGGGAACTTGCAAAAGAGCTTAAGGTTCCGGTTGTCGGAATTTTAGCGGGGAACAGCGCAGAGTTTTTAGCACAGACAGTAGTGACATATGGTGCAGATAAAGTATATGTGCTGTGTTCTTCATATTTAGAACAGTACACAACCAATGCTTATGCAAGGTCAATTTCCACACTTATAAAAAATAAAAATCCTGCAATAGTGCTTTTTTCAGCAACTCCTCAGGGCAGAGACCTTGCGCCGCGGATTGCTTCTGCCCTTGGCGCAGGGCTGACAGCTGACTGCACAGACCTTAAAATCGGCTCATATACTCACCCGCGAACGAGAAAGAAATACAGCAAAATTCTTTTACAGATAAGGCCTGCGTGGGGCGGCAACATTATTGCCACCATTGTTAACCCTGAGACCAGACCCCAGATGGCCACAGTCAGGGAAGGCATGATGAAGGTTCCTGTTCCTGATGGTTCTGCCGAAGGGGAAATTGTGAAGCTGACGCCTGATGTGGGACAGGCTGACATTAAAACCGTAATTGTACGGCAGGAGCTTGAGAAAAAAACAGTTGACCTTAAGGGTGCCAGCGTAATTGTTGCAGGTGGTGCGGGTGTTGGCTCTGTGGAAAACTTCGAACTTCTCAGGCATCTGGCGCATTTGTTTGGCGGTGAGGTTGGAGCAACGCGGGCAGCAGTGGACGCGGGTTTTATCTCTCATGATCATCAGATAGGACAGACTGCCCTGACAGTAAGGCCGAAGCTGTATATAGCATGTGGAATTTCAGGGGCTGTACAGCATCTTGCGGGTATGGATGAGTCGGGGAAGATAGTTGCTGTTAATACTGACCCCGAAGCACCCATATTTGGCATTGCTCACTATGGAATTGTTGGTGATCTTAAGGACATTATTCCAAGGATGATTAACACATATAAAACATTGAGCCATTAAATGAATTTTTTTACTGAAAATGAAGACCTGAAATTTATTCTTGAAACTGCTGACCTGAGCTATATTATCAAAATGTACGAAAACAACTTCCGGGAGGGTGATGCCTGTGATTATGCCCCAAACAGTATAGAGGATGCCATTGAAAATTATAACAGGGTTCTTGAGGTTGCGGGTGATATTTCAGGCAGAATCATTGCTCCGTTGAGTGAAAGTATCGACACTGAGCCGAATTATTTACAGGATGGAAGGGTAATATATTCCCAACCAGTACAGAAATGTCTCAAAGCCTTCTGCCAGGCAGAGCTTATGGCCTGCACAATTTCCAGAGAATATGGAGGCCTGAACCTCCCGAATTTTATTTTTACCATGCTTGTTGAAATTATTTCCCAGGCAGATGCCGGCATCCAGAATATTTTCGGACTTCAGGGGATAGGCACTGTTATTGAAACATTTGCGGATCATAAATTAAAGGAAAAATACCTTCCGCTTTTTGCAAGTGGTAAGATTACAGGGGCAATGGCGCTTACTGAAGATGAAGCTGGAAGCGATTTGCAGAACATTAAACTCAGGGCTGAAGAAAACCCTGACGGGACATGGAGACTTAACGGTGTAAAGCGCTTTATTACAAACGGAGGTGCGGACATTCTACTCGTTCTTGCCAGGTCTGAGCCGGAAATAAAAGATGGTCTGGGTCTGAGCCTTTTTCTGTGTGAAGGGGGGAGCAGTGTCAGTGTAAGACGTCTTGAGGACAAGCTGGGGATCCACAGCTCTCCGACCTGTGAACTTTGTTTTAACGAAACACCAGCATACCTGATAGGAGAAAGGCAGAGAGGTCTTGTAACCTATGTGCTTGCCCTTTTAAATGGTGCACGGCTTGCCACGGCTGCCCAGTCAACCGGTATTGCCCAGGCAGCCTTCAACGAAGCTCTGGCTTATGCGCAGGTAAGAAAGCAGTTTGGAAGAAGGATAGAGGCGTTTGCCCCCGTGGCTGAAATGATTACGAAAATGAAGGTGGCAATTGAAGCTTCCCGTGCCCTTACCTATGAAACGGCAAAAGTAATGGATATGTCAGCAGCAACAGTTAAACGATTGAATTCTGAAAACATTGAATCAACAGAGAAAAAACAGCTCAGAAGGAACTCGAAAAGGTTTGAACGGCTTGCAATGCTTCTTTCCTCCCTTGCAAAGTACTATTGTTCTGAAATGAGCATCCGGGTAACCAGGGATGCAATGCAGGTGCTGGGTGGAAGCGGGTACATGAAAGATTATCCGGTTGAAAAGTATTATCGTGATGCCAGAATTACAAATATTTACGAGGGGACATCACAGATGCAGATTTTAAGTGCTTTCAGGGGAATTCTCAGCGGGACAATGGAAAAATATTTTCACGAGTTAAGCTGTTTTGATTTTCCCGGACAGCAATCAGCGCTGGAAAAGAAGCTTCAGCGGGGGAGAAAACTTCTTTCTCAGTCAGTTGATTTTCTCAATAACCGGAAAGACAGCCAGGCTGTGGAGCTTTACAGCAGACAGGTTGTTGATATGGCGACAGAAATTCTCATCGGCTATCTTTTTCTGAAACAGTCGTTAAGATCCTCCAGAAAGTTAAAGATTGCAAAAATGTATATTAATGACCTGGGCCCGGTGTTTAAAATGAGGGCAAGTTATATTAAGAAAGCTGACACAGCATGCCTGAAAAACTATGCTCTGATTGTTAACAGGATTTGAGCTTTTCCCGTTATCCCTTTGGTGAGGGATCTGTTTTTAAGGAAACTCTTTCAAGGATGCTATTGACACAGCCTTTTTTTTGGAACAAAATTAAATAGAGTATTTGTCAGGTGAATGTTAATGTTGATGAACTCGTAAAGAGTCATCAATGTAGTTTCAGATGGCTAAGTTAAAAGTTCAATATATAACGCAGTAGAGTGGGCTTTTAACGGCGCCATCAATGTTTGTCAGTAAAAGAGGTTGAGAGCAAAGCAATGACCTTAATGAGTTTTGAAGAAATGAAAAGGAGATATGACGGGGGAGAAGATTCTCTTGAACTGACTCTTGAGAAATGGGAAAGGATCCTTAAACATTCAAATACAATTTTTCATCTGAATCATTATCAGGATCTTTTAAAAGCTGCTATTGTCCCTATTTTCCTCTGTACGGAATATGCAAACCAGTGTCACATGTGTCCGATTTTCAGTGTCTGCAAACAGGGGCACTCAGAGCACTGGATAAAACTCATGAGGGTAGTTCAGGCTTATGCTATTGCGGGGGATATTCTTCCGAAGGATCCTCTCCATGGTCAGATAGAAACATTTGTAAAAAAACTGAAGCTGTGCCGCGAAGATATTTTAAGCAAATTAAATTAATAATTAAGTTCATTCTTGTCCAAAATCGGTTTTTATTTGGACAGCATTATTGCTTTTAGGTTGCAGAGATTTATTGTCACAACACAGTAAAACGTCTAAAAGGCCTTATCATGAGGTTTTAAAGACCTTTTTTGGATGCAACTTGTATTTTGTTGCCACTATTTTGTTTTGGACAGCATATAAAGTGAACTAACAACCTGGTTTTTAGAAATCATAGTCAGTAATGCAAAATCAATCACTTGGCTTGTCCAAAAAGGCAATTTCAGATTATTTTGGACAGTAGTGAAGTAAGTTATTATGCTGATTCAGGTAATAAAGGAGGATGGTAAAATGATAGAGAAGCAAAACGAAGAAGAGCTTGAAATGCTTTTTAAAAAATTTGATGAGAAGATTTGTGAGTTTGAGCAAAAATTTTTAACAGTAGAAAAAAAAATTCAGGATGTTAGAAAAAAAAAGGTTATGGACGAGGAAGAACAAAAATAGTATTTTTATTGACAAAGATTACAGTGTTTAGTAGGAAAACAGATCCATAGACTTACTTATAAAAGAATTAAAGATGTTCCATGAAATAAAAAGGAGAAGAGATGGCTGAAATAATGACGCCAAAAGAAGTGGCAAAATACCTTAAAATGTCAGTATTGACAGTTTACAAGCATGCAAAGCAGGGAACAATTCCAGGTTTCCGTGTTGGAAATTCATGGAGGTTTGATAAAGACAAAATAGATGAAGTCCTGGTAAAGGGGGGATCAAACCCAAATTTTAACAGCAGTACATGAGGGGAACAACTTGTTTTGAGTATGAAAAAAAAGATTTCTCCTTCTATTCTTTCTGCAGATTTTTCCTGTCTGGAAAAAGAGATTAAAGCACTGGAAGAAGCCGGTGCTGACTACATCCACATTGATGTAATGGACGGGCATTTTGTTCCCAACATTACAATTGGACCTCTGATTGTAGAAGCTGCAAAAAAAGTTACAAAACTTCCCCTTGATGTTCACCTTATGATAGAAAATCCCGACTTATATATTGAAGCATTTGCAAAGGCGGGAAGCTCAATCCTTACAGTGCACCCGGAAGTATGTTACCACCTTCAAAGAACCCTCAAAGCCATTAAGGACAGCGGGGTAAAGCCTGCTGTTGCCCTGAATCCGGCAACACCTGTTTGCTGTCTGGATCATGTGCTGGATGATATTGAAATGATTCTGATAATGACAGTGAACCCTGGTTTTGGTGGCCAGAAATTCATTTCTGCAATGCTTCCAAAGATTAAACAGCTGAGGCACAGGCTTGACAGCGAAAACAGAACAATTCCCATTGAGGTAGACGGGGGGGTTGTTCTGGAAAACATAGGAGAGGTTTCAAAAGCCGGAGCAGATGTTTTTGTTTCAGGTTCAGGCGTTTTAAAGACTGCTGATTATAAAAAAACAATTTTACACATGAAGAAACTGATTGCCTGAACAGTCCGGGGTTCTGCGTCTGCAGCCTGATTTTAGCTCAACAGCCTAACAAATTCCGACAACAAAATTTTTTTACAGATGCTTGTTGACAGGTAATTGTATGCTGCAAAACATTTCAGTATCATTTGTCAGGAGTCTGGCAGTCCTGAGTCTAATTGTTGAAATCTGTTTTTCCTGTCTGTCCTGCACTTCTGTAAGGTCAAACCCGGAAACCTCTGTGCCCGTGCAACAGGCAATGATTGACAGCAATGAGGATAACAGCACTTATCCGGAACTGAAAATCCGGAATGTTGTCCCGGTTATGGATAACGCCACAATAGAACCCGTCAATATAGCGGTTAAGGATAAATCCGACAACAAAACCGTTTTGCAATCCAGCTTGCCTGACATTGTTTCTGCTCCCCTGCATCATTTTACCTTAACCGGCGGGACCGCTGAAAGCACAGCAGGGCAGAGCTGGGCATTACCTGCAAACGATGTTGTTGTTACTGCTTATGACAGGCTTGGCAATATTAAGGCTGATTATACAGGCCGGGTATACTTCCTTTCAACTGATGGAGCAGCAACTCTGCCCTTTACAGCGGTTTCAAAATATACTTTTAGTCTGGCTGACAGAGGGTCCCACACTTTTGCCGGGACAGGTTTTATTCTTAAGACAACAGGCAGGCAAACCATTACAGTTACAGACGGTACAATCAGTAAAACAAGTGCTGAAATTATAGTCTACTGTGATGGTTCGAAATGGTCTGAGGCTGCAGGGCCGGCAGATTTTACTCCAAGAAAAAATCACAGCTGTGTAACATTTGATAAAAAAATATGGGTCATAGGAGGAGTTGCAGGCTATAAAAGGAACGATGTGTGGTATTCGCCTGATGGCGATAAATGGGTATGTTCCACAGAGCATGCTGGTTTTACTCCGAGATCAGATCATTTAACTCTGGTATATGACAACAAAATCTGGATGATCGGCGGTGATGATGGGAATTATTTTATGGGGACAAACGATGTCTGGTATTCAGAGGACGGTTCAGCATGGATAGTGGCTACTGAAAATGCAGCGTTTTCCAGAAGATATTTTCATGATGGTGTGGTATATGACAACAGGATGTGGGTAATCGGGGGCAAATTTCAGGATGATGTCTGGTGGTCAAAAAATGGATCTGACTGGTTTCAGGCTGACAGTAATCCGGCATTTGGTTCAAGATATGGACATTCATGTGTGGTATATGACAACAGGATGTGGGTAATCGGAGGATACAGTGCTGGTTATAAAAATGATGTCTGGTGGTCCACGGATGGCTCCAAATGGCACCAGGCCACTGCAAATGCAGGTTTCAGCCCGAGATACGGGCATGAAAGTCTGGTATATGGTAATAAAATATGGGTAATAGGGGGGCACGACGGCAATCCTGAAGGTGATGTCTGGTATTCTAAGAATGGTTCAGACTGGACAGCGGCAACTGAAATGGCTGATTTTGGAACAAGAAACGGACACGCCTGTACAGTATTTAACAACAGGATGTGGCTCATTGACGGGAATTTTTCAGGTGATGTCTGGTATTCATACTGAGCAGCAGGCGCTCAGGGGGGGATGAGCACTGATGCTTTCCGGGGACTGTTCCGGACCAGCGTGTCTTGTATCCGAAACTTTTTACTTTCGTGCCTGTATTTTGTTTTTACGACTTTTTCAATGGTTTAAAGTTATAATTTTGGCGTAAAGTGTTCACAGCATTTAACAGGTCCCTGTCCCTGCTTAAAGCTTTATTCAATTTCCCTGTTGTTGTGTTTAATATTTTTGAGGCAGAACTTACACTTCCTTCTGCCAGGAATATGGCATCAAGTATTGTTGCGCAGAAAACAGGGTATAATGGGTTCCTGATATTTATGTGCAGGGGACGGTCTTTCCGGAATATCTCTTTTATATTTGTCTGGATTTTAAATGTCGAATGCGAAGGGTCTTTTCTGACATTAAGAGCAACAGCCTTTTTAAGCCTTTTCAGGGCTTTAAGCTTGTTTTCTGCCTGTGACCTGCTTTCTTCAGCTATAACTGAAATATCTGTTTTGCAATGAGTGATGCGAACAGCACTGTATGTCCTGTTTCTTTTTTGTCCTCCGGGACCGGAAGCTGCATAAGCATCTATTTTACATTGTCTGATAAACTGTTTTTCATCAAGGCTTAAAAAAGGATAGGAACCTGACGGAAGAATTTTAAATCCCTTCAATAATTACCTCCTTGAAAAAAAACAGCTAATTCTAAGGGAATTGGCATAAGATTTGATTGATTACAACAAAGATATTATCATATAATAAAACAAATTAGCATGGTTTGAATAATTATTCCATGGAAAGAACTTAACGCAGACCAACTACTAAATTATGATACTGCTGGCAAACAGACTGAAAACCGGTTTTTTTATACCTGTTTTTTTCATATTTTTTTCAATATCAGCATACGCAGCAGTGGAAACTTCTTTCCCGTCAGTGGGAATTACAGGTGGTCCTGTTTTTGCGATTGCTGTTTCAGATGACAGCAATGATTCAGTTTATGTTGCTACTGGCGATGGAATATTTAAAAGCGAATATGAAGAAGATATATGGAGGCCTGTTAATACGGGCTTAGGATCAACATATGTCTATGATGTGGTACTGCATCCGGTTACATCAACAATTATCTATTCTGCAACAGAAGGCGGGATTTTTTACAGTACAGATGGCGGTGAAAAGTGGGTAACCAGAGGGCTTAAAGATTCCAAGGTGTATTCTCTTGCCATTCACTCTGTATCAACCACTTATCTTGCTGCAGGAACTGTCCTGGGTGTTTTTACAAGCACTGACGGAGGATCAAGCTGGACCAAAAATCCAACAGGGCCTCAAGATGTTTTTAATGTTGCTTATGATCCTGACACCAGTTCAAAAATTTATGCAGGAAGCTTTGGAAAAGGGATTTACAGAAGTACTGACTTTGGAGCAACCTGGTCTAAAACCGGCGATGGTCCAAGCTTTGTACAACACATTGCAGTTAATCCTGCAAGTACCAGCATTCTGTATGCGGCCACGAACAGCGGCATATATAAAAGCACTGACAGTGGAACTGCGTGGTCCATTATTAATGCTGATTTGTCAGGTGTGCCTGTATACAGCATTGCCATATCACCTTCAAATCCATCAATTGTTTATGCTGCAACAGACATGGGGGCATACAAAACTACTGATGCAGGCAGTTCATGGAGCAGAATTATCAGCGGAATAGCAGTTGACGGCACGCAGGGGCCTTTTGTCAGGGAAATAGTGATCGACCCGTCCAGCACAGCTACACTTTATGCCGGCATCTACAGTGGTGCCACTAATGATGCTGATATTTATAAATCTACAAACAGCGGAAGCTCATGGGTGCAGATAAATCGTGAGCTGGCAAACACAACTGTTTACTGCCTTGCTTTTGATTCTGAAAACCAGGATGTTGTTTATGCAGGAACAGGTACAATCGGGATTATTAAAAGCAGTAACAGCGGGCTGAGCTGGAATGAGGCTAACAAAGGGTTGACCAAGTACCTTGTCAAGGCAATAGCTGTAAATCCCGATTCATCAACTGTTTATGCAGGAACAACAAGCGGACTTTTTATCAGTACCAATGCGGGAGATGAGTGGGAAGAAGCAAGTCCGAATTATGACATTTACAGTATTGGAATAGATCCGCATACACCTGAAAACATTTTTATAGGAACAAACTGGGGGATTTTTCTGAGCACAGATGATGGTGGAACATGGTCATCGCTGAACAACAAGCTTGAAAATCCATCTGTTTTAAACATTGTTTTTCATCCCGATGATTCGGGAACATTATATGTTGGGACAAACGGCGATGGTATTTTCAAAAGCACTTCAGGGGGTGAAAGCTGGCTGGCAATAAATGAAGGGCTGGATTACCTGCAGGTTTTGTCTCTTGCTATTGATTCTTCAAATCCTGACACTCTTTTTGCGGGAACCAGAGGGGGTGGGGTTTACAGGAGTTCCAATGCAGGAGAAACATGGGAGATTGCAAGCCGTTCTTTTGGCGGTCTTTCAGTAAACAGCATTGTTATAAACCCTGATGATCCGGAAATTGTATATGCTGGAATGGAATCCAGAGGTTTTTACAGAAGTGTTGATGGAGGGGAAAGCTGGGAGGTAGGCTCAAATGAAATTTCAGACAAAACGGTTTATGCCCTTGCTTTTGATCCGGAGAATTCCCAGACACTTTTTGCTGCAATTGAGGGTGATATTTCAATTTTTACATTTAATTCTCTGCCTTATCCTCCTTCTGACCCCTCTCCGGCAGATGAAGCAGTGAACCAGCCTGTTACAGCCACATTAAGCTGGACAGCCTCAGATCCTGATGCAGGAGACAGCCTGTCATATAAAGTATATTTTGGAACTGATGAGGACCCCAAAGCCAATAATGCTGTCAAGGTAACCTCTACTGATTATGATCCTGGTGTCCTGATGTTCGGACAGACATATTACTGGCAAATAACAGCTGTTGACAGCCAGGATGCTGAGACCCAGGGACCTGTCTGGTCTTTTTCCACTGTAATCAGCACTCCACCCCTGGTACCATCAAATCCGTCACCAAAGAATGGATCAGAAGATGTGCCTTTGCCAGTTACATTAAGCTGGAGCGGAGGAGATACTGATAATTCAGATATTGTTGTATATGATTTATACCTTGGAATTTTTGAACCTCCGCCACTTAAAAAGGAAAATCTGGAGAAGGCTTCCTACCAGTCCACAACAGCCCTGATGTCTTTTACTACTTATTACTGGAAGATTGTTTCACGGGACAATAACGGTCTTGAAACCCAGGGCCCTGTCTGGAGCTTTAAAACCGGCATGCCGGAAAAATGTTATTTTGAAAAAGCATTAAGCAGCAAAGAACCGGTGCTGAATGTTTTGAGAAGGTTTCGTGATACATGCCTCATGAAAACTGAGCAGGGAAGAGCCCTTGTTGCTCTTTACTATATCCTGTCCCCTGCCCTTGTATCAACTCTTGAACATCTGCCTGAATTTAAAAAACAAACGCTGGAACTGCTTGAAGAAATTATTCCTGTTATTGAAAACAGATTGCAGGAAGGAGAGTGTAAAACAGATACATTTAATGTAAAGTGAGAATATTTATGGACATGAACAGAGATATACTGCTGCAAAAATGTTACTTTTCGGCCCTTTTTCGGGGCTTTTTTTTACCTGTTTGAACTCTGTAAAATCGGGAATTTCCCCGATTAGAATGAGAGTTTCCTCCTATTGAAATAGTCACCCTCAATTCTTTATAATTACGCACATGAAAAGAAATGCAGGGGCACTTCTGTATAAATCCTTAAAACTTTTTTTTTTAATTACAGCTGTTTTTTTTATCTTTGCATGCTCAAGCGAATATAACATTATCCCTCAAAACTCAAATCAACTTGTAAAGCTTCATGAATACCAGCCATATGTTATTGGGTGCGGGGATATGCTGCGGGTTGTGGTGTGGGGACATGATGATTTATCTGTGAATGCGGTTGTAATGCCTGATGGTAAGGTATCGCTGCCTCTTGTGGGTGATATTCATGCCGAGGGACTGAGTGTTGAAGCTTTAAAAAAAGAGCTGAACAAAAAGATGAGTGAATATATTCTGGAACCAGCTGTATCTGTATCGGTTTCTCAGATAAAGAGCATGAAAATATATATTATTGGAGAAGTAAATCGCCCCGGCGAATATGATCTTGTTTCATATACAGATGTTCTGCAGGCTGTTGCAAAAGCAGGTGGTTTTACCATATATGCAAAGAAGAGCAAAGTACAGGTAATCAGAGACGATGGAAACAGAAGGATGAAAATAAAATTTGATTATAATCAGGTAGTAAAAGGTAAAAATCTGGATCAAAATATTCCTCTTAAACCAGGAGATGTTATAATTGTGCCATAGACTGAACAATGAGAAAAGCTAACAGGCCCCGCCTTTCTGTTTTAATTACAGTATCGTTGTGTATAATCTATGTAAACAGGAATGCCCTTGGTTTTTTTTATTTCAAGGCTGACCCCGGGTTCTCCTGGAGCCTTTATTATGAGGATAATATAGCCAATGACAGGCACCGCAAGGCAGAAGATTTCAGCAATCACTACAAGCCTGCCCTGGATTTTAATTTTAGTTTTTCCAGGGTGTCATTAACCGGAAAAACAGAAATAGAGGTTATTGAATATTTTGATGAAAAACAGTTTAATACTGTTGATCAGGACCACAATATTACAGCATCTTTTAAGCTTTCCCAAAGATCTGAATTCAGGATATCAGCCGGATACAGGGTTGACTCATACCCTGACAGTTATTTTCAGGAAGAAGACCTTTCAGGAACAGGGGGCGGGTTCAGTTTCAGAAGGTACAAAAACAGAACAAAGTTTGGTTCTGTAGCTTTGAAACATTCATTTTCTGAGCGGAGCAACCTGTCTTTTCGTTTCGTTCTTTCAAATTTTGACACACTTGTAACAGATGACAGTAATTTATACTACGCTCTTCTGGATTATACATCTGCTCTAAGCAGAAGAACAACCCTTAAAGTAAATTTTGTTTTCAACTATTTTCATTTCAACTATGACGATATAATCGAAAGTGATATATACTTCCCTGAGCAGATTGAAACCGAAGATACAATTGAGCGTTTTTTTGACGCAGATTACGAAATGGAAACCTATAATGTTTCATGCGGTCTTGCTCGTGTCTTCGCTGACAATTTAAGACTGAATTTTTTTATTGGATGGCGTTATACAGAAACAGACCTGACAACAAAGACGGAAGATTTGACAGAAATAGAGGAGGAAATAAAGGGGAAAATAATTTCCAGGCGCAAAAAAAACAGTGGAAATGACGTGACATTTTCCATGTCGCTGCAAAAAAAATTTTCCTTCACAAACATCAGGTTGCTGGCTGATCAGAATGTTGGAATAAATCCCAATATTGGGGGTACTTATGAGCGCAGAAGGTTCATAATTGATGTAACACATGAGTTTCCATATGGGCTGACCACATGGATGTCCCTGCAATACAATATGCATAAAACAGGCAGGGATGATGAGTTCAGTTACAGGATTGACAGGGATTACTATTATATAACTACTGGAATCAGTTGTCAGTTTAACAACTGGTTGACCTTTGATCTGAATTATGCCCATTCAGGAAGAGATGACAATTTCAGGCGAACCGAAACCAGAAGAAACACTGTTTATTTTGTTGTAAACTTTAAAATGTCAAGGCCCTACATTTTCAGATGATGCAGAATCAATCCAGACAGCAAATCACGGAATATTTAGATCTTTTAAAACGGGGCAAATACTTTGTTATTGTGCCGATAATTATCTGTGTTGTTATTGGTTGTGCTGTTGCGTTTAAATTGCCACCTGTGTACAGGTCTGAAGTGAAAATATTTTACATGCAGGCTCAGGTACCGAAAAACATGTTTGTTCAAGCCATTAACATGTATCTGGAATCTGCAATTGTTTTTATTGAGGCAGTTACTTTCAGCAGAGAAAACAGTTTGAAGCTGATACAGGAGCTGAACCTGTATCCTGATCTGGTGGATGAAATCCCTGAGGATGACTTGATAGCCCATATGAAGGAACATTATGCTCAAAAATATATCTATACTGAAATCCCGGATAAGAACAGCAGGGTTCAGGAGGTGATTACCGGTTTTGAACTTTTTTTTGATCACAGGGATCCGCGAAAAGCGTTTGAAGCAGTAAAAAATATGGCCACAAGATTTATTGAGAATTACCGGAGTTTCAGAGAAGGCTTTGCCACACAGACATCCTCTTTTTTTGTGGATGAAAAACAGAGGCTTAAAGAGGAAATTACTGATATTGACCAGAAAATATCAGAGTTTAAAAAAAGAAATATAGACAGTCTCCCTGAGCTTTTTCAGTCAAACTACAGAATGCTTGAAACCCTGAACCAGAACCTGCTGACCCTTGATCAGGAAACCCGCTTACTGAAAGAAAAAAAGATAAACCTTGAATCCAGACTTGCAACAGTCAACCCCCTTATCTCCATGGAGGGAATGTCAGGTCAGAGAATTGTGAGCCCCGAAGAAAAGCGTACTGCCCTTAAATCAGAGCTTGCAATACTGCTCACGACATATTCTGAAAAACATCCGGATGTGATAAGGGCAAGGGGGGAAATAGACGCGCTGGAACGGGGAATTGCTGAGAGAAAAAAAAACATGACATTAAAAGCCGGTGATGCAGGCAACAGGGGTTCCGGGACAAAAGAACTTCATGAGGAAAGCCAGACCGGTGCATACAACCCTGCATACATAAATCTCAAGACCCAGCTTGAAGCCATTAATCTTGAGATAAAATCAGTAAAAAAAGAGAGAGCCAGAACTGAAAAAGAAATTCGTGAATATCAGTTCAAGGTGGGTAGAACCCCTCTGGTTGAAAAGGAATATAATGCACTTAACAGGGACCTTGAAAGCGCTCAGCGAAGGTACAATGAACTGGTAAATCAGGTCTTGAGCCTGGAAAGTTCTGCTGCCATGGAAAAAAGACAGATGGGTGGCAGACTTACAATAGGACAACCCCCGACTTTTCCTTTAAGGCCTATAAAACCTAATCGGCTGCTGATTATTGCAGCCTCCTTTTTTGCAGGCACAGGGCTGGGGGTGCTTTTGCTTCTGGCATGGGATTCCATAACCCGGACAGTTAGAACACCACAGGACCTGTTAAAGCTTACACAGGTTCCTGTATTGTCTGAAATACCATTAATCATGGCGGATAACAGGGGAGGCAAGAGGGTTTTTTCAAGCTTTTGATAGTTTGTTTTTTTATCATTTTGACAGGGAGATTCATGTGCTGATTTTACAAATACTGAAAGCAGTTGAAAGAAAAAGGCTGTTTGGGGATTTTAGCTGTGAGTAGAATTAAAGATGCCCTGGAAAAAGCAAAAATGGAGCGGGAAGGTGTACAGCCTGTATCCTTTGCTGACACACCAGAACCAGAGTCTGACAGCAGCAGTCCTGCTGGCTTACCCCAAACAAAATTTATCAACTATTCTGAAACTGCAATAAAAAAATATAAAATAATTACCCCTTTTTTTGACAACACTAACCTGAGTGAGCACTTTAAACTCCTCAGAGCAAAAACCATTTCGAGAGTGCAGGAAAATGACAACAGGACTATCCTGATAACAAGTTCTCTGGAAAAAGAGGGTAAAACATTTGTTGCAGTTAATTTAGCAGTGACATTTGCGAGGGAAGTGGATCAGACGGTTCTGCTTGTTGATGTTAACTTGAATAATCCCTGTTTACTGAAAGCATTTGGAATAAAAACTGAAGAAGGTCTTACTGACTACCTTCTTAATGACAAACCTCTTTCGGATCTGCTGATCAGCCCGGGCATAGAAAACCTGGTTTTATTACCAGCGGGAAGAAAGGTAACAAACTCTGCTGAACTGTTAAGATCAAAAAAGATGCAGCAGTTAATCAGCGAAATGAAAAATCGCTATGAAGACCGTTACATTTTTTTTGATGCACCGCCAATGCTGACCTGTGTGGATACAATGGTTATGTCTAAATTTATTGACAAAGCACTGTTTGTTGTTGAGTCAGGAAGGGTGAAGCCGCAAAAAGTGTCAGAAGCGCTTAATCTTCTGGAAGAGAACAAAATTCTGGGCACTGTGTTAAACAAAAGAAGCCCTGTTTTCGCTCCTTAAGCCATACCTGCAGTGGACGCTTTTAAATCCGGGGGGACAATCACCGGACATATTATATCGGGAAAAACAGGCTCCCCAATCTCTTACAACCAGTTATGATGAAGCTGTCAATTTCCAGTAAAGTTACTGCAAATCAATTACTCAGGAAAAGTTTTTAAATCATAACTGTATGCAGGCTGATCAGAGAGCATCACTTCCCGTATTTAAAGTCTCTTTCAGCCTCCCTTTTCATATCCTTTTTTCGGATATCCTCTCTTCGGTCATACATTTTTTTGCCTTTTACCAGCGCCATCTCAACTTTTACTTTTCCCTTCTCATTGAAATAGAGTTTCAAAGGAATGAAAGACTGGCCTTTTTCCCTGATTTTGCCATAAAGTTTTTTTATCTCCCTGTTATGAAAAAGCAGTTTGCGTTTGCGCAGAGGATCATGGTTGAGCCTGTTGGCATACGGGCAGTGGCTGATGTGACAATCCACAAGATATATTTCATTGTTTTCAATACGCGCATAACTGTCCTTTAAATTTGCCCTCCCCATTCTGCAGGATTTTACCTCGCTGCCAAGCAGCACAATGCCAGCTTCAATGGTGTCAACAATGTGGTAGTCATGGTGCGCTTTTTTGTTTTGTGAGATCAGCTTTTGTCTGTTTTTCATAGTATAATGGTTATCAGAAAATTGACTTGATTGTACAGGAATTTCCTTTTTGTCCTTTAAAGGATGTGGAAACCTCCAGTGGATATGTTCAGTTTTTGGTAGCCGCAGACTTTAGTCTGCGTTAAGTTCTATAAGGCTCAACAAAAAGGCGATAGACTTTTTTCTCAACCCCTTGAAGCTGACGGGTAACCTCAGGAATCATCAAAGGATTCTGAAGGGATATGGAACTGAACAGTTGTACTGCTCTCTGGTAATCCCCAAGCCAGAACAGATAAACCAGGTACTTATATGTTCCATAAGGATGCATGAGCCCCTTTTCGTGAAGATTCTTGAGAATCCTGTATGCCTCGCTGTGGCGATGGAGAGCATTGAGCAGGAAAGCTTTCTCCCATTTGACACTGATGGTATCTGCATCCATGCTTTCCAGTTCGCTGAGGCGCGAGATACGGCTTGCTGCTGCCATGCTCAACCTGTCATTGGCTGATGACCTTGTGAAAAAGCCTTTTCTTTCTTTTTCCAGTACAGGCCTGTAGGCAATCCACCCGCATGCTGTCAGGGGCAGCAGCACCAGTAGAGCGTATGTAATCAGGCTGGTCATAACTGGTTTGCGAAGGGTGAAAAGATCCAGTGTTCTGTCACAAAAAAATTTTAAACCATGCGCTGCCAGCAGGCTCAGGGGGACTATGTTAAGAAGTCTGTATCGCCACGTAACAAATGTCATGATATTTGACGCAAGAATACAGCCAAGTATACCACACAGAAGAAACCCCTGTCGATATTTTTTCAAATACAGCAGCCGCAGAACACCCAATCCTGCAAACATCACAAACAGGCCGAGTCCGCGTGGGGGCAGGGACAGGATAAGAGATTTTTTATTTATATAATAAAGATCATCAATTCCCTTTACCTCATAATTGTTAAAGAACAGCAGGGCTTTTGTTGAGATGAGGCCAAGTGTCTCTGCCGGGTTGGAGATGATAAAATTGAGGGTTTGTCGCAGATAAAACCTGTCAGAATCATCCGGTGTCATTGGATGCTGAGCCTGAATTTCAGCGTTCATCCGTGAATAAAATGTATGACCGTAGGGCCAGGGTGGAATGTCTTTGATCTGGTGGTATGTACCGTGCGCCCCCTTATGGAAACCTATAAAGGTATGAACACCTTTAGTGGGCAGAAACCACGGATACCTCTGATTCAGAAGGTCATTACGGAATTGAAAAAAAAGAAAAGATACAGTGAATATCATGACTGCAGGCAGAAGAATCCTGAATTTTTCTTTTTTCGCAACTCCTTTTCCGGCAGCGATATAAACAAAAAATATCACTGCATAAAGGAAAGTGTTCAGCTGGATAAACAGTAAAGCTGTCAGGAGCACTCCGACAAGAGAACCAGTTAAAACAGAATTAAATGCAGAAAGGTGAGAGCGTTTTTTCGTAACAATATAAAGAACGCTAATGAGGATAAAGATTTCCAGGGCTGATTTATGTAATGTTGAGTCGAAATATATAAGGCTGGGAAGAATTGTCCACATAAATGAGAAGGTAAAGGCAGCCCATCTGCTTTGCACAAGCCTGCTGACAAGAATAAAAATCAAAACAGCGCTCATGGATGCAATCAGGATATTTATGATACGGTGGATAAACATTGAGTCCCCAATGAGCTTCTGTCCTAAAGCCAGCCAGTATGAATACAGGGGTGTTGAAAGCATCATGGGTTCAAAGTATGGTTCATCAGTGGATGCCCCGGATGCAATTATACGGGCAGCCTGCCAGTTGAGATCAACATCCAGCCCCGGTGTTGGCGTCCTTATAGCAGGAATGCTGAAGCTTTCAATAACAAAGGCCAGGCGGATAATGCAGGCAACTGCAAAAATAAAGGCGCAGTATTTGAAGTTTATCTGCTGTGCTTCAGCTGTAATCATAAAAAGATAAAGTTCTTAATATTTGTTATTTTAGGCCCTGTTAATGCTAAGGGGAAAGATATATAAATTAGACACTTCCGTCAATATTATTGATTAATTTGATTTGATTTGCCAGGCCCTGATCCTCCCTGTGTCAGGATACCTGTTTTAAATTATTTACCCTCTTTCGTGTTTAAGTTGAAAATCAAAAAGAACTTATTTGGAACCGCAGATTCACGCAGACAGTCGCAGACTCCTGTGCGGATGACCTATCCGCCCAGGAACTTCCATCCCGATAAAACGGGATAAAAACATA
>JAJRXD010000042.1 GCA_024276465.1 Deltaproteobacteria bacterium
GGTTGCTGCCTCCACCCCCTCTCTGCTTCTGTCCTGATACGCCTGAATTTCACGATTTTAGCCAACACATTGCAGCCCGGATTATTCACGCTAAAGAACAATACAATTGCTGCTGTCTGCCCGCTTTTTTTCGCGGAAACGTCCATATGTTATGCATCTCATCTGCTTGTTTGCCGCGTGCTTGATTCGGGCTAATACTTTTTTATTAAAGAATCTCTTAGGATAGTATTTGAAAAAATACGAAACAAAATCATACTTAACGGGTATTTGATTTGTTTAACCGTATGTTAATATTCAAATAAAAACGAAATACACGAAACCAATAACATTTTTTCGGCTCTGTACAATCCTGGAGCAAAGCACAGTCATTGATTCATTAGTTACAAAGGTTGTAAACTGTCATGGGTAATTTTATTGAAGACAACAGAAAGTCTAAAAGGTTTGATATCAGGTTTCCTGCAACAATCAGGGTTGGATCCAAGGTTTCTATTATCCTGAAACTCTGCACAAGGGATATTAGTTCAAATGGGGTATTTATCTGTTCTAAACACCCTTTAAAAAACGGTATAAAGGTTAATATGGAAATTGTTTTGGAAAACGACACCTTGAAGAGACTCACAGGTTCTCAAAGCAGCCTGAAGGTTCACGGAACAGTTGTCAGGTGCGAGCCTGAAGGCATGGCAGTAAAATTTAATGCTCATAAAATTACGCCCCGTCTGAGCCTGATGAACAGGAGCAAAACAGTAAAAAGTCAAAATTCGATGGCAAAGTAAAATTTACAAAGCCATCAAATAATTATTGTTCAATAAGGAGAAAACTGTGAACAGGATCTATTCCCATAAAGAATTCAGAACTGTTTTAGAAAAAGAACGGGCCCGCTCAGACCGAACAGGACACGAGTTCTCTGTATTGTTTTTTGAGACAGGAAAGTCAAAACCATTAACAAGGTATTTCATCTCTGTTCTCAGCAAAAGGATTCGCTGCTATGATGGCATTGGGTGGGTGGATCAGAAGTACCTTGCAGTGCTTCTGCCTGAAACTTCAGCAGGAGGAGCTGAAAAAATGGCAGAAAACATCTGCCGGACAATTATTCCTAAAAAATTGCAGCCAAGATGTACAGTTTTTACATATCCGACCAACTGGATCGATGAGAAAAAAAATTTGTCCATACAGTTCCGGGAAGCAGACACACTCCTGGGGTCAAAAAAAGGATATGTGGACAGTGAAATGTTTTGTTTGGATAAATCAGACCTGTTATTGCTCCAAAAGATGCCTTTATGGAAAAGGATACTGGATATTATTGTGACTGTTTTGGGATTAATAATACTGTCCCCGCTTTTTATTCTCATTGCTGCGTTTATAAAAACTGTCTCGCCAGGCCCTGTTTTTTTCAAGCAGCAACGTGTGGGATTTCTTGGCGAGACATTTAACTGCTGGAAATTCCGCACCATGAACACAGATTCCAGTACATCTGTTCACAAAAAACATTTCAGCGATCTTATCACCAATAATGTACCCATGAACAAACTGGACGAAGATGATAACCGCATTATACCCCTTGGGAAATTATTGCGCAAAAGCGGTTTGGATGAACTTCCCCAGCTTTTCAATGTTATTCGTGGACAGATGAGTCTGATAGGGCCAAGGCCATGTATCCCATATGAAGCACAGCAGTTCCTGCCCTGGCAGTGTAAACGCTTTGCTGTGCTGCCGGGTCTTACAGGCCTCTGGCAGGTAAACGGTAAAAACAGGACAACTTTTAATGAAATGATGCGCTTTGATATTTTTTACGCAAAAAACAGGTCGCTGTGGATGGATCTTAAAATACTTCTCAAGACCGGTCCGGCCATTGTTGAGCAAATGTGCAGTAAAAAGGAGGGCATAAAACAGGGTGGAACCTTTTCTGAACCTGCTCTGTCTCAAAACAAACTTAATGCCTGCTGATGCTACAGCGCCATTTTTATCTTTTTCATCACCGTAGGAGCGCGTTTACGCGCGATTGATTAACCGATAATATCTTAATCTCGGCTACGAGCTGATCCTGCAACAACAATAATTCCGTGTTAAATCTGGGTATTTGAACATGAAATAATTTCAATTACAAAAGTAAATATGCTTGTAGCAACACAGAGATTGTCATTGTCACAATTCTCGACCGAAATCAACATATTGAAGACAGCATTGATAATGCACAGTTGTGCAGCCAGGTCAGAACTTTCCACAGTATCAGTTTCAAAAGAACCATCATTATTCACACTGATAACCTCTTCCTCCCCATCAATGGAAATAAGAAAAGATACAGCACCATCTGCTTTGTCCTGATTGAAGCCTATAATTAAAGGGATTTTCTGTGGGCCTTCAATAAATACAGCTTTTGAAAAACCATCGGAACGCTGAAGTTTTATCATTTCAGCTTTAATGCCAGAGGCACGCAGAAGAGATTTTACAGTTCCCAAACTGTCAGTGTCATTTGAATACGCCTGAGTAATGTTTATTAAACAGACAAAAGGCAGAAGAATGCCTGCTGCATAAATAAACCTGCTGATTTTTGTTGCTTGAATTCTCACGTTATCTCCTCCCTTGGGTGAAATTAAACTTGATGGCTTTGTTGGAAGTCTTTCCCCGAATGATCAGTATTTTTTCAGAGCAGGACCCCGCAGGCCTTATTTTCAGAGCTTTTTACAGCTTTATCAAACTTTAAAGCCCGGATATGTTTATTTATCCCTGTCCGGCTTCTCCCCACATCTAATCTTATAAAGAGTAACGCTTTTTTAGTCAAATAAAATTTTTCCTGTATTGTGCAAAAATTAACAAGACAAAATATTGTAAAAAAATTCCCATATTTTAAAGAATAATAAAGAAGAAGAATAATTGTGTCGATGATTGATAGCGAAAAAAGCACAAATGCCAACAGGAATAAAAGCACTGACTGTAAAACAGAATCAGTATTAAAAGGGGTTTTAATTCATTATGGGTGCAGATAAAGACATTAAAGAAAACAGGAGAATACTTGTCATAGATGATGACAAAGAGACGTTAGTGACCTATAAGAACATCCTTTCTCCTGAAAAAGAGCCAATTGAACGGTTAGATAAGCTGGCAGGGAAAAACAATAAAGCATCCCTGGAAAATTATGACTTGATTCTTGCCGGACAGGGGCAGGAGGGTTTTGAGCTGTTCAAAAAGGCTCTGGATGATGAAATGCCTTTTGCAGCAGTGTTTATTGACATGGGCATGCCCCCTGTATGGGATGGCCTTGAAACTGCTCAGCAGATACGGCAGCTTGATGATCGTGTATATATTATAATCGTGACTGCCTGTGCTGATCATACAATTGGTGAACTTCAGGAAGCAGTTGGACACAACCTGTTATATGTTCGCAAACCCTTCTTTGAAGATGAAATTTATCAGTTAGCCCACAATTCATGTAAAAGCTGGGACAGGGATTCAGAGCTTAAAAAATTCAAAGACCGCCTTGAAGAGACCATAGCAACGCGTACAGTAGAACTTCGCAAAGAGATAACAGACCACGGGCAGACAGAAGATGAGATGAAAGAAGCAAAAAAGTATCTGGATAATATTATAGAGAGTTCTCTGGACTGTATAATTGTTACTAACAAAGGATTTATTACCAGGACTAACAGGGCATTTGTCAATCTGGTTGGTTATAAGGAAGAGGAATTGTCAGGAAAGCCAATGTCTGAACTAATTCCAAGAGAGGGAGGAGAATACACCTCCACCAGCGGTGAGACAGTTCAGATAGATGAAGACTTTATAGATAGCTCAAAGAAAATACAGGCAAAATTATTAAAGAACGAAAAAATATCCAACAGGGAACTTTTTTATCTGCGCAAAGACGGCAAAGTGGTTCCGGTTGAGGAAAACATAGCTGTTTTGCGGGATGAGAAAGAAGCTGTTATAGGGTCTGTATGGTCAGTGAGGGATATTACCTGCAGAAAAAAAGCAGCAAAGGAGATCAGGGATGCAAGGGATTTCCTGGAAAAGGTGTTTGAAAGCAGCATGGATGGTATACTTGTTACTGACAAAAAAGGAACTGTTCTTTCTGCCAATACTGCTGTTGAACGGATATATGGATTAAGCAGGCAGCAGCTGATCGGGAATCATGTTTCCATGCTTGCAGACAGAGATGCTAATTCCAGAGAAAAAGCCCTCCGGACAATTAACGAACTTTTTGAAAAAGGTTTTGCTTTTTTTGACTCCTCTATCAGGACCAGGGATGGCAGGGCGGTTGATGTAGAAGGCACAACGACAATGATCAAGGATGAAAAAGGCTGTTTCAGTGAAGGGGTCACTATTATAAGAGATGTTTCCGAGCGAAAAAAGATCCATCAGCAATTGCAGCAGTCCCAGAAAATGGAGGCTATTGGCACGCTTGCCAGTGGGATTGCCCATGATTTTAATAATATTCTTGCAGCAATCATGGGGTACACGGAAATGTCACTTGCCGATGTGCCTGACAACAGTCCTGTTAAGGAAAATCTTGAACAGATTTTCAGATCGAGCACACGGGCCAGGGACCTGGTTAAACAAATTCTTTCATTCAGCCGAAAAAGCGATCAGGATCTCAAACCATTGCAACTGCACCTTGTAATTGAGGAAGCAGTAAAGCTGCTTCGGGCTTCCCTGCCCACCAACATTGAGATAAAGCAGGATATTAATAACAGGTGTGGCATGGTTTTGACAGACCCAACGCAGATTCATCAGGTAATCATGAACCTGTGCACCAATGCTGCCCATGCAATGGAAAAAAAGGGCGGAGAGCTTAAGGTTGGTTTGTATCCGGCAGATATTGCTCCAGAAGATGCTGCAGTTAATCCTGATTTGAAACCAGGCCCACATGTGAAATTGACGGTTAGTGATACTGGCACTGGTATCGACCCGCAACTGGCAGGCCGTATTTTTGATCCTTTCTTCACGACAAAAGGCACGGACAAAGGAACAGGCATGGGTCTTTCTGTAGTACACGGAATTGTTAAGAGCCATGGGGGGGCCATAACCCTTCAAAATGCGCCCGGCAAAGGAGCCACTTTTGAGATTCTGTTGCCACGTGCCGGAGAGGAGAAAGCAGCAGACCAGCAGGAAATGAAAGAACCGGTTCCACCTGGAACAGAATGTGTGCTGTTTGTTGATGATGAGGAGGTACTGGTAAGTCTTGGGAAAAGGATGCTTGAATCTCTTGGATATAATGTTGTTGCCGAAAAAAGCAGTGTGCGGGCTCTGGAAATATTCAAAACCGAACCTGACAAATTTGATATTGTTATTACTGATCAGACAATGCCTCAAATGACAGGATACGGTCTGGCAGAACAGATTGTGAGCATCAGACCTGATATGCCTGTTATTCTGTGTACTGGTTTCAGCGACCCGGAATTAACTGAAAAAGCCGAATCTGCAGGCATCAGGGAAGTTATTATGAAGCCTGTTAACAGGAATGAATTAGCGTTGAAAATCCGCAGGGTTTTAGAGAACAGGTGAGGTGATTCCCGAAGCAGCCAATATCCTGTTGCCTTTGCGTTTCTGTTGGAGTCTGCGGTGTGCCGGGCATGAAAGTCGGAATTACCTCGACTTCACAGCTGTTACCATAATTTCAATCAGGGCATCTTTCGGCAGGCGGGCAACTTCCACAGCAGCACGTGCTGGTGGTCCCTCCTGGAAATAGGAAGAATAAATTTTATTCATTGCAGAATAATTATTAAGATCAGAAAGAAACACCTGACATTGCACAACATCTGTCATGAATAATCCTGCAGCATGAAGAACAGCTCTGATATTGTTTAAAACCTGACGGGTCTGTTCTTCAATTCCACCTTTCACAAACCTGCCTGTCTCAGGATTAATTGCAATCTGTCCTGCAAGATAAAGGATGTTTCCAGCACGAATGGCCTGGGAATACGGGCCTATGGCAGCAGGGGCGGAGTTTGTGGAAATTACTTCCCGAACAGGAGGTTTGGAAGCACACCCTAACACAAATACAAATAAACCTGAGATTAAAATAAAGCTGTACTTTTTCATGATTCCCGGACTCCTTTTTTGTCTTAATGTAGTGGCTGAACGAAAAACCTGATTGTTTGGATAAACGCGTTCTGCTCTTAAATGACACTCTTAAAAAAACAATTGACAGGCAGCAGTTAAGAGTGTATCATCTCCTCCAAGTTTTTTAAATAAGATTTATACGGATATCCTTTACTGGATGTACCAGGGAAGATGGTGAAAATCCATCATGGTCCCGCCGCTGTAACCCCGCCCTTTTTGCCAACAGCAAAAAGGGAACCCTTTGGCCATTGATGCCACTGTTCTGATTAACAAGAATGGGAAGGCGGTCAAAAGGGCGGGGAAGTCAGAAAACCTGGCCGTATAAAAAGCAACTCGTTTATCCATTTCGAGGAAAATGGGGAGGATTAAGATGAAAGCCGTGTGCAACCCTCAAACCATTTCAGCGTTTGAGGGTTTTTTTATTGAAAAAACAAAGAGCAAGTTTAAATATTTTGTGCTGGTTTTCTTAGGGCTGTTTGTTTGCAACATCCCTGCTGCGCGTTGTTCAGTAGATGAGATATTTATTATTACTTCTGACTATGAAACCGGCGGATACGCCTCTTTGAATATCTCGAGTCAGCAGGCACAACATGAATCAGGAACCATTTACAGTGATGCTGTTGCGCGTTTTTTTGAAGATAAAATTTATGTTATAGAACGTTGGCATGGCGATAATATCACTGTTTTCCATAAAGACAACCTTCACAATCCCATTATTCAGTTTTCTGTTGGAAGCGGCACAAATCCTCACGATTTTTTACTCATCAACAACTCCAAGGCATACATAACCCTTTACGAGGAGCCCTTTCTTTTAATAGTAAACCCGTCAACAGGTAAAACAACCGGCAAAATTGATCATTCCGGGTTTGCGGACAATGACGGCATACCCGAGATGGACATTATGCTCTA
>JAJRXD010000043.1 GCA_024276465.1 Deltaproteobacteria bacterium
CTGATATTGATACAGAAAAGCCGAAACCACTATCAGCAGCTGCATCATCTGGTGCTGTAAGCTTTGAATGCGGCGTAGCAGCAACAGCACTGCTTATCGAAACAACACACATAACAAGCAGAATGATGAACTTAATTGCTTTGTGATCAGATAGCTCGTGTTGAAAACAGAAATCATTTTGTGACATTTTTTTTCCGCCTTATTCTATAAATTCACTCCTTTTTTGCCTGGGTCCTGTGAACTTAACGCAGACTGAAGCCCTGAGACAGAGCCCGGGATTTTCGACCTGCGGCTACCAACAACTGAATATAACAGCTATGGGCAGCCATAACCTTTTTTGTTTAACGCGGTGGGGTTTTGTTTTGTCTCTTACAAAAATAAAGGATTATTTATTAATTGTCAATGCAGTAAAGACTGTATTTGTTTAAAAAGTCATTAATCGTAATAAATTGTTTTGCAAAGAGGAGGAATGTAAAATGAAAAGATCTTTTATTTTTGTTGGCTTAAGTGCATCTTAAAAACCTCTATCCTCTGAACCTGGTCTGGTCTGTTTTTCTCACTGTTTACCTGACCAGTTTATTTTCTTCATGGATGAGGTGAAATTCCGAAGCACTTCATTTAATTCATGAAATTTATCTGTCATCAACTGGTTCATTATTATCAGCCTGTTTTCACTGTTCCCTGCGCTTTTACGTTTATTGTCCAGCTCTTTCTGAAATTTCCTCAAATGCGGGTTTTTATCCAGAAAAGCTTCTAATTCTTCTCTTAATTCTTTTTTAGTTTCAAATTTGTTCAACATAAGTATTTCAGTTTTACAGAACAGCTTCTTTCCCTGCCCATGCCACAGGTTTTAAATCCGCCCATGATTTTAGTAAGCGTTGTTGCCATCTTTGACAGCTCCTTTGAGGATTTGCTGGTCTGCTGAGCCCCGGTTGCTGTCTGTTTTGCCGCCTTGTTGATCCCCTGAATGTTCTTTGATATATCCTGTACACCCATAGCTGCTTCTCCGGAAGCCTTGGCAACTTCCTTTACCCCGCCTGAAAGTTCATTTACCTGCTTTGCCACTTCTTCGGCTGTCGTTGATGCCGCATCTATTGATTTTGCAATATCATTTACAAGTTTTGCCGATTCCATGGCACTGTTTGATACATCCTTCACTGTGCTGGCATTGCCAGCTATGGTCATTGATATTTCACCTGCCGTAGAGTTCTGCTCGTTAACAGACGTTGCAATGGTTTCGTTTATTTGTGCAATTTCTCCGATCACCTTGCTGATCTCATCTATCCCGGACAATGCTTCCTCTGAGCTTTTCTGTATCTCCTGAATCTGACCGGCTATCTCGTCAGTGGCCTCAGCCGACTGCTTTGCGAGCTCCTTTACCTCACCTGCTACAACTGCAAAACCCTTGCCTGCCTCACCTGCACCGGCAGCCTCTATGGTTGCATTCAGAGCAAGCATGTTTGTCTGGTCAGCAATATCTTTGATAACATCCACAACTTTGCCAATCTTTTTGGAAGCATCAGAAAGCTTTTGCATCCCTTTGCTGATCTCATCAGAGCGATGGTTTGCCTGCCTGGATATACTGCTTGCCTGAGACGTGTTCTTGGCAATCTCATTCAGGGAGGATGTCATTTCCTCTATTGCTGCGGAGATATTGCTGATACCAGTGGATATCTCCTCGCTTGAATGAGCCATGCTGCTGACGTTTTCAGAGGACTTTCGAGCCAGGCCCCCAATGTTTACAAAAGTGGAAGACATCTTTTCGGTCATGCCTGCTATGTTTGAAGCAGATGCACTGGCCTCACCAGCAGCGGACGCCACTGTTCCAACACTTGAGCTTATCTGTTCTGTTGCCGCAGCAACAGTATCAGACTGTAATGTCATTTTTTCAGCATTTGAAGCCATTTGAGTTGAAACAGATGACATTTCATTTGATGAGTTTGACAGGGTATTGGTTGTATCGTCCAGCTCTCTGACGATGGTTAGCAGGTTGCCGGCAGCGTGATTGAGATCGTCCGCCATCAGTGCAATTTCATCCTTGCTGTTAATGTGAACTTCTGCCGATAAATCTCCTGCAGCCATCTTTTTTGCAAAATCTACAACTTCAGCTATCGGTCTGGTTATTACCCGTGCAAAAATAAATGCGGATACGAGTACGGCTGCAGCTGTAAAAATCAGGATCATGGCAAGGATGTTTCTGCTGCCGCTGATGGTGTCGAGGAACATAGCGGACAAATTCTGAATTTCAATATTTGCGGTGCTTACGCTTTTACTTAAATTTCTGCTCAGATTCAATTGCGTCGATAAAGCCTGTAATGTTTTTATTTCTGCGGAAATGTCCCGGGTAAATTGGTCCATTTTTTTTACAGAAGCAGCCAGGCCAACTAAAGCTTCACGCTTGGTGGTCTCCTGAAGATCAACAGCATCATCTGCTATATCTTCAAGAGAATCCTTTGCGTCACCATCGGGCAGTTTATTATAGACCCTCTCCACAACTTTTGTCAGATCTGTTAATGTCGCGGATATGTTTTTGATTTTCCTTTCGGTTATTTTAATGGTCATATTTGTTTTTTTGATGTCATCGGCTATCATAGACATTTTATCTGCTGTCATGACCAGGTTTCCGTATGCTCTGGTAATTTTCGTTTCAGCGGTTTGCGAATTTTCCACGCCGCTGCCTGCCTTCTGAACAATCTGCTGAAAACCGTTATGCATGCGATTAAAGAAATAAAGGGTTAAAGCGAGAATACATACCAGCAGTATGCTCATGAATATGCCGCTGCCCAGCAGCTTGGCTTTAATCGTGGTTGCAACCAGCTTATCTTTAATCTTCATCTTATGTTCCTCCGTATGTGAACCGTTCTTTAATGGCCGGTGCTGTATCTTTAACAAAACAGAAGCACGCTTTTTTCACCAGCATCACAGCAAAACCCTTTATCCAATGCTTGTGAGCGCAATCAGTTACTATTCTCCCCGGCTTCCTTTTCGTACATGCCAACAGCCTTGTTCATCTCTTTTAAAAGGGGCAGGTTGGATGCGGCAAGTGCTTCGACCTTATCCCTGGGGATTTCCCCGGTTTTCGGATCAACGGCGAAGGTTACCAGGGGTTTGAACACTGCCCATAACTTCTGCACCACGGCAAGCTGTTCACGAATTTTTTCATTTTTTGTGCCCGGCAGGTCCAGCGTTTCATCCCCGTCAAGGAGTCCCTTGAGCGTACGCTCAAAAAGCGTGTATGTTTCAAGAAGATTAAGTTTGTTGTTTTCGACATCATGCCCGTAGGCTGTCAGAAGAAACTCCTTGCTCATTTTCTGGGTGAGCATTCTCTGCTTGCCGGCCAGGTTGATTGTAACAGCCAGGCCCGGGTCGGCTTTCAAACCCGCTGTGCTGGCGTCTTTTTCGTACAGCTTGACACATCTGTTCATCTGTTTGAGTAAGGGCAGGTTGTTTGCGGCTATTATGTCGACCTGTTCTTTTGTAACCTTTTTGTTGTTGAGAATATCTTTGATTACCCTGTTAAAATCGTCCCAGAGAACTTTTATTTTATCAAGCTGTTTGCGAATCCTTTTGCTGATAGTGGGGGGCAGCCTGAGCTCCTTGTCGCCGTCACGCAGGCCCTTCAGGGTTTTGTCAAATAAGGCGGAAGTCTTTTTCAGGTTCTTCAGGTTGTTTTGGGCGTCTACGCCAAGAACGACCAGCATGATCTCCTTGCTCATTTTCTGGGTGAGCATTCTCTGTTTTCCTGAAAGATTAAGTACGACCCCGTATTCAGCAGCGACAGGTCCCTTCTGCTGTGCAGTGCACAACGAGGACTGAAAGCAGAAAATTCCCAGCAAAAAAACGGTTAAACCAGCAAAAAACATGCTTGAAACTTCTCTTTTTATAGTCATGAGAAATACTCCTTTTCTGGTTTTTATAAATAAATAATCTGACATTAAAACTAAATGCAGCATTGTTTTAAACTCAAATAAAAAATCTTTCATGGGTGTTCTCATGGGCTGGCGCGATCAATAATGTGTTTTAATCAAGCATTTAACGCAAATAGAGACGCAGTACAAAAAATATTTAAAACCCTGTTGCATCTCCCAGGGGCATGACTACAGGCTAATACATCTTAGCTTGGGGTTGTTGAGAGCAGTTGTTTTATGCTGTTTGCCCTCCGGATATTTTGCAGATTCCAGCCAATGAAGGCGTATCTGTAGATTTGGGTGAAAACTGATAATTTGCTTCGGATTTATTAATAATAAAATTAATGTTTTTTTGAGGAATTTCTATTGTGATTCTCTGACAGGAGTAAAATATATAATAAACTGTTTGATCATTAACTGAACTCTGATATAATACGAAGTACTATGTCACAGATAAAAATATGTCCTAACTGCCTGACTGAGTATTTTCAGCATATAGAGTGCTGTGCGGACTGTGGCGCTCTTCTTCTGTCGCCTGAGGAAACAAAAGCAGTGCAGGTGGAAAAGAAGCAGCGTATTGATAATGAACATGTAAATTCGGTTGTAGTAACTGAAGGCAGCTCAAAGTGGATTGATGAACTTTTTAATGTTCTTATTGACTCAGAGATTCCCTGTGTTGTTAATACAGATGCCGGCTGCAACAAAGGATGTTGTGGGGATACATACCGCCTGCTGGTATCATCACAATATCTTGAAAAGGCCAGGGAACAAATTGAGAAACATTGCATGGAGATTCATCCGGAAATCAAAGCTTCAAAGGAATTGATCACTCAGGGAAAATGCCCGGCCTGTAGTTGCCCGGTGGGTGCTGATGCAATTGAGTGCCCTGACTGCGGACTGATTCTGCTTATTGTTGAGAAAGAATAGATATAAACTGGCAATTTTTTCCAGCTTGTTATTAATAATGATACCGCAACTGAGCTAATATGATCCCGGCATCAACGATCTTGTATACAAGTCGATGCTCGCCTGTAATTCGCCTGGACCAGTAGCCCGAGAGATTATGCTTAAGCGGCTCAGGTTTTCCGATTCCATCACACCTGTTTTTCTGAATATCCTTGATCAGTTCGTTTACACGCTTGAGTATCTTCCTGTCTGTTCGCTGCCAGTAGAGATAATCTTCCCAGGCATGTTCCGAGAATATCAGTTTCATTCAACAAGCTCACGTTCAGTGCCCTTGCCTGCTTCCAGTTCCTCGATGGACTCAAGCAGGCGTTTTGCATTCCGGGGGCTCTGGAGCAGATACGCAGTTTCATTCATTGCTTCGTAATCATCCAGAGAAATCATGACAACAGCTTCATTTTGTTTGCGTGTAATGATTACAGGATTGTGATCTTCGCACACCTTTTTCATGGTTTCAGCCAGATTTTGACGGGCAGCAGTATATGAAATTGCTTTCATAGTTTCTCCTTTGACTTTTGACAGTACCATTAATACTGGATGCAGGGTTTCTCGAATTTTCGAAACCATAAATAAATGACAATATGTTGTACATGTACATATATATTGTATATTATTATTTCAATATGTCAATTTCTTTTTATCTGCATTGTAATATCAACATGTTAGGTTTGTAATAGTTTATAGTCATTAATTTGCACGTTTAAGTAAAATCTTATTCATAGTTATCATTTTTTCTGTTATTTACAGCTTGACAACCAGAAAGAGATATTCTACAATGTGAATAGAGATTCACATCACAGAACACAGACAGACAGGGGTATCTTTTGGCTACACAAAAGCTTGAGACACAAATCAGACAAAAACAGATTTCAGAGGCAGCACTCGATTTAATGGGAACCTGCGGGGTGGATGCTTTGAGCATTGCAGCATTGGCCAGGCAGGTTGGGCTTGTTCCCTCCGGCATATATCGCCATTTTAAAAGCAAAAATGATGTTCTGGATGCAACATTGGACCTGATCGGGGAAAAATTATTTGAAAATGTAAAACTTGTCCAAAAAAAAACATCAGATTCTGCAGAGCAGCTCCGCATGCTCCTGAAGCTCCATATTAAGCTTATTTCAGTAAACCGTGCCATCCCCCATATTGTTTTTTCGGAAAGCATTTACAGCGGCTCCTCATACCGAAAAAACAGCGTGAGAAATATAATAACCGGTTATATTGGAGAAATTGAAAAAATTGTTCTGAAAGGTCAAAAATCCGGAAGCTTGAGAAAAGAGGTGGACCCAAAAACCACAGCTCTTATGTTCATGGGAATAATTTTGCCGGCAGTTATTGTATGGAAACTGACTGACGGAGCCTTTGATCTGGTTCGTCACTCTGAAGATGCATGGCTTCTGTTCAAAACCGCTATTTTAACAGATCAGTAAAAATTCAGCATTATTTTCAGATCAGGTTCAGGTAAATTTGATGTTAGTTTAACTCAAACAAGGTGAGGAAAACTCAGCCTGTAAAGTGAACAGTTATTCACTTAAAAAGGATGATCCAGAGTAAAACTGCCTGCCTGCAATCTCAGGCAAAACACCACCATAGAAGTATGAAGGAAACAGTATGAAAACGTCAGACCGCAACAGAGGGAAATACAAGTTGAACAGGTTACAAAAAAAACTGTCTGCTGTAGTGCTTCTGTTTTTTATAGCCCTGGTAATAGCTTTTGCAGCGTATCGTGTCTTCAACAGGTTAAGGCCACTTCAACTTGCAGCCCAGCCTCCGCTGCCTGTTGAGACAATAAAGCTTAAAACAGCTCCTTTTTCCATTGTAAGGAGCTATACAGGCACCATTGAATCTGCCCGCAGATCTTTGATTTCATCAAGGTTAAACGCTCAGGTGAAAGAAATATTTTACCGCGCAGGTGAAAAAGTTGAAAAAGGGGCTTTGCTGATTATGCTGGATGATAAGGAACTGCGTGATGAAATTGAACGTCTTAAGGCAATGGTAAGCAGTATTGAGGCTGATTTAAATTACTGGATGCTGCAGGCAAACCGGGATGAGAAGCTGCTTGAGGCAAAGGCCATTGCTCCTCAAAAGCGGGATGAAAGCCGACATATGGTTAATTCTTTAAAAGCTTCTTTGATGTCAGATAAATATGCCCTTGAAACTGCACGCACCAGACTTCAGTATGCACTTATTCATGCACCTTTCAGCGGTACAGTACAAAAGCTTTTCACAGAGGAAGGCGAAACAGCAATTCCAGGAAAAATACTTCTGGACATTGTATCAACACGTTTTCTGAAGGCTGTATTTTCTGTTCCCCAAAAAGACCATGAAGAGATCAAAGTGGGCATGGATGTTCTGGTTGTGTCATATACTAACAAAAAAATTACCGGACACATAGATCATATTTATCCTGCTCTGGATTTAACAACCCGCAATGCAACCTTTGAGCTTATTTTTCCACAACAACAGCAGACTGAAGGGCTTATGCCGGGCATGGCAGCAGAGGCCATGGTAACTCTGAACAGATTTGAACAGGCCATTGTTTTGCCTGCTTCATCAATACGAATCCAGAAAAAAGGCAGAGGAGTATATGTCGTTGAAAACAATATTGCATTCTGGCGTCCGGTAACCATCGGGAAATCCCGTGATAAGTCAGTCATGATTTTATCCGGCCTCAAGCCTGATGAAACAGTTGTCACAACTCCTGACCCGAGGCTGCAGAATGGAACCAGGGTAAAACAGCGCAACAACTGGGGAGCAGGTCCATGAACTGGGCACATTTATCCATTCAGCACCGCTACACCATATTTGCAGCAGTGATAGCTGTAATCATATTAGGTGTAACTGCGAGGTTTTCGCTCCCGGTTCGTCTTTTCCCTGATACTGACCCTCCTGTTGTGACAGTGATAACTGCCTACCCCGGAGTTGCAGCCGTTGATGTGGCAAAAAATCTGAGCAAACCAATGGAAGAAGAGTTTGGCGGAATTGATGGTGCAGTACGTGTAAGTTCAACCAGTCAGATGGGCCTGTCAGTAGTTAAAATCGAGTTTTCCTACAACAGGCGGGTGGAAGAAGCTGCTGTAGATGTTCAAAATGCTATCAGCCGCACTCGAGACAAACTGCCCGAGTTGATCCGTGAGCCGCAGGTCATGCAGTTTTCATCATCCGACAAACCTGTTATCACCATTGCTGTCTCCAGCCCTACCCTCTCACTTTCACAGGTTCGGGAACTTGCTGACAACACTGTTCGTGATCGTTTGCAACTGGTTGAGGGTGTGGCTGCCATTGACGTTTTCGGAGGCCATCAACGGCAGCTGGAAATCGCTGTACACCGTGACAGGCTTTTTGCTTATGGCATCACAATACAGCAGGTGGCTGCAGCCCTTGAAAACTGGAATCTGTCAGAATCAGGCGGACGCATTAATGTGGGAATGCTTGAGTCTGTGGTGCGCTTTGACGAACCTTTGTCCTGCCCGGATGATGCTGCCAAAATAGTCCTGCTTCGTAACGGGGACAACATTGTGTGCATCAGGGATGTTGCAGATGTTTCTGAAACTGAAAAAGAAGCGCGCTCTGCCTACCACTTCAACGGCAAACCAGCAATTGCCATACAGATTTTTAAACAAGATGAATCAAACACCCTGAAAGTAGCTTCCGCAGTTCGCACAATCCTCAACAAAACCAGCCAGGATTTTCCCTCGCTTCGGTTTTCCATTGCTGATGATGACGCACAGTTTACAGAGCTCGTTATTAACAACATGACCTCCTCTGTAGTTGTAGCAATTATCCTTACCATTGTGGTGGTTTTTCTGTTTATGGGCCATCTTCGCCAGGCAGCTATAATATCAATTTCAATTCCTGTTTCTTTTCTTATGACCTTTATGCTCATGTGGCTTTCAGACATAGACCTTAACATGATAACCATGTCTGCTATTATTCTTTCAATAGGCCTTCTGGTAGATGATGGAATTGTGGTTCTGGAAAATATCCATCACCATCTCATGAAACCGGGCAAAACAGCTGTTAGAGCTGCCATAGAAGGAACAGGGGAAATCTTTTTAGCTGACCTTGCCGGCACTGTAACAACAATATCAGTGCTTGTTCCGCTAATGTACCTTGGTGGCTTTGTTGGCAGGCTTTTCGGACCCCTGGCATGGACACTCTGTTTTGCTCTAATCTCGTCATTTCTTATATCTGTAACTCTTCTGCCTCTGTTAGCTGCGCTATGGCTCAGTCCGGAAGCAAAAAAGGAAAGCAGGCTCAGCATAATCATATCACCCTTTACCGTCTTTATGGATTTGTTAAAAAGCGGTTATATAAATCTACTGAAATGGGCCCTGCACCACTGCGCGATTACACTGACTGCAGCAGTGCTGCTGCTGATTTTAAGCATGCGCCTTATGCTTTTTCTTGGCAGCGAAATGTTACCACGTTTTGATTCCGGCAACTTTCAGATAAGCATTGATGTAATCCCTGGAACTCCATTGAAACAGACACTTCAAACAGTAATTGCCGTTGAAAAAAAACTGATGAAAGAGCCAGAGGTCGTGACAGTCAGCACACAAATTGGTTTTGAGCCAGGCGCACACTATCTTGGCGGTCGTGGTGCCATGGGGGTAAATCAGGCTCTGATTACTGTTAATCTTACCCCGCGTACTGAGCGCACAATTACATTATGGGAAATAATGGATCATCTCCAGTCATTTATGAATGAACTCCCGGGTCTTACGCTGCATATAACAAGAGAGAAGGGTGGAACTGCACGTGCAACTACTGCTGCTCCAGTTGATGTGCGTCTGAGCGGTCCTGACCTTGATGTGCTGGATTTACTGGGCAGCAAGGTCTTAAAACGCATGCAGACAATCCCCGGACTTAATAATGTTTATAAAAACTGGGGGTTAAACACCCCTGAAATCAGAGCACTGATTGATGAAAAACGTGCAATTGAATTAGGATTTACAGGCAGGGACCTTTCAGAAACTGTCTACCAGGCTATGGAGGGCAGAAAGGTTACACCCTACCGTCAGGTTCGCTACCGGGATCTTGATCTTTTCCTGCGTTATGCACTAAAAGACCGTTTTACCATAGAGGATCTGGAAAACCTGGTTCTGAAGAGCCCTGCCGGTGACCATGTGCCCCTGAGGGAAATAGTAACATTTGAACAAAGCCTTGGGCCACAGATTGTCACCCGTGAGGATTATCAGCAAACCCTGGATGTATTGGGACATCATAGAGGCAGGCCTCTTTCTGATATTGTTGCTGATCTGAAAAAATCAGTTGCTGATATGAGTTTCCCACATGATTATCATATTGACATTACAGGAGAGCAACGGGATTTTCAGGAAGCCCGCATGCGAATGCTGAGGGCCCTGGCATTGGGAATTATGGCTGTTTATCTTGTTCTGGTTTCACAGTTTCGCTCATTTAAGCATCCTTTTACAATAATGGCCGCAATTCCTCTGCAGTTTATAGGAGTAGCAGCAGGACTTCTTGTAGCTGGCAAATATCTTTCCATGCCGGCAATGCTGGGCATTATTTTGCTTACCGGTACTGTAGTAAACAACAGTATAGTGCTTGTTGACTATATATTACGGCGCACAGAAGAGGGAGAAGAACTTGTCACAGCAATTATACAGGCAGTATCAGTCCGGTACAGACCCATAATGATGACTGCAATGACCGATGTGGCAGGAATGATCCCGTTAGCCATGGAGCTGGCTGTAGGATCTGAAAGGTTTTCACCTCTGGCAACCGCAGTTATAGGAGGTATCCTGGCTGCCACGCTGCTGACCCTGGTCGTGATCCCGGTAATTTTCATGCTTTTTGAGCGGGCCAAAAGTACCGCAAAATAAATATTGCTTTTCTCAGCGCTTTCAGCGTCGAACGAGCAACTTGAGTGGGCGGTGAAAAATGCCATGAGATACGTCACGAATTTATGAACAAGAGTTCCATGCTGACCTGTTTTTCAAATAAAGACAGTAAGTTCAGCAGCATTTCACTTATTCCCATCAGACACAAATCTCTGCCTGCAATTTTTTTCTTGAAAACAAGATGCAGTACATTATAAACTGTATGCAGGCAGAAGATTGCCGGGTAGCTAAAACAGATTTCATGGAGAAAAAGTATTATGAATAAACCACTTGTTGGAATTGTAATGGGAAGTGATTCTGACTTTCCGGTAATGGAAGAAGCATTAAAAGTTCTTGATTCTTTTTCCATCAAGTATGAGGTTACCATAGCTTCAGCACACAGGACACCTGAAAAAACATCGCAATTTTCAAGAAATGCACGTGACCGGGGTATGGAGGTTATAATTGCAGGAGCTGGATGGGCTGCCCATCTTGCAGGTGTAATTGCTTCAGGAACAACACTGCCTGTTATTGGCGTTCCTATTGATTCATCGCCTTTAAACGGTCTTGACTCTCTTTTGTCCACGGTTCAGATGCCTGCTGGTGTTCCTGTTGCAACAATGGCTATTGGAAAAGGTGGTGCCAGAAATGCTGCTGTTTTTGCAGCACAAATTCTCTCACTTAAACATTCCGAAATAAATGAGAAGCTTGATGCCTATAGAAAAAATATGGGAATGAGTGTTGAGGAAAAAGATAATAAACTAAGAGAAAAGTTAAAAGCTGACAGATAGAAAACATTGTCCCAATAGTATCTGTCAGGTTTTAACTGCACAATATGCTGAACAGGAATTATGAGTTAAGAATCTCTTGACACTCAAAAACCATGCCTGATATTATTAAGATTGTCCCTGAAACCCCTGATTATAGGTTGATTCAGGAGGCCTCAAAACTTTTAACTAAAGGTAAACTGATAATCTATCCGACTGAAACATTCTATGGACTGGGTGCGATATATTCTGATGAAAAAGCATTAGAACGTATTTTCAAGATCAAGAAAAGAAAACCACAAACTCCACTTCTTCTTCTGATTCAGGAACTCTCTGACCTGAAAAAGCTTTCAAGCAATGTTTCAGATTCTGCATTAGCTATTGCTGAAAAATTCTGGCCCGGCCCGCTGACACTTTTATTTTCCGTGTCACCGAAGCTTTCCCAGCTTGTTACCGGAAATACCGGAAAAGTCGGATGCAGGATCTCAAGCAACCCTGTTGCACAAAAGCTGCTTTTGTTTTTAAAGCACCCTCTTACATCAACAAGCGCTAACATTACCGGCGGCAAAAGCCCGACCAGCATTGATGAAATACCTTCTGTACTTTTAGATTCAGTTGACGTCATTATAGATGCTGGAAAAACCCCCGGAGGTCTCCCGTCCACTATAATCGATGTGTCAAATCATCCTTTTGCTGTTGTCAGGAAAGGCGCTGTTGCTCCTGAGAAAATACTGAACAGTCTTTAATGAATTTTCATTTATCTTGCTTAAACACGGTTGATATGATATTTTTGGTCGTTACTTCAACTGTTCCAGATAATTTTTTTACTAATTACAGTCATTGAAGAAATGATTCAATTACACCAGGTATCCAAAGTATACGACACCAACACCCCTGCACTTGTTGATATAAGTTTAAAAATTGACAAAGGTGGGTTTGTTTTTATAACAGGGCCCAGCGGTGCAGGCAAAACAACACTTTTAAAACTCATATTTTCTGCTGAAAGACCTTCCAAAGGAGAAATCCTTGTAAACGGAATTAATATAGCACGCATTAAGCCACCCCTTATACCCTACTTCAGAAGAAAAATCGGCGTTGTGTTCCAGGACTTTATGCTTATTAAACGCAAAACCGTTTATGAAAATGTTGCTTTTGCCCTTGACATTTTAGGAATGAAAAGAAAATTTGTAAAAAGAAAAGTCTGGCAGGTTTTAAAATGGGTTGGACTGCTTCAAAAAAAAGATTCGCTGCCCCCCTGTCTGTCAGGTGGAGAACAGCAGCGAGTTGCTATTGCAAGGGCAATTATAAACAACCCCGTACTTCTTCTTGCTGATGAGCCAACAGGCAATCTTGATTCTGCCCTGTCAATCGAAATAATGAAACTTTTCAGAGCCATCAATGCAAGGGGCACCACAGTGGTTATTGCTACTCATAATAAAAGCATGGCAGAAAAATTCTCTGAAAATATAATTTATCTGGATCGTGGACACTTAAAGGAATTTTCACATGCTCAATAAAGCAATCTATTCATTTAAAACTGCCCTTAATAACATTAAAAGCAATGTTCCTCTGAATTTTATTACTGCCACCACCATTGCAATTACGCTGATTATTTTTGTTTCATTTCTACTTGTAGTCTTGAATCTTTCAATATTTCAAAACAGGTGGGTGGATAAGCTTCAGGTAATAGCTTATCTGAAGGACAATGCAACTCCTGAATCCATAGACAAGTCAACTAAAGAGATTGCCCTGCTTGAGGATGTCGATTCTGTTAAATTTGTTTCAAAAGACGATGCCATGAATATCCTCAAAGCCTCACTTAAGGGACAGGACGGGATTCTTGAGGGGCTAACAGAGAACCCCCTGCCCTCATCCCTTGAAATTAAGCTGAAAAAGCAATTTCTAACTCTTGAAGGGGTGGAGCTTTTTGTAAAAAAGATTGAGAAAAATAAAATTATTGGAGATATTGAGTATGGACAGAAATGGCTTGAAAGGTTTATTACCTTTTTTGAAATTCTGAAAATTACAGGTTTCACCCTGGGCGGGTTTCTTTTTCTTTTCACACTTTTTATAGTGTCCAACACAATAAAGCTGATGGTGTTCAACCGCAGGGATGAAATTGAAATAATGAAGCTTGTCGGAGCAACAACTCGCTTTATAAAGATGCCCTTTTTTTTAGAGGGTGTTATTCAGGGATTTGCAGGTGCTTTGTTTGCGCTTTTTTTTCTTTTTATTTCTGTTAATTTTGTTTTTGACAGGTTTATAAAATCCCTGCATTTTTTTCTTGGCTCCGGCAACTGGGTCTTTCTTGACGCTTCTCTTACCTTTTACATTTTATTGCTTGGCTCTGTGCTTGGCCTTGCAGGCAGTTATATATCATTAACCAGTTTAGATGAATTGAAAAATTAAAGATGAAAAGTTCTTTTTGGCTTTTCCTTATATTTTCCATAATAACTACACCGTTAATTTCTCAGAAAGCAGTTTATGGAAAAACAGAATCTAATATCCAGAAGAAAAAGCTTAAATTAGAAAATGTAACAGAAAAAATCAGGAATCGGAGAAAAAAACTTAAAAAGGTTGAGCAGAAGTAAACCCGCGTTATAGCACGACTTAACAGCATTGAAAAACAGCTTTTAAAAGATAACAGGGACTATAAAAAATTAACCGGTAAAATTGACAGGATTCAAAAAGACATAAGAATGGCTCATGCTAAAATAGAAAACCTTGAAAAGCAAGCCGGTGAGAGCCATCTACTTCTGCAAAAGAGACTTCGATCTCTCTATAAATACTATCGAAGAAGCGGACTTACGATTCTTCTTTCTGCTGATTCCTACAACGATTTTCTGAGACAGGAAAAATTGTTCGGGGAGATCGTTTCAAGTGATTATGAGCTTTTCAGGTAATGTCTTAATACCCTTGAAGAAAAAAAACAATATGAAATCAGACTGAATAAAAAAAGGGATGAACTCCTTAAAACAAAAAGCAGCCTGCTTGAAAAAAGAAACTCAATAAAAGATTCACAGAAAAAAAAACTTGTCCTGCTAAAAAAAATAAAGCATGAAAAGTCCCTGCATCTGAAAGCGTTAAATGAACTTGAAAAACACTCCAGAGAACTTCAGGCTTTTATAGATCACCTTCCAAAAGATAAACAAACTTTCAAATCATCGAGAAAAAAGTTTTCCAGCATGAAAGGGAAGCTCATGTTTCCTGTCAAGGGCAACATTATCAGCTGGTTTGGAAGGCGTGAACATCCTGATCTCCACACTTTTACTTTTCAAAAAGGTGTTGAGATTGAGGCTTCTGAGGGCACTGAAATAAAAGCGGTCTATGATGGAAAAGTTATTTTTGCAGACTGGTTTAAAGGGTTTGGCTACATGATAATTATTGATCATGGAGAAAATTACTACAGTCTGTCAGCCCATGCTTCAAAACTTTTCAAGAATGTCGGGGAGTTTGTTTCAGAAGGCGAAACTGTCGCTCTTGTCGGTGATACCAGTTCCATAAAGGGAAGTTGCCTGTACTTTGAAATCAGGTATCATGGCAAACCAAAGAATCCTTTGAAATGGTTGAAAAAAGGTGGTAATAAAACCTGATTTTCAAAACACAAAAGAATAATCTTATTTCCAGTCAGGGAGGTCACATGGTCAAAAAATCGGCATTAGCTTTTTGTTCGATAATTGCATTATTAGTATTTGTGTTCTTAGTAGATGGCAGTCGCTTTCGAATTGCTGCACAAACCAGGGAAACCTATGAAACCCTCAAAATATTTTCTGATGTAATGACTATCATTCAAAAAAATTATGTTGACAAGGTTGATGTGAAAAAAATGATTTATGATTCCATAAAGGGGATGGTCTCCAATCTTGATCCCCATTCCTCATTCATGCCTCCGGACATGTACAAAGAGCTCCAGGTTGAAACAAAGGGGAGCTTTGGAGGGCTTGGAATTGAGATCACAATCAAGGATGGTGTTTTAACCGTGGTGTCACCAATAGAGGATACACCTGCATACCGGGCAGGTATTAAAACCGGTGATAAAATTATTATGATTGAAAAGGAAATTACAAAAAACATGAGTCTTATGGACGCAGTAAAAAAGATGCGCGGGAAACCCGGAACTAAAATTAAAATTACTATCATGAGGAATGAGCTTGAAAAGCCTAAGGAATTTTCCATAATAAGAGATAAAATCAAGATTAAAAGTGTAAAGTCAAGGTTAATTGAAAACAGATTCGCCTACATCCGCCTGGCACAATTTCAGGAAAACACTGCAAAAGAATTCAAAAAGGCTCTAAAAAACCTTGAATCTGACAACCACACAATTAAAGGTTTAATTCTTGATCTAAGGGGAAACCCCGGAGGACTCCTTGATCAGGCTGTGAAAGTTTCTGATCTGTTTTTAGATTCCGGTTTAATTGTTTATACTGAGGGAAGAATCAGAAAACAGGAATTACAGTTTTATGCAGAAAAAAATGCAGAACCATTTGATTATCCAACTGTTGTTCTTGTTAATGGGGGAAGCGCAAGTGCATCTGAAATAGTCGCTGGTGCATTAAAGGATCACGGCAGAGCGATTATCGTAGGCACCCAGACATTCGGGAAAGGAACTGTTCAAACTATTTTTCCGCTGAATGACGGGTCAGGACTGAGAATAACCACGTCAAAGTACTATACTCCCAGTCGCATGTCTATTCAGGAAAAAGGGATAACACCAGACATAATTGTTGAGGATAATATTGCAGATTCATATCCATCATCAAAAAAAATCAAGTTTATCAGGGAAAAAGATCTGAAAAATCATTTTAAAGGTGAAAATACCGGGGATGCCAAAAAGGGCAATGCTGAGGATAAAGTCACAACAGCAAAGAAAAAGGATGCGGGGGCAGTTGACCCGCCCCTCCAAACAGCATTAAACATTTTAAAAGGCTGGGAATTGTTTAAAAAAGCAGAAAACGAACCCGCTGCAGCCATGCGGTAACTGGTTCAGTTGTGTGATAACATGTGAGAAGATTGACTTGAGTTGAAAGAGTGTTTCATTCAATTGCCCTGTCCCCGTCAATTACCTGGCCCCTGTTCTTTCTCTGTTGTTTTGAAACATTGGCCATGAGCCTGTATCGCCATCAGCAGCCCTGATGCAGTAAACCTTGTGATCACCGCTGCCCACGTATACATACCCCCCTGATACTGCCGGGGAGGAATAGATCAAATACCCTGTTGAAAACTCCCAGACCGGATCACCGCTATCAGCATCCAGACAGTAAACAATATTATCCTGGCTTCCAACATACACATATCCCCCAGACACAGCCGGAGATGAATAAACATAATATCCTGTTTCAAATTCCCACTTTTTATTTCCGTTCTGAGCATCAAGGCAATATACTTTATTGTCATTGCTGCCCACGTACACATACCCTCCTGATACTGCAGGAGAGCTGTTTACATCCTGTCCTGTTTCAAACTCCCAGATAAGATCCCCGTTTTGCGCATCAATACAATAAACTTTATCATCATAACTTCCGGAATACCCCACGTACACATATCCTCCTGATACTGCAGGAGATGAATAAACACAACCGCCTGTCTGCAAACTCCATTTTAATGTTCCGTTTGGGTTCAGCGCATAAATTCTGTAATCATCTGACCCAAAATATACTGTTCCATCGGGTCCAATTGACGGGGATGACTGTATTCTGCTTCCTGTTTGATAACTCCATTTAAAAGTTCCATCGGAATTAATTGCATACAGTTTGTAATCCCATGATCCAACATATATTGTTCCATCAGGACTAATTGCAGGTGATGAATTTACGCGATTTCCTGTTTTAAACTCCCAGTGTTTACTCCCGCTTTGTGCATTCAGGCAGTAAAGTTTACTGTCCCTGCTCCCTATATAAACCATTCCGCCGGATACCAGGGGGGATGAATTTATCCGGTTTCCTGTTTCAAATTCCCACTTTTTATTTCCGTTCTGAGCATCAAGGCAATATACCTTATTGTCATTGCTGCCCACATATACATATCCTCCTGACACTGCAGGAGATGAATAAGCAACGTATGCACCTGTTTCAAACTCCCAAACTTTCCCGCCCATAATACCAACAGTAATTGAAACTGCGTCATTGCCCTGTGCACCCATAGAATCTGTTGCTGTTAATACAATAGTGTGTATTCCTGCAGAAAGGCTGGCTGTTGAGAATGTCGTGCCTGTTCCTAATTCTCCATCTATGTTGGATTTCCAGACCAGTGAATTTCCGGCAAGCTGTCCATCTTCCGGATCTGTTCCGGTTCCGGTAAAAAAAATCTCCTCAAGGTGATTGTAAAAGCTCCTGTCACCCGGGCTTGAGATGTCAGCTGATGGGGACAAGTTACACCCGGGACTGCTGAAACAGTCATAGTCAGCACAATCCGTCAATCCGTCACAGTCATTATCAAGTCCGTCATCACATATCTCGTTTTCCGGCAAGCCCTCTTCTCCGACACAGACAGTTCCTGTAGCGTTGTCAGAACATATCAAAACAGCTGTCCTCATGCACTCGCCAAGCCCCACAGTACATTCTTCACCTGCATTGAAGTCTTCATCAGTATATCCGTCACAGTCATTATCAATATTGTCACAAAGTTCAGGCTCGGAATTAGTGTTCTGCACACAGACACTCTGTCCGCCTGAGCATTTAAATGTCCCAACAGCACAGGCACCTGTTGCTCCGGTATCACAAGTGCCGATTTCATAACCTTCACAATCATAATCCTCACAGTCGGTTAAACTGTCGTTGTCATTGTCAATTCCATCGTTACATATGTTCTCACGCCCGGCACATAAAGCTTCTATTGCACAGTCAGTATCAAAGCAGTCTGTCAGTCCGTCACAGTCATTATCAAGATTATCCCCGCAGGAAGTTTCAGCGGGTTCGTAAAATGAAATTTCAGTATAATCACATCCCGACCAGCCCGGGCTTAAGCATTCTTCATAAAAACCTTCACAAACCCCATTTTGTTTTAAGCATGTTCGTATTTCACCATCATTACAGGCTTCCGGACAGCAGAAACATCCGTTAGATGTCCCCCATCCTTCAAAGTCATGGGCTAAGGATTCGAGCCAGAGTGATGCGGGGCAGCCTCCTGGTTTGCACGTCTCTGCTGGAAAATAAAAATAAAGATTGACAAGACTACAGTTATCACCTTGATTAACAATTTCATTGGCTTCCTGAAAACCCTCGCAGTGTATTTTCCCCGGCACGGATTCCAGGCAATCAATTAATGAATCATTATTCAGGCAATCACTGCCGGTAAATCCGGAATACTGGACTTTGTCATCATCATAAATTACGTCAAAAGCAAAGGCTGTCACGTCATTCAGGGCGTTTTTGATTCTGACAGCATGGACCACTGTGCCATTTGAACTGTCAAAACCAGAATCAATAATGTCAATTACTCCGGTATTGTCGTCCGTGTAGCCTGCGGCACTTGTAGTTGTAGTAGTTGTTGTTGCAGGGTCATCTCCACTGCTGCCAGAGGTCCCGCCACTACCTGAATTTCCGCTCCCGCCAGATGTTCCGTTACCATTGCCTGAATTTTCCTCATCAGCTGGCACGTCAGTGTTAATTGTAGTTGTAGATGAAGTAACAGAAGGTGCTGGTTTAGCAGCAGTAACAGTTATGGTCACAGATGACCTGGCTATTTCCCCATTATCTCCTTCAGCAGTTATGGTGTATGTTGTTGTGTTATCGGGAAAAACTTCAATGCTTCCGGATATGTTGTTCCAGGGGAGATCCCTGTCTTCTGATTTTGTTCCTGCAACGATAAAATTGTCTTTTTTATCAACAGAATTATTCATGCTTGTATTAAGATAAACATCACCAACTCCCTGGTCAATTTTCAGCCTGATTGCCCGGCGTGAAGTCCACTTTAATATTGATTTTGCTCCTCTGCTTATTGTTCCGGGTTCAGCTGTAATATCGACATACGTTAGTTCATCATTTGTTTCTACGGCTTGAAAATTAATTATCCTGCTTTTTTTAAAAATGCCAACCCTTGTCTTAACAGGGTTTTCTGTTGTTATTACATATTCATTCTCACTACTGGCATCAACAAGGTAACGCCCCTTCCTGAGCTGCAAAAATTCATAGTATCCGTTCTCATCTGTTTTTGTTGTCTTTATTTTCCTTGATACTCCCGCCAGAAAAAGTCTCTTCAGGGTTATTTTAACACCTTCGACTGCTTTTTCGGAATCATCCATAATTGCATTGCTGTTTTTATCAATAAAACAGTAGCCTTTTATTGATCTTCCATGGAGAGATCCCTGATAATGAACATTGTTTTCAGCAGCTGAAGCAGAAACAGAAAACAGCAGGCAAATAATTAATAATATTTTTGACTGTTTCACTTGTATTTCTTCCTTCATCTTCAGAAAAACTAAATCTTCCGGTCAATAAATTTCGGGACATGGTTAAGTTTGCCGGAAAAGCGCATCCGTAGTTTTTTTGCTTTTCTGAAAGTTTCAATCTCCTTTTTTGTTTCCTTTTTGTATTCCTGCAGTATTTTTTTAAGTTCAAAATCTTTTTCCAACACTGATTCCATGCGCTCTTTTATATTGCTGATATCCCTGGTCTCAGAACAGGAAGCCCGTATGGTTTCAAGTAAACCTTTTCTCTTGTCTAAAAAACTGCTGACGCTGCTAATATCTTTTTTTATAGCACTGAACCGGGCATTATCAGTAATACTTAAAAGTTCATCAAGTTTTTTTCCAATGATGCCTTTTTTTTCCATTTTATAATTTACTCATAAAGTCTGTTTAATTACTTGCACATCTCTCATAATTCAGTGCCTTTTCTCCAATGATCTCTTTCCAGCGGTTAAGTGCCGGAACAAATTCATACTCTAAAATATCAGCCAGCAATATCCAGTCACTCTCTTCCTGAATTTCATGCAGTTCATCAACTACTTCCAAAAGCCGGTCCCACTCTTCCTGAATTGGCTTTCCGTTATACATTGATGTTTGAAAATTCCAGTCTACTGTTTTTCTGGTAGTTTCAATAAACTGTAATAATGCTCTGATAGTTTCAACAACTTTGGCAAAATATTCATTAGCAACAGTTTCATCTGACATTCTGAAAAGTTCTGCTGTCTTTTGTACTGATTCAACTAATCGCACAAGAAAAACTGTACAGTCGTTTATTGCTGCTGCTGCAAATTTCTCTAAAGATACAGTCGTGATTTCAAGATCATTTATTTTCTCAACGACGACTTCTTGTGACTGGCCGGGGTAAAGCTCTGAAAACTCCCTGCCATTAACCTTAACAGTCCCTACCAAATGGTCTTCAGGCAGTTTGCCCCTGGATAATTTTACCAGGACATCTTCTAAATTTGCAGCTTCTTCCATGTTTTCACCAATTGACGCTCCATTAATTATGATGTTCATTTTTCCTCCTAAGCTATTTTTTCGTTAAGCCTTTCTAAAGGTTGAAGTTGAGTGCTTTTAATTATAGGTTCTGCTGAAAGGCGGTTTTTAAATTTGTCCGTCATGTTTTTATGCCTGAGTGTACACCTGTCAAAAAAGGTTTTTCCTATTTTACGCAAGAACTGGCAGCGGTCATGAAAGTTTCTGTAAATCAAACTGGTTTGCGCAACTAAAGCACTGATTTGATTTCCATACATGTTTTCCTTTTCAAAGCATAACATTCTAATCAAAGGTTTGAGATCATATGTTGCTTCACCCAGACTGATGATCCGTTCGTCAATCATTTCAATTTTTCCTGAAAGCTTCTGCAGGGTTTTAATGTTGTTACCGGCATAGTGCAAAGCTTTTTTAAGTTCATTTGATAATGATTGACACTGTTGTGTCAACATCATCAGCTCGCTGAGCACAGCATCAGTTTTTTTCCATTTTTTCTTCAATTCAAAAAGGTCCTTAGTCAGATAATATTTTTCAATTATACATATTAAATCATCAGCTGAGTTTCTTGTGTTTCTTTCGAGCTCACTCATGCTGCTGTTGCCGGAAAGGGAAAAGTCCCACATGTAACGACAAAACCTTGTGCATAGTTCAGAAATTGTTACCTCGGTTTTCCAAACAGGAAAAAAATCTAAAAATGACCTGCTGTCAAAAACCGACTTGAATACATACGCTTTTTTCAGCTCACGGGTAATACGTTCCCTGTCAAGAATTTTTTCTCCCCTTAAAAGCAGACCTACCATTGAAAACACGAGGTCAGGAGATATTATCTCCCTGCAATATCTGTTGGAACATGTTTCAGGGTTTTTACATGGATGGCATTCAAGTTTTGGTTGCAGCGCGATATGTCCCTCTCCATACGGGCCGGTAGATGCGCATTTTTCTTTCCCCATGTGCAGGCTTATACGCCTGGTGCTGCAGGCAGCTGCAATATGCATGGGTCCGGAGTCATTTGTAATTAATATTCGGGTCCGGTCCATAAGGGCTGCTAATTCCATTAAACTCGTTTTTGCAATGGCATTAATTGTGCTTCCGTGCATTTTGTCTGTCAGATGTTCTCCAAGCTCCCTCTCGGATTCTGAACCAAACAAAATCACCCTGACATTAAAATTTTTCCTTATCATGCCTGCCAGATCAATAAAATGTTCGGGCGGCCATTGTTTCTCAACTGTGCTGGCTCCAGTATTAAAACCTATAAGCAGGTCTTTTTCATTATGTCCGGCCTGTCTGAGAAATTCTTCTGCAAATGATTGCGCCTTGCTGCTGATTTGCAGTCTCGGAATAATCTTTTCAGGAATCAGTCCTGCAAGTTTTAAAAACAGATCAACCACATTAAATGGCAGTGTTTTCCAGTAACGTGTTATATTAAGATAATACAAAGACCAGTCTGATAATTTTTCCCTGTACGACTGCCTGTCTCCAGCCAGAAATGAAGAAATTATGCCAATGTCATGGGGTGTTATATTAATGGTCATATCGAACCTGATTTTTCTCAGATTATCAAAAAATGCCCTGAGGTAGCCGTATGTTTTTTCAATTGAAGGTTGACTCCCGAAAAGCCATTCAGTGATTTTTTTAAAATCAAGTTCAACAAAATCATCGATATCAGGAATCATGGAACATACATGTGAAAAATGGTTGTTTACCAGCATAGTTATACGGCTTCCGGGATACTTTCTCTTTAATCCCTGAATCATTGGCACTGATTGAATAATGTCCCCGAATCTTGCGAGGTTAATAACAAGTATGTTCAACAAGCTGTCTGCTCCTTAACAAGTTCGTGGAAATCCTTTATGAGAATGAATATTGCCTCATGATATTGAGGGGTTGACCCTCTATTCTTAATAATTGATAATATCTGATCAAGGTCCGCGATACCGTCTTTGCCGGCTAATTCAAGAATTGATTTGACTTCAGGATATTCATCAGAGAATGCATTTATATCCTTTACCATTGGAGTCATTCTGTCGATTTTATGGAAAAAACATTCTGGTTTTCTTTCAAGAACAAAAGAAAGAAGCTTTTTCATGCGGTGCGCATATGTGTGTTCTTTTAAAATCCTTTCTCTGGATTGCTGTGCAATTTTCACCCTTTTATCCGAATGCCTTAAATAGAACTGAATCTGCTCTCTCAGCTCCTCAGGACAACTGTAGCAGACTACCTCATCATTTATGGCAAAATGTTTATTAAGGAGCTGCCTGTTATCTACAAGCTGAAAGCTGCCGCATGATGCAATTTCAAATGTTCTCGGGTTTACAAAGTCGCCAAAGGGATTTACTCCTTCATGGCATACAGAAGAATGAAGGTTTAAATTTATTTTTGATGCATTAAAAACCTTTACAGTATCTTCAGTTGACAGCCTGTCACCGTTTCTCTGCAGTTTTTTGCGAAGAGGTGATTGAATCTCGTCCCATTCTGAACCCCATATCCTGAAGTCAAAATCAAGGAGCCCCATAAAAAGATTTTGCCTGTTATAGTATCCGGCACCCATAAAAGATATGTCGCTTCCAAACTCTTCTTTTTCATGGCCGGTAAGATTAAGCGGGCGATGTATTTCTGTATCAGCTGCAAGGGGTAAATAGCAAACATTCTGCACTCCAATCATTGAGAGCACATTAAAAAACCGATCTTCCTGAATAGTGAAAAAAAGATCATACAAGGGAGCATATTCCTGCCAGTAGTCCATAACCTGATAGTCTTCGACAAACCAGAAGGCTGTTGTAATCTGTTTGCTTCTCAACCTCTCCAAAGCTTTTTTGCTTAGAGGAGCCTGTGCCATGGCAATCACTAAATCAGGAGAAAAATCTGAACAAGTTGCAACAATCATCTCAGATATAAGATGAAGAAACAGATCATGAAGTACTTTCTTGTTTTCAGGGTCAAGATTTAATTCAAGGGCTTTTTCAAACGGGACTTTAAAAATGGATGCATCCCATAAATGCACATCATGTCCTAATTTTTTTAAAGCCCTGCAACAGTAACCTGCAATCGGCAATGAGCCGCCGTATATGGGAGACACGAGAAGAATTTTTAAACTGCTTTTTTTTACCTTAAAATACGATCTTTCAGAAAAATCATTAAAAACAGTATCGGCATTGTTTAATTGCTGGAAAGCTTCTCTGTTGTATTTAGCTGATGGCTGGTGAGTCCATATCTTAGAACTGTATTTTCGTTTTATATTCGTTTGAATATCCATGCTTTCTATTACTTGCCTGAGATCAACATGCTCCATGGCCAGGCGTATTATTTCAAGCGACGGTTCAATTATCAGTCCGTTTATGTTTTTCTCAAGCATTGCATTTATATGATAAGCAAACCCCAAACCAAAAACGATAACATTTTCACGGTTATTTAACGGTTGACGGTTAATATGTGATTCTACAAAGTTCCGACCTTCTCTTACTGGATCATACAAGCTGTGAAATGTTATATTGCTGATTTTGAAAATTGGTTTATTATTTTTCGAATAAAGCACTTCATAACAGTCCGGTACCAGAACGTACATCAAACGGGCTGCAAGTTCAGGGTTGTTTTCCCTCATGGTCTGTATGTTTTCAGTAAATATCTGTCCGTTTTTTTTCATGATGAATCAGAATAATAATTTACGATAATATAAATCCCACGATTTAACCCGGCTAAATATCATGCTGATAAATCCATTAATTCAAGTTTGATGGCTTCGTAAAAAGTCCAACTTCGACGTTGCACGGCATCCTTTCCCGACATTAATCGGGATACAGTAAGTACGCCTCATTCCTCAGGATTTGCGCGCCTTGAATTTGAAGCTTTTTACTTTGCCATCGAATTTTCACTTTTTACGACTTTATCAAGTTTGTCCAGACAATGTTTAACTGCTTTTGACCCGGTTCTGAGACCATGTGTAAATCTGTAATCTTTCCGGTTTTTCTTTAATTCCAGGCAGTAATCAATCCATGGATGCCAGAAAAACATTGCTGTATCAAGTTTTGCCCTGATGACTGCAAAAGGATCAGAAATGCATAGATGCATTAGTCTGGTGGCCTGATTTAATACTGATTTGAGCTCAGCCTCATGCAAATTATTGCAGTCATGATGAAACATGTCGATAAACCTGTCTATTTCATCTGTGTTAACTTCATGATCCGGTTCAATAAGTATTTTCCCTATCTCACGATAGCAGATGTTTCTTATGTCACTTAATGAAACTTCTCTTTTTACATATGGCTTATAAAAGACTCCCCATTTATCGAAATCTGATTTTACTATCTCAATATTGGTCAATACTTGAGGATTAAATGATTCTTCCAACAATATATGTTTTGATAATGAAAAAACAAGTTCAGGGGATATGCTTTCACAGCATTTAAAGTCATTGCAGACCGGCTTGTCTTCAATACAGGGGCTGCACGGATGTTCAACCTGTATAACCCAGTGACCATGTCCATAAGGTCCGGTATGGTGTACGCGTGCAGGCCCTATAAAAAGAGCAAGCACCTGGCACCTGACTGCTGCTGCCAGATGCATCGTACCTGTATCACCTGTTATTAGAAGATTCGACTGTTGCAGGATCGCAGCCAGCTCAGGAATAGTCGTAGTGCTAATAAAATCATGGACACGCAGAAGCTGAGCGGGGTCTAAATGGGCAACATGATGATTGAACTCATCCCCCTGTTTTCGATCTCTTTTTGATCCAAGCAAAACAATATGAACATTTTTTAGCTGGAGCAGTTTCTGAGCTGTCTCCGCAAAAAAGCGGACAGGCCATTGCCGCTGCTCATGCCTGGTAGAAAGCTGAAACGCAATGAGAATATCTTCATCTGAGATATTTTCACTCCTCAGCATTCTGACAGAGCTATTGGCTGAAACAGCGTCAACCGAGTAGTGAACAGTCTCAGGGCAAAATTGAGGCGGCCCGAAAAGATAACAAAAGAAATCAACAAGGTTAAAAGGTGTCAGACGAGGATATTTGACAGTTGCATTAAAAAAAGCAAACCATGGATCCTTCCCAATACTCGTTTCCTTCAAACAGCTGGTATACCCTCTGATTTTACCGGTTTCCGGGATACTGCTTAAAGCTGTTGTAAAATTTGAATAATTCAGATTGAATACTGTATCAAATTTTAAATTATTCAAAAATGCGAATTTTCCTTTTATGATTCCATATTGATACATGAGATCAGTTCTGCTTTTCAGCAGTTTATAAATTTTTTCTGTATCTATAACAAGAACTTCATCTATATAAGGAGTATGGCTGGCCAGGGTTTCTATGCTTTTATCCACAAGAACCCAAAGCTTCGCGGAACCCGACTGTTTTTTAATGGCACTGAAAAGAGGTGTTGTTTGCATAAAGTCACCCATTCTTGCCATCTGGATTACAAGAATATTATCCATAGAGCTTTTTCATTTGAGCCAAGAGGTTTTTAAGCCTGATGACATAGGTGTGTTCTTTCATCACTCTTTCATAAGCTTTTCTGAGAATGCCTGTTCTTTGTGATGGATGCTGCAAATAAAATGATACTAAATCCTCTATTTCATCAGGATCACTGTAGCAGATGACTTCTTGGCCGACTGTGAACATGTCTGATATTTGATCCCTGTAATCAGTTAAAAGAAATGAACCGCATGCAGGCACGTCAAAAACCCTCTGGTTTATGCCGTTTTTCATCTGCAGGCTCGTGGTGTTAAAGTTTATTTTACAAACATTATAAAAAAAAGGCAGCTCATCATAATAATTCAGCTCTGGCTTTAACACTGCTTTGCCATCAATAAATCTATGCCACCCTGGATCGCCATGGATATGCGGCTGAAATTTTAAAAGTTTTTCCACACACTTCATGCGATACATCTGCGTTGCCTTCCATGTTACGGCAGGCTCAAAGATATCCCTCATGTTTTGCATTACGCACTCATAGCTTTTTTTTTCTTCATCATTCAGACAAAGGTCAACCTCATGAAGATACCTTTCTTTTGAAGTGTGGTACTGGTTTGCGATTTTATCCAATAAAAGATCTGATATTTTTACATCCTGAAACTTTTCAATACACTCCCTTATAATCTTTTCCCCTGAATTTCCAACAAAACCCACATCACATTCCAAATGTCTTAAAGGATTTTTTTCAGGTGGTGTTTTTTTGAATATGTCAGGGTCAGTTGCAAGAGGTAAAAAGCAGACATGCTCAAATCCACGTTCCAACAGATCAGGAATATAGTCACTATCCCAGACAAAAATTGACAAAAAAGGTGAGATCTGTTTTTTATAATCCTCTAATATAAATACCGGGCTGTCGACATACCACGATGCATAAGGCATCTCGATATCGGTAAAAAATCCGGTCAGTATTCCTCCCCTGTCAAACCCCAGGTGATTAACAGTTAATATAAAGTCAGGTCTGAAGGATATAATCTCAGAAATAATGTTTTCAATAACATCCTGACTGCCTTCTCTGTCTGACTCAGCCTCAACCATGACTACCCTTGTCCTGTGACCCATTTTTTTCAGACTGTTAATAATCTCGCCAAGCAGGTAGTATTTGCTGTGGATTATTAATATGGCAGTTTCTTCGGATCTGAATTTTGGATAGCGGAGTTTTGCGCCTATATCTATGGCAGCAGATGCTTCAAGTCTGTTTTTAACATTCGAGTAAAAATCATGAAAGGCACGTATTGATGGAATATGCTGAATCACTGAAAATGGAAGATAATTGTGCTTCATCTGAATCTGCGATATCTGCAAAAGAATATCTTCCCAGTGTTGGCTGGTTAGAAAATAAATATCTTTTTCATCAAGATATTTTTTAAGTTTTTTTGCTGAAAGAAATTCTTTTAATAAATAAGGCTCCTTCTCTACAAATATAACCGGCTGCTGCTGAGTTTTTCTTAAAATCTGTTCTACGTGATAGCCCAGTCCAACACCAAGTATTACTATTATTGTATTGCTTTTGCAGTTTATGGCTGTTGCAAACTGTTTTGCCTCTTCAACAGGATTAACTGTACTGTGAAGCGTCAGCCATTTTCCACTTTCTGCTAAAACTTTTGGTACAGGGTGCCCGGACTTTGAACGCAGGATTATTACAGCACTGGCAGAGCCGTTGACTATTCCAGGCCGGAGACTATTTCCCCCTGCCGTATCATCGATAAGAGATAAATTTTCTTCAAGAATTCTGGCATTTTCCATAAACAGCACTTTGTTGTTTTTCTTTGATTTTTTTTAGCATCTCATGAGCATCATGATGATCAGGTTCAAAAATAAAAATATTCTCGATTGTATCCATTGCAGAGGACAGCTTGTCCTGTTTGAAATAGGTGCCTGCAAGACAATAAAGAATTTTTGTATTTCCAGGGTAAAGCTCTAAAAACCTTTGCAGATAGTTTTCAGCAAGGTCCAGGCGTTCGAATGCATAAGCACTTTTCAGCAGGCCAAAAAGTGCGGTTTTGTTCACTGGATTTATATCAAGTGCTTCCTGATATTTTTCAAAGCCCTCCCGCGCACTGCCATTATTGCTTAATGCCATGGCAAGACCGGTAAGTGCATTATCACTGTTTGGATTCATTTGAAGGGCTTTTTTAAAATATATCTTTGCGTCATTTATATTGTTCTGCTGCATTACAGCAACCCCAAGTCCCACAAACGGTTTTTCGCTTTCAGTGTCAAATTTTATTGCCTCTTCAAAATGAAGAATTGCATTTTTAACATTTCCTGTGTGTGTATAACACTCACCAAGCTCCTGATAAATTTCAAACTTAATGTTTTCCCATTCTCTGTTTTCCATGATTTTCTCCCCTTTAAAATAAGTGTACGGTAAAGTCATGCTGTCTTTTTCTTTGCCTCTTCCAGCAGTTCAATTGATTTTTTATAATCCTTTTTTTTCCTGTATGCCCTGCTTTTTTCAATCAGAGATAAAACATGCTGTAAATTTTGCTGTTTGTTCCTCTCCTCATTAATTTTCTCTAAGGACTTTGCTTTTTCAAGCAGGGTGATTGCATCGTGATATTTTTTTTCCTTC
>JAJRXD010000044.1 GCA_024276465.1 Deltaproteobacteria bacterium
CCTGCGGCTTCCCGGCAAAGAGCATCTTCTGCAGCGGGTCCAAAAACTCGCCACGGCACAAAGGCCGTGCCTCAAACAGTTTGGACCCTTCATCTGCAGAAAGACACTCATTGCCGGCTGCGGTGCAATGGGTTTAAAAAACACTTTACCACTTGGCAATTCAGGGTTATTACTGCCATTATTGCCTTTAGTGAGATTTGATGCCTTTTTTCGGGGAAACTCCTGAAAAATAACAGCTGAAATTAACAAATATAACATTTTACACAATTCCTCCCCCCTGGTTTTTTCATTTTTATTTGACACTTAAGCTTTTTTCACCCTATACTCATACAGTTACTTAGATAATATGAACGGAAAAGTCCATTAATCACTCTTTTCCTGTCATTGCGAGGGAGGCACGACAGAAGCAATCTCCTGGAAACAAAGAGATTGCTTCGTCGTTCGTTCCTCACTCCTCGCAATGACAACCCGGAATCAGGACTTTTCGTTCAGGCACTACTTAAAAAAATCAGGAAATTTTATGAAATATAGAATTGAATATGACAGTATAGGCAAAGTAAAGGTACCTTCTGACAAGTATTATGGTGCACAAACCCAAAGGTCTTTTCAGAACTTTAAAATCGGCAAAGAAAAAATACCTGATGAAATTATCAGGGCATTTGCTTTTATAAAAAAAGCTGCTGCTATTACCAATTATGATCTTGGACTTTTGCAGAAAAAGAAAAAAAATTTAATTATCCTGGTTTGCGATGAAATACTTGAAGGGAAATTAAATGACCACTTTCCATTGGCAGTCTGGCAATCCGGTTCAGGGACGCACACAAACATGAATGTAAATGAAGTTGTTTCAAACAGAGCTATTGAGATAGCAGGTGGAAAATTAGGATCAAAGGACCCTGTTCACCCAAATGATGATGTAAACAAATCTCAGAGTTCTAATGATGCTTTTCCCACAGCAATGTCAATTTCTGCAGTAATTTCAATAGAAGACAGGTTGCTGCCGGCTCTGAAAAATCTGAAGCATGCATTAGCAAAAAAATCTGAAGAATTTAAACTGCTGATTAAAATCGGCAGAACACATTTAATGGATGCTGTGCCCCTCACTCTTGGCCAGGAATTTTCCGGATATGTAAGCCAGCTTGAACACGGCATCAGGGCAGTTAAAAATTCATTGCGCCATCTGAGAGAGATAGCCCTGGGCGGTTCGGCAGTAGGAACAGGGCTTAACACCAAAAAAGGTTATGCTGAAAAGGTTGCTGCCGTGATTTCAGAATTAACCTGCCACAAGTTTGTAACTGCACCGAATAAATTTGAAGCACTTGCTGCCCATGATGATATTGTTGAATCTTCAGGTGCTGTAAAAACAGTTGCAGTGTCTTTAATGAAAATTGCAAATGACATAAGATGGCTTGCTTCCGGCCCAATATGCGGCATAGGCGAAATCACTATTCCTGCAAATGAGCCTGGCTCTTCCATAATGCCTGGCAAAACAAATCCAACACAATCAGAAGCCATGACAATGGTATGCACACAGGTAATAGGAAATGATACCACCATTAATATGGCCGGCTCTTCAGGGAACTTTGAACTGAATGTTTTTAAGCCGGTTATGATATATAATCTGCTGCAATCAATAAACAATTTAGCTGATGCTGCTGAGTCGTTTAATATCAATATGGTTGCCGGAATAGAGCCAAATCAGGATAAAATAGAATACCATCTTTCTAACTCTCTGATGCTGGCAGCTGCTCTTAATCCGGTTATAGGGTATGATAATGCAGCTAAAATAGCAAAAAAGGCTCTCCTGGACAACAGCACCCTGAAGGAAGCTGCTGTTAAGCTTGGACTGTTAACATCTGAGAAATTTGACGAAATAGTAAAACCTGAAAAGATGATCAGGCCGGAAGAGTGAATCAGTCCCCCTGCCCCTGTTTTTTGACGTTTCCCTTCTGCTGCCTTTACTCATGCAATATCCACATCATCCAGCCGTGTTGATTCCAGAAAAAAATCATAAGCATTATTTTTTTTCTTTTTGTTTGACCTCAGCTTCATAGCGTCTCTTGGATGCTGGTTCAAGCTGCCGCTTATGCCATAAATATCGTTAAATCCCCACTCTATCTGTTTCCTGAGAGGCACAAATACTTCCTGTATAACCTTGTAGACAGGCTTCACATCAAACTTGGGATTCTTGAGAAAATTCAGCAGCAGTTCCAGATTACAGTTTCCTGCACCCCTGCCTATACCATTAATTGTGGCATCCAGAAGATTCACCCCATCAATAATTGCCTGCTGAGTATTTGAGAAACCCAGCTGCTGATTATTATGGCCATGAAACCCTATCTCCTTGTTGGGAGCATATTTGCGATACAAGTTCAGGTAATAGGTAATCTGCTCAGAATAAAAAGCCCCGAAACTGTCAACCAGATACAAAAAATCAACTTCTTTAGCTGCGTTCACCTGCTCAAGCGCTTCAATCAAATCACTTTCAATGGCTGCAGATACAGCCATGATATTTATTGTTGTCATATAACCCAGGTCTTTGGACCGTTTCGCAAGATCAATCCCTTTATCTATGTCCGGCACATAGCATGCTGTCCTGATCATGTCTACCGGGCTCTGTTCTCTGGGTCTTAATTTTGTAACATCAACACGGCCAACATCAAACATTGCAGCAACAAGAGGGGGGCTCTCACACTCATATGAGTCAATAATGCGTTTTATATCATCATCATCACAAAAGTTCCATAGCCCGTACTTTTCATGGGTATATTCATCACTTTCTGCAAGCTTTTTCCCAAACTCAATAATATCAACCCCTGAGTCACAGATTGTCCTGTACACAGCCTTAACAAAATCATCTGTAAACTGATAATTGTTAATTAATCCACCATCACGTATGGTACAATCCAAAACTTTAATCTCTTTTCTGTACATTACCAACTCTCCTTAAATAAAATTGCTGAAAAGGTTCATTCCAGTTTGTTAGTACCTGAATAGTAACCTTTCCAATAAAGCTTTTCATCATCTCTTGCCTGAATGCGCACCAGAAATATTACAAGTAAAATCAACAGCCACAACACAGCAAGACCATAAATCCTCTTGTTTGTCAGCTTCCTTGCGTTTTCAACATCAGACAGGGATAAACCAGCCGGGGGTTCATATCCCTCTTCTTTTATTTCTGTAACAGCTATGGTCATTGCATCTTCCGGCTCCTGACACAAAAGCTCAGGAACCTTAAAAACTGAAAAACAAAGGAAGAATATCCCACATGCCATTACAGGTTTGACTGTTTTTAAATAATTCATCAATTTTTCATCCCCTGCTCACAAAAAATATCCAACTGCCGTTAAAGCAAGAAAAGCCAGCAGGCTGATTACACCCACCATAGTAAAAAAAGGACTTAATTCATTTCGCTGTGCTTTCCTGTTAAAAAATGGAACAAGTGTTATAAAACCTGCAACAAGCATAAGTCCAACTATTCCCGCAATCTCACCCTCAATACTAAACAGATAAGTAGGCATCCATTTAAGAATCTGGTAGACCCAGAGGAAAAACCAGTCCGGCTTCACCCCTTCCGGCGCTGGTTTTAAGTAATCTATTTCCTGTCCAAGTTCCGAAGGAATCAGGACCGCCAGAGTAACAAGCACACCAAACAAAATCAGGCAGTTAACCAGATCATGCAACAGAAGGTGGGGAAACATGGGTTTGGCAATTGCTTTTTCTTTTTTTAACGCTGTCTTTTTCTCAACAGACAGAGGTACACTCATTCCATGAACCTGGACAAGGACAACATGGACAAACAAAACTGCCATCAGGCAAAGAGGAAGTATCCCAACATGCAGAGCAAAAAAACGGTTTAAAGTCTGTGGCCCGACCATTTCCCCACCCCTCAGAAATCCGACAACATACTGCCCGACAACCGGCATTGTGCCGGGCATATCCGTGCCGACATTCAGGGCAAAAAATGAGCGTTCATCAAAGGGCAAAGTATATCCACTGTACCCAAGGAATAAAACAACCATGAACATTGCCATACCGGTAAGCCATGTCAGCTCCCTTGGGCGCCGGTATGCTTTGAGAAGAAATGTTGAGAAAAAGTGGATAAAAGCAATTGCTATCATCAGGTTACTGGCCCAGTGGTGAACTGACCGAATCAGCCACCCGTATGGAATTTTTACCATTATTTCCGTAATGCTCCTGTAAGCTGCGTCCGCAGACGGCTTATAGTAAAAAAGAAGAAGGGGGCCTGTTACAACCTGGATAAAAAACAGAAACAGCAACATCCCGCCCATATAATACCAGACAGAATGCCGGTGTACCGGCACCATTTTTTTTCGGGCAAGACCGAGAATTGTATCCATCCCGATCCGTTCATTTATTTCCTTTTTTAAATCAATCATTTCTGTTTTTAAAATTTAAAGCTGTTTGCCTTGTATCAATTTTCCCCGAACAGCACTATCCTTTGCTTTTCCGGCCACCCTGGTATGAAATAATCATCCCATCTTCCTGCCTTTCCATGCCAAAGCTCAAAAGGGGTGATGGTGGGGGACCTGCAATGTTTACACCTTTATCGTCAAAATATCCCTTATGGCAGGCACAGTAAAATTTCCTGGATTCAGGCTCATACTGAACCGTGCAGTCCAGATGTGTACACTTTGCAGAAAACGCCCGAAGTTCACCCCTCTCTGTCTTCAACAGTATCCCCGGCAAATGGCCATACTCAAAGTAACGGGCACTGTTGGGGGCTATTGCCTCAACATCGGACATGGCAACTTTTACTGCTCCTGGCAATGGGATTTTTTCCCTGTGAAAAAGAAACCTCACTACAGGATTCAGCACATAAGCCACAAGCATAGAAAGCCCTCCTAAAACAGACCCGATAAAAAACTTTCTCCTGGACAGAAGTGATTCCCTAAGCCTCATTTTTGATCCTGTTTCAATAAATGGAAAAACTTTTTAAACCTGTAAACAACCAGCTTTCTTCTCAGCGCCTCTATCGTATCAGTGGGGCGTATATCCTTGGGGCATGCATCTATACACCGGAATATAGTATGACAGGCCCAGAGCCCCTGCGGACTGTTCACCTTTTCTAAAAACTTTGCCCCCCGGCGATCCCTTGAGTCTGACATAAAACGAAACAGCTTTGCAATCGCAGCCGGCCCCAGATAGTTTTCTTCAAAACCCAGCACCGGACAGGAACCATAACAGCATGCACAAAGAATACAGTTTATATATGGATCAAGTTTTCTGACTTCATCCGGAGACTGCAGGTATTCCTTCTCTGGTGTATCTTCTTCGTTCACATGGAGCCAGGGTTCAACCCGAAGGTAAGCATCCCAAAACGGCTTCATGTCAACAACCATATCTTTTATAATATCCATATTAGGAAGAGGTTCTATAAGCACCTGATCACCAGTCAGTGCCATAAGCTGCGTTCGGCACGCAAGCACCGGGGCACCATTGACAAGCATGCCGCAGGAACCGCAGACTGCACTTCGGCAGGAGAACCGGAAAGCAATACTGTCATCCATGGTTTCCTGTATATGCAGCAATGCCTCCAGAACCGTGGTTCCCCTTGGAAAACCACTTATAAAAGTATCGTAATATGGTTCCCTGTCAACGTCAGGATTAAAACGAAATATCTTGAATGTGTACTGATTGTCAGTATTGCCGTTCTTTTGGCTCATAATCGGTTATCTCCACATCCGTATACCTGAAAACCGGCCCATCCTGCGAACAAACAGCCATTGTATGCTTAAGCCAGTTTTTATCATCACGGACCGGAAAGTCGGTTCGCCAGTGTGCTCCGCGACACTCCTCCCGTGCGATTGCTCCTGCCACAATTAATTCAGCCATTTCCAGCATTCCTTTAAGTTCAAGAACATTCATAAGCCCGGGATTGTAACGCCGTGTTGTTATGTTCTGTATGGCAACCTTGCAGTAGCGTTCCTGCAGCTCCCTGATTTTAGAATATGCTTCTTCCAGGGTATTCTTTTCCCTGAAAACTCCGCACTTGTGAAAAACGGTTTCCCGCATTTCAGTCAGAATGCCACCCGGAGTCTCCCCTTTGCTCTCCCGTGAAAAAATTTCCTGTATTGATTTTTCCTGCCTTTTAAACGCAGAATGAAGGATTTTAGCGTCAGGGCTTTCCGCACCTGAGTCAAGGTATTCCTTAACAGCCTCTCCTGCCAGCTTGCCAAAAACCGTGGTGTCAAGCAGGGAATTACCACCAAGCCGGTTTGCACCGTGTACTGATACGCAGGCACACTCACCTGCGGCAAACAGTCCTTTCACATTTGTTGCCCCTTTAACGTCTGTGGCAATTCCTCCCATGGAATAGTGCTGCCCGGGCTGCACAGGTATTGGTTCATCAATGGGTTCTATTCCGGCAAAATCAATTGCAATCTCCCTGATTCCGGGAAGTCTTTCCACTATTTTTTCTCTGCCCAGATGCCGCAGATCAAGATGCACATATTCATCGTTAAACCCCCGGCCCTCATTAATCTCTGTCTGAATGCTTCTGGCAACTATGTCCCTTGGCGCAAGTTCCATGGCTGAAGACGCATATTTCTCCATAAACCGTTCGCCCCTGTTATTAACAAGGTATCCGCCTTCACCGCGTGCTCCCTCGCTCATCAGTATATTAGTGCCGTATAATGTTGTGGGATGAAACTGCACAAACTCCATATCTTCAATCGGCACTCCTGCCTCATAGGCAAGAGCAATGCCGGAGCCGGTGTTAATGAGCGCATTGCTGCTTCTGGAAAATATGCGCCCGTATCCTCCGGTTGCCAGAACAACAGTCTTTGCCCCGAACACCTCAACTTTTCCGGTTGCAAGCTCCATAGCCACAACACCATGAATCCGGTCGTTTTCTACGGCCAGAGAAAGCACAAACCACTCCTCAAGAAACCTTACACCCAGCTCTACTGCCTTCTCATACAGGGTGTGAAGCGCCATGTGGCCGGTACGGTCAGATGCATAGCAGCACCTGGGATACCCTGCACCTCCGAAAGGTCGCTGGGCAATCCGGCCGTCTTCCAGCCGGCTCCATGGGCATCCAAAATGCTCCAGTTCATAGACAAGCCCTGGCGCCTCTTCACACATAACCTTAACAGCAGGCTGGTCTGCAAGATAATCACTTCCTTTAACAGTGTCAAAAGCATGTTTTTCTGTTGTGTCATCCTTTGACCCTTCAACATTTGCCAGAGCAGCGTTCATTCCTCCCTGGGCTGCAACTGAATGGGAGCGCACAGGATGGACCTTTGTTAAAACAGCTGTATCATATTTTTGAGATACCCCGACAGCAGCCCTCAGCCCTGCCAGTCCGGCACCTATTACCAGTACATCATGGCTAATCATAAAATTTATCTTATACTTTCAATTCAGTTCACTACTGTCAGATTGCAGCCTACTTAAGCAACCACTGGAAACAGACAAAAACATAAACTATAATCCCAAGAGCGGAAAATCCCCAGAAAAGCTCCTTTTCTTTTTTCACGCCAAGATCAACAAGGCATGTCCTCAGCCCGTAAAGACTGTGATAAATGAAAAGAAAAATGACAACCATATCCACATACAGGTTGCTGTGAAGCCCGGTCCAGTAGGGAACCACATCTTCTCCCATGGCTCCTGCAACTCCGAATCCACTGTACATCTTAAACCCGATAAGCAAAATCAGAACCAAACCGCTGATCCGGTGAAACACCCACACAAACATATTTAAGCCCTCCGGATATTCATAAAATAAGAAATTAAAAATATGTGATATTAATAAAAAAAGGATTGAATTGCAAGATCTTTGTGGAAATCTGCCATTATGTTCATGACAAATCTTTAAGACATGTTTTTCTCATATAAATCTCTCAGCAGTTCATTTCCCTGCAGATATTCAAAAGTGATGTCCTGTATTAAGCTCCTTGTGTTATGATCATCCTTGAATTCAATCCAATGCAGTTTTCATACAATCAGTCACCCATTTTAAATAATACGGAATCTGTTTTGAATTTATGTGACACTGCTTCTTTAAAAAATGTTTAAATTTCTCCATAAATAATCACTCCTCATACTTATACAAAATCTATATAAGGTACCTTTTATATGCTTATTATAGAAAACATCTGCTGTTTTTCTTTTAATTTGCCATTGATTCCTCAAAATTTCAACTGAATAAAATGGCCCTGTTGCTAATTATATTATTTAATCTTATGACAATTGCAAATATTTTAACTTGTTTAAATAATTAATTATATGTTATTTTAATTATATTGACATATTTTCAAAAAATTGTAAGCAGGAAAATAACAACAAGAGTTTATCTAATGTATGAGTTATGTATGTATAAACAAACATCATGAATATAGATAGAACGCGGAGCCTATAAAATGCATGAAAGAACCCTTCTCGCATCAGTTGTATTGTTCAAGGAACTGTATGACAGCGACAAAGACATTTATGATGTAATTGCAGAGTTTATAAAGGCTGCCATGATCTTTGAAAATAAGTGGGCCTTTAACACAACGGATGCGACCCAGCTTCTTTCAAGTGGTTTTGGTTTAACCATAGCTGGGGGTTTTTCTCCCCCACCCATCCCTTACACGAAACCCTTCAATAGATAATGTACCAGACCTATGAACACTGAGTTTTGTAACGATAAAGTTCCTTTCTCAACTGGAGATTGGGTGATTGACAAAAACAATCCTGGGCAGCCGGGTCAATATACCGGGAATTGTCGTTATGCTGGGCCTCACATAATGCTTCAGTTGTCTTTTCCTGGTGGAAACTCCACTTATCGTCCGCTTAACTGCCTGGAATCCATGCAGCAAACTTTCACAGAAACAATAGAAGATCGTTTAAGGAAAGGACATTTCGGGAAAATCAAGGACCTGCAAAGGCTTATTACTTATGAAAAACTCAAGGGCGTTCTCCATGAAGTTATATATTCAATGGAGGCTGCTCAGATTGATTTCTACCCGTACCAGTTTAAACCCGTTCTCAAGTTCATCAATTCACCCACCGAACGACTTATCATAGCTGATGAGGTCGGTCTCGGTAAAACGATTGAATCCGCACTTATTTGGATTGAATTGCAGGCCAGACGACAGGCAAAAAGGTTGCTCGTAGTTTGTCCGAAAATTCTAGCTGACAAATGGCGTGATGAATTACGGACTAAATTTCTTATCGATGCTAGAATTGTTGATTTTTCCGATTTTAAAAAAGAAATCAACTACCTCACGGACGAAGGGCCAGAGCACTCCTTTGCATTAATCGCCACTTATACTGGCCTCCGTCCCCCAAAAGCCGAACTTCGGTTTCTTGATGAAGAACCTGATGATCAGACACAAAGCTCTCCAAAGACGAATCTTTTGCGGGAATTGCGCCATTGGACACAGGGCTTTGATCCCATAGATCTCGTAATATTCGATGAGGCACACTATATGCGAAATCCGGCAACTACAACATTTCATCTCGGGGAAAGCCTTGCTGAAATTGCCGGCGCGGTACTATGTGTATCAGCAACGCCTGTAAATAACAGCAATGTTGATTTGCATAGTTTGTTACGCCTGACCGATGAAAGTTTTTTTGAGACACAGGGGATGTTTGAGGAACTTTTGGAAGTCAACCGGCCCACGGTTCAGGCCGGAAATGCATTATCCCAAACCCCTTTGGACAGATCGCTGCTGGAATTGGCAGTAGAGGGAATGAGCTCAAGTCCCTTCATCAAAAAATCTCCCTTATTTAAACAATTTTTGGAAAAACTGGAAAATTTGAATCCTGCTGATAAGGTACAACTTGCCAAATGCCAAGACCTTGCAGAAAAACTGAATCTATTGGGCAGCTATGTCAATCGTACACGCCGGGTTCAGGTAAAAGAAAACAGACCGCTTCGTGATCCAATGGTTTTGCCTGTGGTTTACTCTAAAGAAGAAATGCAACTATATCAGAGCATTCTTCAGATTGTCCGTGCCAGGTGCCGCAAAGACAATCGGCCTTTCCATATCTTTCAGATTCTTGGACTTCAACTCAGGGCTTCGAGCTGTCTGCCTGCGCTGGTTAAAGAAATACGTGATGGTCGGTTGGGGAATCCTGAAGATCTCTTTTGCGAAGCCATGGGCGAAGAGATATCTGACGGTTTGGATGGCAATAGCCCGGGAGATGAAATGAGCGGGATGGACTTCGAAAGGCTACTCGATTATGACTTTGAAAAGAATGACAGTAAGTATGCACAGTTGAGACGGATGTTGATGGAACTTGTTCCAAAGGAAAAGGCCGTCATTTTTGCATATTATCGTCCAACTCTTGCATATCTGAAACGTCGCCTTACAGAAGAGGGAATCACTGTAACTGTGATTCACGGAGGTATCCCAAATGAACATCGATGGGAAGAAATCGAACGCTTTGGAAATCCGAGAGGACCTCGTATTCTTCTTTCCTCCGAGGTGGGTAGCGAAGGCATTGACTTACAGTTCTGCCGGGTAATGGTAAATTATGACTTGCCATGGAATCCAATGCGTGTTGAGCAGCGCATTGGACGTATTGACCGTGTGGGTCAAAAAGCGGATAGACTTTCCATTGTTAACTTCAAGGTACGCAATACCATTGAAGAACGGCTTTACGATAGGCTTCACGCCAAACTCGAACATTTTGCTAATAGTTTGGGAGATCTTGAGGCGGTGATCGGAAATGAAATACAACATCTTACAATTGAGTTGCTGAGCAAAGAATTGACATCCCAGCAAGAAAACCAACTTATGGAACAATCCGAGTTAGTAATTGAGGGGCGACTGCTTCAAATTCAGTCATTAGAAGAATCAGGCGATGCACTTATCGCACTTTCAGACTATGTGCAGCGTAAAATTGAGGAAGATCGAGAAAAGGCCGCTACCTTCAACCCGAGGAACTTGAGGATTACTTGACAGACTTTTTCGATCGGGAATTTCAAGGCTGCGAACTCAATCACAATACACCGGTTGACGGATGCCTTATGATCCGCCTGAATAGTGAGGCACATTTTTCACTTTCCAACTTTATTAATGACGATAGGTCTCTCAGCGCACGTCCCTTTCGACAAAAAGAATTTAATATAACTTTCAAACGTGAAGTTCGCCAGCGACTCCCTTTGAACCAACAAAGATATGTCCATTTCATCAATCACCTTTCTCCTCTTATCCGCTGGATCACAAAAACCAACAAAGATAGAGCACACAGTTTTTTTGATGTGTCAGCGATTCGTATCGAACATCCTTCACTGCCTCCCGGAGATTATTGTTTCCGTATTGAACGATGGAAACTGCGAGGACTTTCAAACCGTGAAATGCTTGCATATGGCATAGGGAATTTATTGGAAGGTTCAATTTACCCCGAAGATAAATCCGAGGTGATTTTTCAGCACCTTTTGCGTAAAGGAAAGGATTGGGATTACGTAGATTGTGACAAAGCGGCTCTACTTCGTACTCACAGTGTCTTGGAAAAGGATTTAGCTGAGCGTTTTAATACAGCCGTGAGCGATTTCGAAGCAGAAAACGAAACAGCCTATCAGATCAAGATGCAGAGAGTTAGAAGTATGTTTAACCGTCGCATTAAACAGGACGAACAGCGCATTCGCACTTTGCGAGAGTCAGGGCGTAATATCCGAATGATTCGTCCGGCTGAGGGGCGACTTCAAGCAGGTATCAAGAACAAAGAACAGCGACTCCGTGAATTGGGAGAGAAGGCCAAAATTGATATGGAACAAGCACAAGTGGCAGCAGGACTATTCCGTATTACAAATATTTAGTGTGAGAAGGGAGTAAGCCCTTATGAGCGCCCCATGGAAATTGTTTCGGAATTTGAAGAAAAAATTATTTGGCAAAACACCTCCTAAACCGGATGCAATACCAAAAACACCTTCTGCACCACCAAAAACAACCCCTCAAATTACAGATTCAAGTCCGTCCCTTCAGGAAAGAAAAGATCCATATTTTATTCAGATCGGTTTTGATTTTGGCACCTCTTATTCAAAGTGTATTTGCCGCGATGTTATGACAAACAAAGCATGGGTTTACATTGATCCACAGTCTCAAGAGCAGGAGCTGCCATTTCTAATTCCAAGCGCTTTGGCTATGGGAAACAATAAAATATTTCACATTCAGGATTCTAATATTCACTATCCTGAAAACGGTTTATATCATCTGAAAACCGCTCTGGTGCTGGCAGCAAACAGGCAATTGTCCAATCCTTCGCTTGTTGCATACCGCAATGCAATCAAGCAAAACGATGCTAACAGGTTATCCGAATTCGTTGCGGGGTGCGGTGTGTATTTTTTGGCAGGCGTACTTGGTCAAGTTCGCGATCAGATTCGGGAACGTTTTCCAGGCTTTGGGTCTCTCCCGAAAGACTACATGGCGATAAATCTGGCAATCCCTGTTGAAGATGCTCAACATCCAGAAATAAACAAACTTTACAGTCGAATAATTAGTGATGCCTGGGAATTCGCTGATCAACTCTCCGGGCACCCACCAGTTTCTCTGGCAGATTTGCAATCTCTAAGAAGGAAAAATATCACTACCAATGGACCCTGCTTTATTTATCCTGAAGTAAGCGCAAATGTTCAAGGCTTTGTTCGTTCTCGTGCTTCAAGTCCAGGCATCTACCTGTTGTCCGATACAGGAGGAAGTACAGTGGATCAGAGTGTTTTCATTTTTATGCGCCAAAACAATGAAGAGCATTTGACCTACCTTGCAGGTAGAGTGTTACCTCTTGGATCAAGCAGGATCGAGTGCCGAGCAGCAGAAAAATGCGGGAAGACAGATTGCATGTTTCTTGAGGATTTGAGGGAGAAAAAGGAAAGAGGAGAAGACGTTTCTGAATTGAGAGAAGCAAAATACTGGATCTCCAAAGAACTGAACTTGGAGACTGAATGCACGATCGCTTTATCTAAAGGTAAGCTTTTTAGAAAGGAACAATTAAATAGTATTAAGGTCATCTTTGGGGGAGGTGGGTATTGCAAATACCCATACAAAACTGCCGTGATGAAACCCTTTTCCGGACAGCTTTTTAGCGAGGCTTTACATCCTGATGTTATTGGTATGCCGGTTCCCAGTGATTTAGAGCTCAAAGGCCACGAAGCTAAATGGATGCGGCGGCTTAATGTGGCTTATGGATTATCTTTCGAGAAAAATGAACTTGTGCCATTTACCTATCCCAGCGATGTGAGCGATCCAAAACCTGATGAAATTTCACGGCCACTTAAGCCAACTAATCATGCTCCAACCAAGGATGAATGTTAAAAACTCAGTAGTGTCCCAACGTTTTTTAAAAAACGCAAAAACGGTTTAAATATTACGGCAGAAATGGTGTCACATCTTGACGGGTTGTTGCCCAAAAGCCTGCTCAAGTTGCAATTTGATCTGACAGAGACAACTTTATAAATAATTTCCAAATATTTTCTTCGGGGATTTTGAATGGTTTTTTTTAGATCTGCATAACCTTTGTCACCTTCCTGACAGCATCCGCTGATTTTTTAAGTGCCGATGCCTCATCAGGGGTTAACTTTATCTCCATTATCTGCTCAATGCCGTTTTTGCCTAATTTGACAGGCACCCCTACCACAGCTCCATCAATACCATACTCACCTTCAAGCAGGGTTGCGCAGGGCAGTATCTTTTTCCTGTCCAGAATTATTGCATCTACCATTTGTGCCACTGCAATGCCAGGCGCATAAAATGCGCTGCCGGTTTTCAGCAGGGCTACTATCTCGGCCCCGCCATTCACAGTGCGACTAACAAGACTGTCAATTTTTTCTTTTGGGAGAAGCTCTGAAACAGGAATGCCGCCAACAGTACAAAGCCGTGTAACAGGAACCATTGTATCGCCGTGGCCTCCCAGAACGCAGGCAAACACATCCTCAACCGAGACATCAAGCTCCCGGGCTATAAAAGTTCGAAACCTGGCACTGTCCAGGACACCTGACTGCCCAAAGACCCTGAACCTTGAAAACCTGCTCACATGGAGCGCCATCTGCGTCATGGCATCAAGGGGATTGCATACAACAATTATGATACATTCAGGTGAATAGCGGACAACATTCTGCGTTACCTCCCGCACTATCTTCATGTTGGTAAGAACCAGATCATCACGGCTCATGCCGGGTTTTCTTGGAATACCGGATGTTATTACAACAATATCAGACTCTGCTGTATCTTCATAGGAGTTCGTCCCAATAATTCTGGCATCCGAACTGATGATGGGGGCAGCTTCAAGCATGTCAAGCCCCTTGCCCTGGGGAAGCCCGTCAACAATATCTACCAGTACAACATCAGCATAGCCTTTGCCGGCAATCCCGAAAGCACATGTTGCACCAACATTCCCGGCGCCGATTACAGAAACTTTGCTTCGCATAAAAATCTCCGGATTTATCATTATCTAAATTGAACGATTCTAAAAAAACATGATACCGCAAAACCCGCTGTGTCGGGATTAGTGTAACAGCACCCCCCTATTTCCCCCCTTACCAAGGGGGGATGAAAGGGGGGTTGGTGAAGCGTAATGCTTACCTCGGAGACAGACATGGATGTCTGCCTAAAATGAGTGAAAAGCTGTTGCCGGGAGACTGCCTGCAATATGAAAAATCGCTCGATTAGGTTATACAAAAATCATTTTACTTCCATGGCAGCTGTTTCTTCCTTCTTCAGGATGTTTTTCTGGATTTTGCCTATGGATGTTCTTGGAAAATCATCCTTAAACTTCACAAAACTCGGGACCTTAAACTTTGCCAGTTTCTCCGCGCACCAGTCAATAATCTCCTGTTCTTCACAGGTCTCCCCTGGTTTAAGGATAATAACAGCCATAACAGCCTCATCACGGATAGGATCAGGAACGCCAATTACAGCAACCTCTTTTACCTTTGGGTGCAGGCTTACAACATATTCAACCTCTGTTGCAGCCACATTTTCCCCTCCCCTTTTGATCATATCTTTCTTTCTGTCAACAAAGTGAAAGTATCCGTCTTCATCCATGTACGCATTATCCCCTGTATACAGCCACCCATCTCTGATTGTTTCCGCTGTTGCTTCAGGATTATTATAATATCCTTTCATTAAGGTTCTGCCTGGCACTCCCTTCACAACTATCTCTCCCACTGTTCCAGCAGGAACATCGTTTCCGTTTTCATCAATAATTTTAATTGCATTCTCCATCCGCGGCATACCAATACAGTTTCTCTTCAGTACTCCGTCTATGGGGTTCACAGTAGTTGCACCCAGTGTCTCGGTCATGCCCCACAGATCGCACAGCTTCACGTTAAACCTGGTCTCAAACTCAACCCATGTTTCATCAGGAATCGCTATGGCATACATAACAATACGAAAATTGTTTTCCCCGTCAAGCTCTGCTGGCGGCTGGTTTAAAATCATCTTTAGTGTGGCTGCCACCAGGCTGGTTGTTGTTGCCCTGTGCCGGCGTGCCTGATCCATATACCTGGATGCGCTGAACTGTTCAGCCATTATCAGAGTGGCACCGGCTGTCAGTGTCGGCATTACAGATATAAACTGTCCGTTTACATGAAAAAGAGGAAGTACAATAAAATGACGGTCCTCTGGAACTACCTTCCAGGCCTGGGCGCCAAAAATTCCTGAAAAAACCGCATTAGCATGTGTCAGCTGAACAGCCTTGGGCCGGGACGTAGTGCCTGAGGTAAACAGCCACATCAGGTCATCCTCGACATCCATCTCTACCTCAGGCAACTCTGTGGTCGTATCCCTTAACAGGTCTGCAAATATTGTTGTATCAGGATAAAGCTTCCGGCTGGGATAGCGTGGTGATGTTCTGGCTAAAAAAATATGCTTAACATTTTTACATTTTCCAAGAAGACCATTAAACATCTCCATATAGTTGGGCTCAGTTATAACAGCAACTGATTCAGAAAATTCAAGATAATATTCCATTTCAAAGGCGCCTGCAAGAACATTTGTAGGTATCATAACAGCGCCGATTTTTGCGCAGGCAAACCATGAAAACAGATATTCAGGGGAATTCAGCATGTGCACAGTTACCTTATCACCTTTTTTGATCCCCTTGCTGAGAAGAACATTAGCATACTTGTTTATCATCTGGTCAAGCTGAGCATAAGTGTACCGGATTACGCTGCCCTCCCGGTCCTCAAAGACAAGACACTCTTTGTCAGCAAACTGTCTTGCCTTAAGCTCTATCACATCCCTAACGTTTTTAGTCCCAATTACGTCCATCTGACTTCCTCCCATTGTGAATGTATAAAAATAAAAGTAAAATATTGAACAAACCAGTAAAAAAAAATATAATTATATAAAATGAATGTCAAGATTTTTTGATCCGGGTGTTTTTTCCAGTAAAATTCATGATTAGAAAAAGCAACAAAAATGAGGTGTTAGACAATTTTTCAGCTCTTTTTATTAAATACGCTCAATCACAATATTCATGGAGGCATTAAATGAACATAAGCAAAGAAAATGCCCTGAGGTATCACGAAGAAGGACGCCCGGGTAAAATCGAGGTTGTTCCCACCAAACCCACTAACAGCCAGCTTGACTTGTCTCTGGCATACTCCCCTGGCGTAGCTGCGCCGGTTCTTGAAATTGCCGAAAACCAGGATAAGGTTTATCGCTATACTGCCAAAAGCAACCTTGTTGCTGTAATTTCCAATGGCAGCGCAATTTTAGGGCTTGGGAACAGGGGACCCCTGGCAGCCAAACCTGTCATGGAGGGCAAAGGAGTGCTTTTCAAACGTTTCGCTGATATAGATGTTTTTGACATTGAAGTGGACTCTGCTGACCCACAGGAGATAATAAACGTGGTGCGAGCCATAGCTCCCACGTTTGGAGGCATTAATCTTGAAGATATAAAAGCCCCTGAGTGTTTCATCATAGAGCAAAAGCTTAAAGAAATTCTTGACATCCCGGTCTTTCATGACGATCAGCACGGCACTGCCATCATAGCCACCGCAGGTCTGATTAATGCTCTGGAGATAGTTGGCAAACGTATTGACAGGGTAACGGTTGCCATAAGCGGGGCAGGAGCAGCAGCAATTGCCTGTGCAGAAATGTTTGTCCTGGCTGGTGCCATGCGAGGTAACATTACAATGGTTGATTCCTCAGGTGTAATTCACGCAGGCCGAAAATCAGGGATGAATGAATTCAAAAACAGGTTCGCTGCAGACACAGATGCGCGGACCATGGCTGATGCAATGAAGGGGGCTGATGTTTTTATAGGGTTGTCAAAAGCAGATGTAATCACCCAGGATATGGTCCGCTCCATGGCTGACCAGCCTGTAATTTTTGCCCTGGCCAATCCAGACCCTGAAATCAGATACGAACTGGCACGAAAGGCCAGTCCAGATGCAATCATAGCCACAGGCCGCAGTGACTTCCCCAACCAGGTCAATAATGTTCTGGGATTCCCTTTTATTTTTAGAGGCGCCCTTGATGTTCAGGCACGGCAGATAAACAATGAAATGAAACTGGCTGCTGTTCATGCTCTGGCAGCCCTGGCCCATGAAGATATCCCTGACTCGGTCCTTAAAGCATATGACCTGAAAACTCTCAGGTTCGGGCCTGAATATATTCTGCCAAAACCGTTCGACCCGCGTGTGTTGCTGAGGGTAGCGCCGGCAGTTGCCAGCGCAGCAATTGAAACCAATGTTGCCCGCAGCAGGATCAATCCGGACACCTATCGCGATCAGCTTGAGGCGCGCCTTGGCAAAGCATGGGAGCTAATGCGCCATATAATAAATACGGCAATCCACAATCCCAAACGTGTTGTTTTTGGTGACGGAGAACATCCCGGCATCATCCGGGCTGCAGCAATTCTGGAAGACGAGGGAATCGCCAGGCCCATTCTGCTTGGACGCCCTGATGTAGTCAGACAACAGTGCAAAGACCTCGGCGTTGATTTTGAGCCGACTGTTATCGAACCACGGTCCAGCGAATATCACGATGCTTACAGCAGCGTTTTTTTTAATATGCGCAATCGCAAAGGTATGACCCTGTCAAGTGCTCAGGCCATGATGCAGCGCGACAGTTTTTTTGGGCCCATGATGGTTCAGATGGGACATGCAGATGCCTGCGTGTCAGGCTTGAACCATAACTACCCTGAGATAATACGCCCTGCGCTCAACATCATAGGCACTGCCCCTGATGTACATAAGGTTGCCGGCATGCATATTATGATTGTACGTGAGCAGGTCTACTTTTTTGTAGACACTACAGTGAACATTGATCCCAGCGCACAGGACCTGGTTGAAATTGTAAGCATGGCAGTTAACGAAGTCAGGTATTTTGATATTGAACCACGCGTGGCAATGCTCAGCTTCTCGAACTTTGGCAGCACCCGCCACCCCTTATCCCAAAAAATCCAGCGTGCTGTGGAAATCCTGCATGAGCGCTACCCTGATCTGGCCGTGGATGGAGAAATGAGGGCAGATATTGCCCTTGTGCCCTCAATGCTTGAAGAGTCCTATCCTTTCAGCCGTGTGCGTAACGCTAATATTCTCGTTTTCCCAAACCTGGATGCTGCAAATATTGCATACAAACTGCTCCAGAGGCTCGGGGGTGCTGAAATAATAGGGCCTGTTCTGATAGGGATGGATAAACCCGTTCACATCCTGCCACGCGGTGCTGAAGTTCGCAACATTGTAAACATAGCTGCCCTGGCAGTAATAGAAGCACAAAAGAAAAACACTTAACCGGACAAAAAACTACCGGGGCTGTTTTTTATATGAATTCGAACAATTGTTGCTGCCATAGATGCCTCTGTCAATTGACGAAAGCAATTCGGATGCTGCTGTTGCAGGAGATTTTGCCCCCCCCTGCACTTCTTTTGCAACCCGTTGCAGCACTGTTTTTACATCAGGGTTTTTGTAGAACCTTTCCTTAAGCCCTTCTTCCACCAGTGACCACATCCAGTCCAGAGCCTGCTTTCTCCTCCTGGTCTCCATCATGCCGCTTGTCTTCATCTTTTCCCTGTGGGCCAAAACAGTCTTCCAGATCTCATCTATCCCTGTCTTATCTAAAGCACTGCAGGTAAGCACCACTGGTTCCCAGACCTGAAATGATGGATTAAAAAGATGCATGGCTGTTTCATAATCTTTTTTTGCCTTTTCCGCTCCTTTAATGTTGTCACCATCAGCTTTGTTAATGGCAACAGCATCAGCCAGTTCCAGAATACCTTTTTTTATTCCCTGAATTTCGTCCCCTGCACCGGAGAGCATCAGAACCAGAAAAAAATCGACCATTGATGCAACAGCAGTTTCAGACTGCCCCACACCAACTGTTTCAACTATAATCACATCAAAACCTGCTGCTTCGCAAACAAGCATGGTCTCCCTGGTTTTGCGGGTTACCCCTCCGAGCGTTCCACACGAAGGGGATGGTCTGATAAAAGCCTTTTCCTCAACAGACAGCCTTTCCATGCGTGTCTTGTCCGCCATGATGCTGCCACCGCTCTTTTTGCTGCTGGGATCAACAGCAAGTACTGCCACAGAGCTCCCCTTCCGGACAAGGTCCATGCCAAGGGTTTCAATAAAGGTGCTTTTCCCCGCACCAGGTACCCCGGTTATGCCAAGGCGCACTGCTTTGCCTGTACAGGGAAGCAGATGATCTACAATGATTCGGGCTGTCTCCTGGTGATCATGGCGGGAGCTCTCTATAATCGTAATGGTCCTGGCAATAATCTGCCTGTTCCTGTCCAGCACACCCCTGACATAGTATTGAGGATCCAGCTTCATCTGTTTGTTTTTAATAAATATTAACCTCGGACGGGCTGAGCTTAAGGGTTCCAGGGGTCAAGGATTCAAGGGGCCGAGTGTTTTAAACAAAACTCAAATATCCACTCTGAATCATGACAAGCTTACAAAAAATGTCAAATGATGAAGTTTATTTTTAAGCATTTCACTTGACTCCTCGACCCCTTGATTCTTTTCCTTCCGGTCCTTTGTCTGCGTGATTCTGCGGTTCCAAATATTTTTATTTTTTTCGCTCAAGCACATTCAGCACCTTGTCTGCCGAATCAGTAACAACTGTCCCGGGCCCGAAAATCCCAGCCACCCCTGCATCATAAAGAAAATCATAATCAGCATGAGGAATTATGCCCCCTACAACTACAATAATGTCTTTGCAGCCATTTGACCTCAGTTTATTTATAAGCTCAGGAACAAGGACCTTGTGCCCGGCAGCAAGGCTCGATATGCCAACAACATGTACATCGTTTTCAACCGCCATTTTAGCTGCTTCTGCCGGGGTCTGAAACATGGGGCTGATATCCACATCAAATCCAAGGTCTGCATATGCTGATGCAATTACTTTAAAGCCCCGGTCATGACCGTCCTGCCCCATCTTTGCAACAAGTATCCTTGGCCTTCTGCCCTCCCTCACCATGAATTCATCTGTTCTTCTCCTGACAGAATCAATTTTTTAGCTGTCACCAAACTCTGAAGCATAGGCACCGGAAATGCACCTGCTTGCAGCAACATACCTCCCGAAAACCTTCTCCAGGGCATCTGAAATTTCACCAACCGTTGCCCTCTGCCTGACAGCCGGGATACATGCTTCAAGAAGGTTTCCGCCAGAACCTGCACAGTTTGTAATTGCTTCAAGTGCTCTCTTCACATCAGCACTATTCCGTTTTCTTTTAATTTCTTTTAACCTGGCAATCTGTTCATCACGCACTTCACCTGAAACTTCCAGAACATCAACAGGGGTCTCTTCTTCTGTCTGATACCTGTTTACACCCACAATAATATCTTTGCCCTGATCAATCCTGGCCTGCTTCCTTGCTGCAGACTCCTCTATCTTCATCTTCGGCATCCCTGATTCTATGGCCTTTGCCATGCCGCCCAGGCCCTCAACCTCTTTCATGATCTTTTTTGCTTCCTGCACAATCGAATTTGTCAGGGACTCAATATAATAAGAACCTCCAAGAGGATCAACCACATGGCAGATTTGTGTTTCTTCCTGGATAATTATCTGGGTGTTTCTGGCAATCCTTGCAGAAAAATCCGTAGGCAGGCCAACTGCCTCGTCAAACGAGTTGGTGTGAAGTGACTGGGTTCCTCCAAGCACTGCTGAAAGACATTCAAGGGTAGTACGGACTATATTGTTATAAGGGTCCTGCTGTGTAAGACTCCAGCCCGATGTCTGACAGTGGGTTCGCAGCATTCTGGATGTGGGTTTTTTCGGGTTAAACTGACCGACAATTTCAGACCACAGGAAACGCGCAGCCCGCAGCATGGCAATATCCATAAAAAAGTTCATGCCAATGCCAAAGAAAAATGAGAGGCGTGGAGCAAATGTGTCAATATCCATACCTGATGCAAGTGCTGCTTTTATGTACTCAAGCCCGTCAGCCAGGGTAAATGCAGCCTGGAGTACAGAATTGGCCCCTGCTTCCATCATGTGATAACCGCTAATGCTTACAGTATTATACCTGGGCATATGTTTAGAGCAGTAACCCATGATATCGGACACTATTCTCATGGACGGCTCAGGGGGATAAATATAAGTATTCCTTGTCAAATATTCCTTTAAAATATCATTTTGAATTGTTCCGGTCAGCTTTTCCTGCGAAACCCCCTGTTCTTCTGCTGCAACAATGTAACCTGCAAGAATGGGGAGCACAGCACCGTTCATGGTCATGGATACTGACATCATATCAAGGGGAATCTGATCAAAAAGAATCTTCATGTCTTCAACGCTGTCAACTGCAACACCTGCTTTGCCCACATCCCCTGAAACCCTTGGATGGTCGGAATCATATCCCCTGTGAGTTGCAAGATCAAAGGCCACAGAAAGCCCCTTCTGGCCGGCTGCAAGATTTCTTCTGTAGAAGTCATTGGATTCTTTTGCCGTTGAAAAACCCGCATACTGACGGATCGTCCATGGCCTTCCGGCATACATTGTACCTCTGACCCCCCGAACATAGGGGGCAAATCCGGGAAGTGTGTTTACAAATTCAATCTCTTCAAGGTCATCGGCTGTGTACAGGGGTTTTATCTGTATTCCTTCAGGAGTTATCCGGTTGAGCGAAGCAACATCTCTGCCCTTTAACTCCTTCTCTGCAAGTTCTGTCCATCTGTTTTTATCAGTATGCTCTGCCATATCCATACTCCTTTTCTTCTTTTAGGGTCCGGGTTACGTGTTCAGGGTTACCTGTTCAAACAAATATTTTTTAACCCGCAACACGCAACTCGCAACCAGTCAACCCAATTGCCTTTGTGTCTGGTTTATTGTTGTCATGATTTTTTTTATACCTTTTCCCAATCCCTTCGCGCATGTCGAAGATCCCGCTTGCGGGGAATGCGCTCCTACCCCTCTTGGCCATTGCCTATTGGCTTTTTTACTGTGTGCCTTTGTGCCTCTGCCACTTTGTGCCTGATTTTTAATTCCTTATTGCTCCTCACACAGTTCAACCAGAACACCCCCTGTTGCTTTAGGATGCAGAAACGCTATCTTTTTGTTGCCTGCACCTTTTCTTGGCTTTTCATCAATCAGCCTTATTCCCTTATCCTTCAGCTCTTTCAAAGCCTCTTCAATGTTTTCCACACGAAAAGCAATATGCTGTATTCCCTCGCCCCTCTTTTCCAGGTATCTGGCAATGGGCCCGTCAGGAGCTGTGGATTCCAAAAGCTCCACCTCACTTTCTCCAACCGCAAAAAACCCTGTATTTACTTTCTGCTCTTCTATAGTCTCCTGCCCGTCAAACTCAAGTCCCATTATGTCTGTCCAGAATTTTTTACCTTCATCCATGCTTTTAACAGCAATACCCAAATGATCAATATTCAGTATTTTCATTCATCCCTCCTCTCAATTTTTTCAATTAGCTCAAAATTACATAATCTGATTTCCAGCAGGCCTTCCCTGTTTCGTATCAATTTTCCATGCAGGTTTAGTGTAAGCAGAATATGGTTTCCCTGTAAATACAGATGCTTCATTCCGCACGCTGCCAGCATTTCATCTGCTCTCTGTAAAACAGCAACATATTGTTCTTCTGTAATATATCCCCTGCGCAGGGCATTTAACAGACTTATTCCCTTGTAATACTCACCATCCTTTACTGCAAGAAGTTCATCCAGCCCGTTCCAGAAACCCCATAATTTAATATAATCATGATCCTTCCTTAGAACAAGGTGGCCGTCCGGGGTCAAAATTGACCTGTGGCTTTGAAATCTGCTGTCATCAGCTATGTAGCTGGTTGTATCTGTTGTAAGACCTGTCATGTAGATTGCCCGTGGATAGACTGTGGGAATACCTTTTCTGCTCAGTTCCAAAGCCAGTGCAAATTCTTCAAAAGGGCTGTTATATCCATAATTAATTATTTCCTCGCCCTGTTCACCAGCAGATGGTTCGGGCTTTTCACCTACCCTTGATATCTTCCATACAATGTTTATAGCATCCTTTGTTTTTGTATAATATCTGTCATCTGTTCGTGAAATTTTCTTTCTTGGGGTTTTTCTCCATCTTTCAGGCTGAAAATAATCAAAAAGGTCAGGATCTTTTCCAACAACCCACAACATTCCGCTGGTACTTTCCGTTAAACCCCAGACATAATCAACACCCATTATATTCATCGGCAGCAAATGCTTCGGCCATGTTTCCATATTGTGCTCCTGAAACCTGTCCCTCTGTTTTGATAAATACTTTTTCCGCCTTAATGTCTTTACTTCCCTTTCATGTTCCCGGGTTCTTTCAAGAAGCTCAAAATCAACAAGAGCATATGGTATCTCATTTTTCCTGTTTTTCAGTATTGTCCTGTTTGGCTTCAGGCGGACAATAAAGTGGACTGGTTTCTGATCCAGCACCCTGAATCCTTTTTTTTTAAGAACATTTATAACATTTCTGGTAAAAACTTTCAGTTTTTCATGCGATATTCCTGCTTTTTCAAAAGCATCAACAGCATTCAAACCTTTTACCCATTTATATATAAGGATATACTGGCGCAGAATATCTATCTCTACTCCGGGGTGTTTTGCTATCTTGCTCATAATTTTATGCCTTGAGCGGCCCGTCTGCCAAAGCTGCAGCCTTTCAGGTGGCACATATATGCCCAGGGGCTTCTGAAGCATGATTTTTATATCTTTGGGACCATAACTGTTGGTGCGAAGTTCTTCAACAAGGGAAAACTCTTCAAAAGGACTGTTGAATTCTGCATTAATTACATCTTCAATTATTTTTGTTTCAAGGGGAACATCCTGGCCGACACGACACCATTTTACTACCAGGTCAACACTCTTTCCATCAGTTATCTTCGTGGGAACTTTATAGATAGTGCTTGTGCCAGTCAGTTTTTCCCTGTGCTCCTTAAACCATTTTTTTGCGTACCAGTTTTCAGGCCTCAGATTATTAAGAAAAGGAAGGCCGTGAGTTGTTACATAAAGGTCTCCTCCGTCACCGGTTTTTAAATGAATGTACTCAACATTCAAAAATCTGGTAAAAGTTGTATCAGGATAAGTTTTTAAGTACGGTTCCCAGCAGTCAATCCAGTTTGTTTTTTGATTAACACCCGGAACAGCATTATTAACAGCCAATCAACTCACCTCTTTTAAAATCTGATTTATGATTTATTTATAATTTAGAGAACCCCCGGCTGTCAAGTGTTTGGAACAGTCCCCGGGCTGTTGAACACCTCACAATTGCCAGCCCTCGGGAGCCATGAAAATTCAGGCTGAAAAAATAACTGAAAATTTTGAAAGTATTTTCTTGACTAAATTTATTATTGCATTATATAAAATTTGATAAAGTCGTAAAAAGTCGGGGGACTGGCGGCAAAATACAAAACTCTGGATGTAACGCACGTAAATCTGCAGGAACCAAGCATACTTTCCTGTAAGTTGTCCTGATAGTATCGTGAGCACTGCAATACAGCAGAAGGACATCCAGCAAACTATCCCCATTAATCAGGGTTATTGCAGACAGGATGCCGCCTGCAATACAGCTTGGCTTTTTGCGAGGGCATCAACTTTTATGTTTTACAAATCAACGATTGCCTTAGGAGTAAAAAAATGAGACAAATCAATGTGTTAGTTGTCGATGATGACAGTAACGTTCTGAGCACACTTTCTGAAATATTATCAGAGTTAAGAATAAGTCCCTTAACTGCTGCTGACGGGGCAGAAGCAATAGAAAAAATTAAAACCTGCAAGATAGATCTTATCATAACAGACCTCATGATGCCCAACATGGATGGATTTGAGCTGATAAACAAAACACGTCAGATTAATGCAAATATACCAATCGCTGTGATCTCCGGACATGGAGATGTCAAAAATGTTGTTAATGCCTTAAACAGAGGTGCCTTTAATTTTGTTACAAAACCTTTTACAATTAAGGAAATAGAAAATGTTTTAAAGAAGGGTCTGAGACTCAGGGAATATTCCCTTGGCACCCACAGACTGCTTGAGGGAATAAAGAACTACTCTGAAATGGAAATACCAAGCTATCCACACCTTATACCCTCTGCAACCCTTTATGTTGTAAGGGAATGCCAGTGGCGGGGGATTGAGGACGAAGCTGTGCTGAGCAACATATCAATCTGCATGGATGAACTTTTAAACAACGCTCTTATCCATGGGAACGATCTGGACGAAACAAAAAAAATATTTGTCAGACTTTCATTTGAGCATGAAAAATTCACCATGAGTGTCGAGGACGAGGGGAATGGATTTGACTATAATAACCTGCTTATTGAATTTGCCGAGTTTTCCCAGACTCTTCCCAAGAAAAGAGGGCTTTTTATTGTGAATTACCTGACAGATGAAATTTCGTTTAACGAGAAAGGCAACGTGATAACCATGGTTAAAAACCTTAAACCAGAAACAGGAAGGGTGTTTCACTAAACCTTTTCAGGGTTTTTGCCTGTTTTCACATCTGTTTGTTTGAATAATCCCTGCTCCTTTCTTCTTCTGCTATCCTTTCTAACATTTTTTAACCCTGACATTGTGCAATAGATTTCTACTGCCATGGACATCCTTTTTTTCTTGTAAAATCCTTTATAAAATGTTTAAAAAGTATTAGAGTTGAATAGAGCCTGAACGAAAACCCTGTTTTCAGCCGGACACTGAATAAAGATGTTGAAAGAAGAAAGGTTGTAAAATTATGAAAATTGGCATAATAGGCGGGACTGGTTTTGGCAGTCCTGATATTTTAGAAGACATTGAAAAAATAAAAGTACACACTCCATATGGTGCCCCGTCTGCCAAAGCTACGACAGGAAAGTTTAAAGGCATCGAAGTTGTTGCAATACCGAGGCATGGTGAGGGCCACATCATTTCTCCATCACATGTAAATTTTCGTGCAAACATCTGGGCAATGAAGGAATTAGGGGTAACCCATATTTTTGCAGTGACTGCAGTTGGGTCCTTGCGGGAAGAGATAGAGCCTGGACATCTTGTGTTTCCTGATCAGTTTATTGACAGGACAACAAAAAGGGCCTCCACTTTTTTTGAGGGCCATGAAGTCTGCCATATACCCATGTCTGAACCCTTCTGTGGAAAATTGAGGCAGCTACTTGTAAAAACAGCAGACAGGCTGTCGATCAAACATCATAATCAGGCAACAGTAGTCACCATAGAAGGACCCCGGTTCTCAACCAGGGCTGAGAGTAAAATGTTCAGGCTCTGGGGCGCTGATATAATCAATATGAGCACTGTACCAGAGGTGGTTCTTGCACGGGAGGCTGGTATATGTTATGCCACCACTGCAATGAGTACTGACTATGACTGCTGGCATGAAACTGAAGAACCTGTTACGTGGGAGCTGATCCAAAAAACCATGGAGAAAAATGTTGAAAATGTTAAGAACCTGCTTTTTTCTGCTGTTTCTGAAATAGACTTCACCCGGTGCTCCTGCAGGGAGGCAGTTACAACCTCTAAGCTTTGACGACTTTGTCCCGAAAATCGGGACATCCTGAAGTCATTGCAGCATACGAACAAGCACGCCTTATTCCTTCGAATTTGCGCGCCCTGCATCTATGAGCTTTTTACTCTATTGCCTGATTTTTGACTTCCAACGAAGTCGTCAACTTTAAGAAAAAAAGGTGGAATATGGATCTTAAGGAAAAAATACGAAACATTCCGGATTTTCCTCAAAAGGGAATACTTTTTCGGGACATTACAACTCTCTTAAAAGACCCTGAGGCATTTGGCTGTGTGGTGGATAAATTCACGCAGCGCTACAGGGACCATCACATTGACATGGTTGCAGGTATTGAGTCAAGGGGATTTATTCTGGCTGCAGCACTGGCTTACCAGCTTGGAAAAGGGTTTATTCCTGTTCGCAAACCAGGAAAACTTCCTGCAGAAACAATTTCCGTGGAATATGCTCTTGAATACGGAACAGACAGGGTTGAGATGCATGTTGATGCTGTAAACAGTGGGGACAGGGTGTTGCTTATTGATGATCTCCTGGCAACAGGTGGAACCATGAAAGCAGCCTGCGATCTGGTGCAACGTGCAGGAGGCCTTGTTGCAGAGTGTTCTTTCATGATAGAACTTGCAGATCTTAAGGGAAGAAAAAAAATTAAAGACTATAATATTTTTTCAATGATAGTTTATTAACAAAAAATGGACAGAACAAGAATCGAACCTCTGATAGACCGGTTTTCTCAAAGCAGAATAATGGTGGTTGGAGATATAATGCTTGATGAATATGTGGGGGGAACTGTCGAACGTATATCTCCTGAGGCCCCGATCCCTGTAGTCAATCTCGCCAATTCAAAAAAACGGGATGTACGCATGGGCGGGGCTGCAAATGTTTTTAACAACCTTGTCTGCCTGGGGGGCAGGGAAATTTTCCTGTGCGGAGTTATTGGAGATGATACAAACGGCTCTCTGGTAAGGCAAAGGCTCTGTGATGCCGGAATGGAAGCAGGGGGCCTTATTGTTGATGAGACAAGACCCACAACAGTTAAAACAAGGATTATATCCCATAATCAGCAGGTAATCAGGCTGGACAGGGAAGCAAGGACACCAATTTCTGACTCAACCAGGGCCAGAATTGTAAAGTTTATAAAAACCAGGCTGGAATCACTTGATGCAATAATATTTTCCGACTATGAAAAAGGGGTAATAACAGAACAACTGCTTGAGGATGTACTGCCCCTTGCAGTGCAGAAGAATATAATAGTTGCCGTTGATCCGAAGTTTACCAACTTCAAATATTTTAAAAATGTTTCAGTCATTGTTCCCAACAAAAAAGAGGCAAGCGGTTTTGCAAGGCATGAGATAAAAAATGACCATGACGCACTTATGGCAGCTCAATATATATTTGATAACCTTGGGTGCGAAACTGTACTTGTAAAGTTAGGGGAGCGTGGCATGCTGCTTGTTGAAAAAAACAGGTGTAATGTGTTGATTAAAACAGCTGCAGAGCAGGTTTATGATGTCACGGGTGCAGGGGATACAGTTATCAGCACCCTCGTGCTTTCAAAAACATCGGGGGCCACCTGGGAGGATGCAGCCCGAATTGCTAATTTTGCAGCAGGCATTGTAATTCATTATATTGGAACATCAGCTGTTAACATTGATCAGCTTAAAAGTGCAATTTTCGACAACAGATTTCCCGAACCATGAGCAAACCCTCCCTTCCCCAGCCTGTTAAACTGGTGGCAAGTGTCCTGACAGGTGATACTGACATTGCCGGGCAGGTTTGTGAAAAACTGATTTCCAGGTTCGGTCAAACTGATTTCAGGAGCAACCCTCTTCCTTTCAACTTCACTGCCTATTATGAAAAGGAGATAGGCGAAAATTTGTTTCGGCACATTTTAGGTTTTGAAAAACTTATAATGCCCGAGACTTTGCCTTCAATAAAGCTTTGGACAAATGAACTGGAAAGTTTTTTTTTGCGAAAAGATGGAACAAGAAGGGTTAACATAGATCCCGGATATATCTCTTTATGCCACCTCATACTCGCTACCTGCAAAAATTTTTCGCACAGGCCATATTTGCGCGACGGGGTATATGCTGATATGACTCTGATTTTCAAGGGCAAAACATTTACACCCCTTGAATGGTCATTCCCTGATTATGCTTCAGCCAGTCATATCAATCTGCTGAACAGGATCAGGAATACTTACCATCGACAGCTGACACAGAGCAGGCACTGAAAAAACCGGAAACCAGGAGGAAATTATTATGTTAAAAAGTATGACCGGGTATGGCCGGGGTGAATCGACTATTGGGGAAAAGAAGGTTATTGCTGAGGTCCGTTCAGTCAACCACCGCTTTCTTGATATTTCAGTAAAAATTTTAAGGTTGTTGCTGCCCTTAGAGGCAGATATAAAAAAGCTGGTTTCATCTTATACATTACGCGGGAAACTGGATGTCAATATTCATGTTGAATCCTTAACAGATGGCGATCTGAATGTCCATATAAACAAGTCCATGACAAAACATATCTACAGCCTGCTTCAACAGACAACAAAAGAAACCGGTATCCCCGGAGAAATAAATCTTTCCTCACTTCTTGTTTTTAAAGATATTTTATTTGAGGAAAAGCAGGAAAATGTTGACATGGCAGATTACTGGAACCCCATTAAATCTTCTCTTGAACAGGCTCTTCAGTCAATACAACAGATGCAGGAGGCAGAGGGAGAAGAAATTTCAGATGATATAAAACAGAGACTTGAAAACATAGCAGGTGTAGCAGACGAAATAAATTTGCGTGCTTCGGAGTCTCTTGCTGAACGTCAGCAGGCTTTGAAAGAAAGAATTGAAACCCTGTGCAGGGATGTGGAGGTTGATGAGGCCAGAAAAATGCAGGAAATTGCTATCATTGCTGACAGAAGTGACGTGACAGAAGAGCTGATTCGTGCAAAAAGCCATATTAAACAGTTTATGCAGTGGCTTAGCTCTGCAGGAGAGTCTGTCGGCCGAAAACTCGATTTCCTTATTCAGGAGATCAACAGGGAGGTAAACACCATCGGCTCTAAAGCTTCTGATGCTGAAATCTCATTAAAGGCTGTAATTATAAAAAATGAGCTGGAAAAAATAAGGGAACAGGTTCAAAATATAATGTAGTACAAAAATTGATTCGAGCACTTTGAATAATTGTAAGTTCAAACAGTTTACTAAAGATTATATTTTTCGGGTTAAACTGTTTAAACAATATTTTTCATGGAGGTTGTGGTGAGTATAAAACTTTTGAATATCGGATTTGGAAATTCAGTGGTTCTGTCCAAAATCGTAGCAATTTTAACCTCTGGTTCTGCCCCTATGAAACGTTTAAAGGATGATGCAAAGGCTGCAGGAAAACTTGTTGACGCAACACAGGGTCGAAAAACCAGGTCCATTATTGTTACCGACAGCAATCATGTAATACTTGCCGGCATTCAAGCCGAAACAATAGCATTGCGCATTAACAGCGAAGATTCTGCCCAATAAGCCATTATGACTGCATCAGTGCCCACACATAATACAAAAAGATTGCTGTTTGTTGTTTCCGCACCTTCCGGAACCGGCAAGACATCTCTCTGCAGCAAAGCTGTCCAGGAGGTTCCAAACCTCACTTTTTCAATTTCCCATACTACACGGGCACCAAGACAGGGAGAACAGAACGGAAAAAACTACTTCTTTGTGACCAGTAAAGAGTTCAGGGATTATGTTGCCTGCAACAGGATGGCAGAGTGGACTGAAATCTACGGGAACTGCTACGGGACAACAAAGGAAACGATTCAGCAGGGATTTGAAAAAGGTTTTGATATTCTTTTTGACATTGACGAGTGGGGAGCCCGCCAGATAACCGAAGCATATCCTGATGCAGTAACTATCCTTGTACTCCCTCCATCGTTTGAAGCTTTGAAAAAGCGGCTCATCAACCGGCGTACTGACAATGAGGAAAGTGTACGTACCAGGCTGAAGAAGGCAAAAGAAGAGATAAAAAAGATGTCCTGGTACCAGTATGTTATTGTGAATGACAGCTTTAAAGAGGCTGCTGGCCATCTCAAATCCATTATTGCAGCTGAAAGATGTAAAAATAATCATGATTTTATAAAGGCTCTAATAAATGACTAAAGAACAGGGACAAGGGAAGACACTTGAGTCATGTCCCGCGTAGCAATGGCAATTTTTGTTCGGACAAGTCTCGTCCGGACAAAATGTTTGCGTTGGTCTGCGTGTGTCTGTCCCGTTATACAACGAGGATCTTCGACGGTTTCAAAAAAGTGATTGTTGCTTTTCTCTGCGCTCTCCGCGTCTCGAATGAGCAATGCGAGTGGGCGGTAAAAAATACTATGAGATACGTCGCTGAATTTATGAACGAGAGTACTTAGTGTAATCATGTTTTTTTAGAACCGCTCAATTTAGGTTAAAGCCAGTAATTTTATGACAATTACCATATTCGGCATACATCCTGTTCTTGAAGCAATTAAAAAACGGCCCCGGTCTTTTCACAGGATTTTCCTGTCCAGTAAAAACAAAGAAGGGGCAATAAAACATATTGCCTCTTTTGCTGAAAAATCCAACATAAAACTGTATCATGAAACAACAAAAAATATTTCCCGTCTGTCAGGTGTTGATCAGCATCAGGGGATCGTGGCAGAAGTTGATCCTTTCCCGTTATTAGATCTTAAAACCCTCATTTCAAAACAGAAAAAGGGAGGGAAGACGGCTTTTCTCCTTGTACTGGACTCCCTGCAGGACCCTCATAACTTCGGATCACTGATTCGCAGTGCACTTTGCAGCGGTGTCCAGGCAGTTATCTTTCCGAAGGACAGAGCAGCCGGCCTGACAGGAACTGTTGCAAAGTCTTCCTCCGGTGCAATTGAACACATGCCTCTTTGCAGAGTCGTCAACCTTGCATCTGCTCTTGACATGCTTAAGCAGGAAGGTATATGGGTTGTCGGGACAACTCCGGCCCCTGTAAAAACCATTTATGAATTTGACTTTAATCTTGATATGGCACTTGTTATAGGCAGTGAGGAGAAGGGGTTAAGACCGTTAATTATGAAAAAATGTGACTATTGCCTTTCAATTCCCGTAAAGAGTCAACTCAGTTCCCTTAATGCCTCAGTTGCAGGAGCTGTTGTTATGTTTGAAGCCATGAGACAGAGGCAGTACGCAGGAAAGAGATAACAGCAGTTAAAAGGCAGTGCCTTTAATTAAAACCTAAGCTGAACAATTAAAAGATAAAGACAGCTTAGTGTAACAGCATATCACTCATTCTCAGCAGACATCCATGTCTGCCTGCGAGGTAAGCATTACGCTTCACCATCCAGGTGATGCTATTGTAATGCTTAAATCCGTTCAATACTGTTACACTAAGCTGTTGTTTGTAGCTTCATGTTCTTTAGAATTGCTCAAATCAGGTAAAAATTAAACCTGTCGTGATCTACAACGTCGATTCAAAACCGCAGAATATCGAACAGGGGATATCCAATGTCGAAGGTAGTTTTTTAACCCGGATATTACAGTAGACACGTACTGCAATATCTGGGTTGCCCCCGGGAACTTCCCCCAAAAAAATAAGCAGGTCATCCTATTGAACAGAGATCAGAAAATATATTAACATAAGGACCTCATTTGGTTTAACCTTAAAAAAGGGGGCTTTATGAAAAAATTCTTTTTATCCACTGTCTTATTCTCCTGTATCTTTTTCAATGCAGCTTCATGCCAGAGCGAATCATACTGGGCAAAAACCTACGGGGGAGTTAACACAGAAACTGCTTACGCTATACAGCAGACTGCTGATAGCGGGTTTATTGTAGCAGGAAGCACCAGTTCATTCGGGACAGAAGGTGACTGCTGGGTCATAAAGCTTGACAATAACGGCAATGTATCATGGGAAAAAACCTACGGGGGGAGCAATGCTGACCTTGTCCAGTCAATACAGCAGACCACTGATGGCTGCTATGTTATGGCTGGCCGAACATATTCATTTGGCAGTGGTAATGGTGACGTGTGGGTGTTGAAACTGGGCAGCAGCGGTTCCGTAATCTGGCAGAAAACCTACGGTGGAAACAGTGAAGATATAAGCTATTTCATCCAGCAGACAACTGACGGAGGTTATATTGTTGCCGGCATAACCAGGTCTTATGGAGCTGGAAACTGGGATTATCTGATATTAAAACTTGATGAATATGGCGACGTCAGCTGGCAGAAAACTTATGGGAAAAACGGATCTGACGTGGCACGGATGATACGGCAGACAACTGACGGGGGCTACATAGTGGCTGGTTATACCAGGTCCTCTGGGGCCGGTTCTTATGATTACTGGCTGTTAAAGCTTGACAGTACCGGCAACACTGCCTGGCAGAAAACCTATGGCGGCAATAGTGATGACTATTCTTACTCTATCAGGCAGACCACGGATGGTGGTTATATTGTTGCTGGTGAAACCAGGTCCTTTGGGGCCGGGAACAGTGATTTCTGGGTTCTGAAGTTAGACAGTAACGGTAATGTAACCTGGCAGAAAACTTACGGTGGCAGTAGTGAGGATTTCACATATTCCATCTGGCAGACAATTGATGGAGATTATGTTGCTGGAGGTTTCACACAATCTTTCGGGGCAGGTTCATATGATTACTGGGTTTTGAAACTGGACGACAACGGCAATATAGTCTGGCAGAAAACTTACGGGCTAAGCAATAATGAGGGTGTCCTCTCCATCCAGCAGACTGCTGACAAGGGCTATATTGTGGCTGGACCGATGCGTATATCCAGCGCTTCTGACGCTGATTTCGGGGTGTTAAAAATTGACGGGTCTGGAGATATTCCATCCTGTAATCTGATTGGTTCAAGCAATGCAGTTCTGTCCGGTTTAACTGTTTCCGGGATAAACACGAATGTAACAGGTCAAGTATCACATCTCGATGTGATCGACACAGTCATAACTTCACAAGACAGTTCAGCCGAAGTTGCCATTATTTGTGAAAAAATTACCTTAATCGAACTTTCATCATTTAATGCATACCCATCCAACAAAGAGGTCCTCATTAAATGGGTTACTGAATCGGAAACCGACAATGCAGGCTTCAACCTGTATCGCTGCGCATCAAGGGAGGAGGAATATATTAAAATAAATGATTGCTTAATCCCTGCATCAGGCTCCCCAACAGAGGGCTCTTTTTATGAGATTGTGGATGAAGATGTGGAAAACAGAAAGACCTACTGCTACAAACTGGAGGATATAGACATAAACGGCAAATCAACTTTGCATGAACCAGTGTGCGCAACCCCCCGGTTTATTTTTGATGGCTTCACAAATCCCGCCAGGCGTGACAGGGTACGGTAAGTACGCCTCTGGAACATCCCGACAGAGGCGGGGATTCCTGAAAAATTTGCTCGCCTTGAATTTGAATTGGCTGAAAAGATTTGCAAGGATCTTGATATTGCTTTTAAGAGGTAAAAGATGAAATACAGAGCTGTTGTTAAAAAATCAGGCAAGGCCCAGCAAAGCTAATTCAGCCGACACAAAAAGCTACACGGCTGATTAGTAACGTTATGCCTCAAAAAACAACTTGACAGGTCGATATAATGTACGGTATAATGTACGTAAAAATAACAAAGAGGTGCATTGTGCAAAGACTGAAAATTGATCAAGACATTCGTCCTATGTCAGAATTCCGAACGGGAATTGCTTCTTTTCTAAAACAAGTACATGACACAAAAAGGCCCTTAGTCATTACCCAGCACGGTAAAGGGGTAGCTGTACTGCTTGATGTTGCAGAATATGAAGCTATGCAAGAAAAAATCGAGTTATTAGAGGACGTACAAATTTCCATAGCACAAATTGATGCAGGGGCTGGTATTGAACATAATAAAGCCAAAGCATCAATTTTAAGCCGGACTGGAAAATGAAAATCATATGGTCACCTCTCGCAATAGACAGGACAACAGAAATTGCAGAATATATCACTCAAGACAATCCTTCGGCTGCTACAAAATGGGTAAAAACCCTGTTTGATAAGGTTCAACTACTAAAATCATCGCCAAAGAGTGGTAGGATAGTTCCAGAAACACAAAGAGATGACATTCGCGAATTGATTTATGGGAATTATAGAATCATTTACAGAGCAGAAAAGAACAAAATATCTGTACTCACTGTTCGTCATGGCAAGCAAATTCTGCCACTGGAAGAAATACAGACCTAACAAATAAGGACAGGTTGTGTGAGCGGAGCGAACCATGGCCTTATCCGGTTGTTGAACAAGCCCGGCAAATTTGTATATTACTGCTTCTATATTTTGTTTTTTCGCTTGCAGTTCTGTAAATACAGGCCCCGCGGATTCTGGACAGACTCTCTATAGTTAATACTCTATTAGTCTGTTTTTCACAGCGCCACGGGACACCCTGTCCTGTTATACTGGTTTTTCATTATAAGCAGATCAAACATATCAACAATGCCGTCATCATTACAGTCTGCATCACAGGGACAGTCAGTTCTGTTATAGTCATTCTTAATGGTAAGAAGGTCAAGGATATCTACCTTAGTGTCGTTATCACTGTCAGCGTAGCATTCGCAGGCATCGCCAATGCCATTGGCATTATGGTCTTCTTGTCCCAATTGGCAGACTTCCCCAGCTTCACATGTGCTGTTATCTGAACAGATAACTCCTGTTCCCATGGGGACACCGCTTATTGTCTTTACACAGGTGCCTGAAGTTGCGCTGTTTGGAGTGTAGGGACAGTTGTCTTCGTCTAATAAAGGGCAGATATTACCTGGAAACCCTGGATTACCGTAACCATCACCATCTGTGTCTGTACAGTTGTCACACATATCTCCTGTCCCATCATCGTCAGAGTCGTTTTGAGCGGGGTTATTCAAATCCGGACAGTTATCACATGCATCTCCAACAGTATCATTGTCAAAGTCCTCCTGGTTCATGCTGCAAAATCCGCCTGTGCCACAAGCAGCATTGTCTATGCATTTATCTTCCATGTTACTGCCTGCTGTGCATGTCCCATTGTCAGGGCCGTTTGGTGTATATGGGCAGTTATCCACAGGATCATTAATACCATCACCATCTGAATCAGTGCATTCTTCTAAAGTATAGGGGTTGGGGTCGTACCCTATGAATATACCAGGGTTATTCTCTTCGATTAACGGCAAAAGGTTATAGGCCTCGCAGTTCAAGGGATTTTCATACAGTAATAACAGCCTCAGATTTGTCTTCCCGGCTAACGCTGATATGTCGCTGATCTGATTAACGTACATCCACAGATGTGTCAGATTCGTCAGCCCTGCTAAGGCTGTGATGTCGCTGACCTGAGTATTGCTCAGCCTCAGATCTATCAGATTTGTCATCCCGGCTAACACTGAGATATCACTGACCTGAGTATCGCTCAGCCTCAGATCTATCAGATTCGTCAACCCGGCTAAGGCTGTGATATCGCTGACAGGATTGTTTCCCAGATTCAGAACCGTCAGATTCGTCAACCCCGATAATACTGAAATGTCACTGACTTGATTGCCGTACAGAGACAGATCCGTCATATTCGTCAGCCCGGCTAAGGCTGTGATGTCGCTGACTTGATTGTTTCCCAGATTCAGAACCGTCAGATTCGTCAACCCCGATAATACTGAAATGTCACTGATCTGTTTGCCGAACAGAAACAGTTCCGTCAGATTCGTGGCATACTCGATACCTGTAAGGTCTGCAATTCCAATATACATATATTGTGAGATGATGAGAGAGGTCAGAGAAAGCATGTCAGTTGGTGTAGGGTCGGAAATTCCAAGTTCGCTCTCTACAGCAGCCTTAAAGTTCGCATCTGGGAAATAGACAGGGTCTTCGGCCATGGCTGATTGTGAAAATACCAATAAACAAAATAAACCCAATGCACTCACTACCGCTTTTGTAAACAATTTAGTCATAATAACGCCCTCCTCATGAAATTATTATATTATCTAATTAGTAGCCAAACGAAAACACTGTTTTTTTGTTAGCGACGTCTGTAGGTGCCAGCTTTAACCGTTAAAAACAGACCGGATATTGCCTATATAATATCGCGCCTTAAGGCGCTCCTACAGAAAATTATTTTTCGGATTCCAACCTGAATATTTTTATTCACTAATAACAGGAAAGAATTTCCCCGCATCTCTCTACTGTCATTTCGAATGAGCCACGATAAATCGGGAAGAAATCTTCCTGTTAGATCTAAAATTTTTCCCTTTGGAGAGTCTGTCTCAGCATGAATGAGAAGGGCAGCTGTCCCGCTTGCAGGGCGTAACATATTGAAATTGCTTGGGCCCAAAGGCGCAAACTAAAGTTTGCGGCTACCAAAATCATTTTTTGGCACTGTCTCTTGATCAAAACGACATTTGTCAGTCATTTTATCTGTGACAGGACTCTACACGCCTATTTTTATTGTATCCGATTGCTAATTTTTATGAAGTTATAAAAGATATGTAAATGCCTTTGCCATTACAGCAAATCAGCATAAATTTTTACGAGAAGTGTAACCATGGTGTTGCCAGATAAAATCAACATTCTTTGATATAAATCAACTTAACCTGTAAAATTTTCAATGTCAAGGAGTTACTTGATAAATATAAGTGCTTTTTTATTTGTTCCCGTTTATCACCCGTAAAGCCTCGGCAGCAATGGCCCTTAGTAACGGATACTCGTCCTGTAAGGCATTGGTCAGGCTTTCAATATCCTCTTCCTCAATAAATATCAGGGTCATCCTTGCTGACCACTGCAGTTTTTCATTACTTATGCCCGGGAAAAGCTTTAAAAAATGATTTTCAAGCTCAGTTTTATCTGGAGGTTTAGCTTTTGCTGGAATAGATTCCATCATAG
>JAJRXD010000045.1 GCA_024276465.1 Deltaproteobacteria bacterium
TGATTGCTTCTCTAAGGGTGGAAAATATCCGGATGTTTTCCAGAATGGCGGCTCCGTGGGTTGCCATCCTGAACGCCTGGTCGTCTATCCCGCACTGTGGATTTACAAGTTTCAGAAAGGAAAAACCCATGTTTTTCATGGCCCGTGCAGCAGACCCGACATTGCCGGATTTAAGAGTTCCAACCAGGACAATATCAATGTTGTCAAATTTTATCATGCGGGTTTTCAGGATAATACTTCAATCAAATCACCCTCTTTATCTTTCCTCCCTGGATAACCCTTGCAAAAATTCCTTCCTTTGGCATAATGCATGTGCCTGCCTGGCGGTATATTTCACATGGGGCATGGCACTCTTTTCCATGCTGTGTGATCTCAAGTATAACATCCTCGCCTATCTCAATTTTTGCACCTATTGGGATCAAGAGCAGATCAATGCCCTGTGTTGTGATATTTTCTGCAAAATCACCCTCTGAAACCTTTAGCCCCATATCCTGCATCTTCTTTATGCTTTCCATGGCTAACAAACTGACCTGCCTGTGAGTTTTGCTGTTTGCGTGTGCATCATTTTGAAACCCGAAATTTTCAATCAAAAGGCCCAAAGGAATTTTTTTCTTTTTCATTCCTGTCTTTTGGCTTATACAGACAGCTTTTACTTTTCCATCAGATTCATTGTTGTTACTGCACATATTTACCTCCGTCTATTGTTCACTGCTGTTTTGCTCAGCCCGAATTATTCGTCAAACCCGCAACAAACAAGTATATATGATGTAAAACCATATGGATGTTTCGTGCAAAAAGTAAAAAACAGCAGTTGATATTAGTACTTTATTGTAGCTAATCCGGGTTTAAAGTTAACATTTTTAATTCCGTATGGCAAGTTGAAGGATTGGTCAGGATAATTTAAATTAAATTTCAGAACTTCATGATTATTATTTTTTGCTTGATGTTTTTTAAAAAAGTTATAATATGTCAATAATCTTAAGAATAAACTCATTTCAAATAACAGACAAATAATGGCTGGTGAAAAGATACTAATCGTTGATGATGAAGAAAACATCAGGCTGCTTTATGAACAGGAGCTGTCTGAAGAGGGATATCAAATAGCATTGGCAGGAGATGGCAAGGAATGTCTTGAAATGATTAAAACCGAAAACCCTGACCTGGTACTGCTTGATATCAGAATGCCAAAAATGGACGGCCTTGAGGCCATTGGCAAAATTATCGAGTTAAATAAAAAAATACCCATAATTCTCAATACCGCCTATACCACCTACAAAGAGGATTTTATGAGTTGGGCAGCGGATGCGTATGTAGTGAAGTCCTACGACCTTGAGGAGCTGAAATCCACCATAAAACAAGTCCTTGAAAAAAAGAAGCTCCAGCAATGAAAAAAGTTCTTGCAATGATTCTTGCCGGAGGAAAAGGAGAGCGGCTTTATCCTCTGACAAGAGACCGTGCCAAGCCAGCTGTGCCTTTTGGAGGCACCTACCGTATCATTGATTTCACGATAAGCAATTGTATTAATTCAGGCGTCAGGAAAATATACATCCTTACACAATATAAGTCTCTCTCTCTTGACAGACACATCCAGAGGACATGGAATTTTCTAAATAACCGTGTTGGTGAATTTGTTTATATCGTACATGCCCAGCAGCGAATAAATGAAAACTGGTACAAAGGAACTGCAGACGCAATATACCAGAACTTTTATACTCTTCAGCAGGAACGTCCGGATCTGGTCCTTGTTCTGTCAGGCGATCATGTATACAAAATGGATTACCGGGACATTATAAACTATCATGTTTCAAAAAAGGCCGATCTTACAATATCTGCCATGGAATTTGACAAAAAGTATTCAAGGGATTTTGGAGTATTGCAGACAGATGAAAACCGCAGGGCAGTGGGGTTTCAGGAAAAACCGGCAAAACCCAGAACAACGCCGCACAACCCGGATTCAATCCTTATCAACATGGGTGTTTATGTTTTTAATACTGATATTCTTGTAAAAAGGCTTATCGAAAATGCAAAAAAGGCTGATACCCAGCATGATTTCGGCAAAAACATAATACCGTCCATGCTTAAAACTGACAGTGTTTTTGTGTTTCCGTTTGTTGACAAAAAAACAAAAAAACCAGGATACTGGAAGGATGTGGGTTCCATCGATGCATATTACGAAGCAAATATTGACCTGTTATCCAATAATCCAGGCACATTCTTAATTGACAGTAACTGGCCTGTTTTCACCTACGAGAAACAGGCAGCACCTGCAAAAATTATTGGTTTTGAAAAAAAAGACAATTTGACATATGGGCCTGTAACCAACTCTATAGTATCCAAAGGATGCGTTATAAACAATGCCCGCATAGACCATTCTGTTCTGTCAACATATGTATCAGTTGATGAGTATTCGTATGTGAAGGACTCAATACTGATAGACAATATCAGGGTGGGCAAGAGGTGCAGGATTCAAAAGGCAATAGTAGATAAAGGGGTAATTATTCCCGACGGGACAGAGGTCGGGTACAACTTGAAAAAGGATTCAAAAAAATATACAGTGACTGACTCAGGAATTGTTGTTATCCCGCGAAATGCAGTTTTTTAGGCTTGCATTGTTTGCCGGCAACCCTGCGCAGAGCGCAGGGCTGCAAAAGGAAATCCCGTTTAGCGGGACCATGGATTTAATGCTTTCGGCCTCTGAGCGCAAACCAAAGCCAGGCACTTTGAATGCGGATGTTTAAATCCGTCAAGGCTAAAATCCATCAATAACGTTAATCCTTACTGCCCTCCTCTTTTTTTTCCATCAGCTGCATAAACGGTTTGATCAGGTCAATAGGAAGAGGGAAAATTGTGGTTGAATTTTTTTCTGCAGCGACTTCCGTCAGAGTCTGAAGATACCTGAGCTGAAGGGCCACAGGATTTGACATTATTTCAGAAGCATCGGCCAATCTTGTTGCAGCCTGGTATTAACCTTCGGCATGGATTACTTTGGCCCGGCGCTCCCTTTCAGCCTCAGCCTGCTTTGCCATTGCTCTTTTCATCTCATCCGGCAAATCTATATGTTTTATTTCAACATTAGTAACCTTTATTCCCCATGGATCGGTCTGTTTATCCAGAATCGCCTGTAGTTTCATGTTCAGCTTTTCTCTTTCTGCAAGGAGGTCATCCAGTTCAGCCTCACCGCACACACTTCTCATTGTTGTCTGTGCCAGCTGTGATGTAGCATAAAGAAAATTTTCCACCTCAACAATAGCCTTTTCAGATATCATGACCCTGAAGTAAACAACTGCGTTGACTTTGACCGAAACATTATCCTTTGTTATTATGTCCTGGGGGGGGACATCAAGGGTAACCAGCCGCAGACTGACCTTTTGCATTTTATCAATTAAAGGGATTAGAATTATCAACCCGGGCCCCTTGGTTGCAATAAGCCGCCCTAACCTGAAAACAACTGCTCTTTCATATTCATTCAGAATTTTTATTGCACTGCCAAGGAACATAACAACAAATGCTATAGCTATAATAACAGAAAGACTCATACTAAACCTCCTTTTTATAAATCTGTTTTTTGTTTAACTTTCTCGACTGTAAGAACCATTCCCTCAACTTTTTTTACACTAACCTTTTCACCTTTCCGGACATGGGCACTGCTTTTTGCATTCCAGTACTCACCATGCACAAAAACCTTGCCTTTTTCATCGAAACCCGTGCATGCTTCCCCGATCATATCAAGAAGCCCTTCATTTCCCGTGTCAGGTTTTCTTTTTTGCGCCTTAAAAACAAGTCCAAACACAACAATAAAGAATAGACTGAACAAAGATACAGTTGGTATTATAACGCTCAGGGACACTTGTAAATACGGCACAGATGACTTGAAAAGCATTAAAGATCCCAAAGTTAGTGCCACAATCCCTGCAATTGATAAAAGCCCGTAACTTGTAACCTTCAACTCAACAATAAAAAGTATAACACCAAGCAGAATTAAAAGCACTCCGGCATAATTGGCAGTAAGGGTCTGCATGGAATAAAAAGCAAGGATCAGGGATATCCCTCCTATCACTCCTGGGAATATGGTGCCTGGATTTGAAAGCTCAAAGTAAAGGCCTGCAAGGCCAATCATAAGCAGGATATATGCAATGTTGGGATTTGCCAGGGCTTTAAGCACATTTTCCCGAACCCCCATCTTTTTGTAGTTTATTGCAGCTTCCTTTGTGTTTAACTTTCTTAACCCCAAAGAGGTTTCAACCTCCCTGCCGTCAATATCCTCAATCAATGTCAGGAGATCAGGAGATATAAGATCAATCACATGTTTCTTCAATGCATCTTCTTCACTGATGGATACACTTTCCCTTACTGCCTTCACTGCCCATTCCTTATTCCTCTTTCTTTTTACAGCAATACTTTCCACATAAGCGGCAGCATCATTTTCAACCTTTTCAGACATTTCCCTGCCCATGTCACCGCCGCCAAGATTTACCGGGTGGGCAGCGCCGATATTAGTCCCGGGCGCCATGGCAGCTACATGAGCAGCCAGTGTGATAATTGCCCCTGCTGATGCTGCTCTTGCACCACTGGGAGAGACATATACAACAACAGGTACGCTGGAGGAGAAAATATTTTTTATAATTTCTCTCATTGCAAGGTCAAGCCCTCCGGGAGTGTCCAGCTTGATTACAAGGCACTCTGCCGAAGTTTCTTCAGCTTCAGCAATGCTTTTGGCAATAAACTCTGAAACAACAGGAGTAATAGGGTCATCAATTTCTATTACATCAATGGTTTTGGACCCGGCTACTGAGGCTGCTGCGATGACAATACCAGCAAGGTAAATCAGGAGAGAAAAACAGGTCTTTGTTATTTTTAGCACAGTCATGCCGGAATAAAGATTTACGATAACAGGTAGTACGCTTATTGAATTAAAAAGATAATTTTTTATATAGCATTTAAAAAAAACTGTTGCAAGGGAAATATTTTTAACAAAAAATATCAATAAAAATATCTTGACTTCTCAGCCCATGTAACTTATTTTAATTGACTCTTTCAAGGTGGCGAGGTAGCTCAGTCGGTAGAGCAGGGGACTGAAAATCCCCGTGTCCACAGTTCGATTCTGTGCCTCGCCACCAATAACGTCAAACAGTTCCTGCATTTTGTCCATTATAATTAATTCCATTATAACTTATGGATTACAAAATGATTAAAATTTTAGTAAGCGATAAGCTGTCACCTAAGGGTGTTGAAGTCTTGAGGGAATCAGGGTTTCATGTTGATGTGAAAACCGGTCTCTCAACTGAAGAACAAATGACAATTATTTCCGAATATGACGGAATCGTGATTCGAAGTGCAACTAAGATTACCAGGGAAATGCTCAGCTCTGCAGAAAAGCTGAAGGTTATAGGCCGGGCCGGTTCAGGGCTTGACAATGTTGACATACCCGAGGCCACAAAAAGAGGCATTGTTGTAATGAACACCCCTGGAGGAAACACAATCACTACTGCTGAGCACACCATCTCAATGATGCTGTCCCTTGCCCGTCACATTCCTCAAGCCACAAAATCAATGAAGGATGGCAAATGGGAAAAAAGCAGATTCATGGGAACTGAAATCTGCAACCACACACTTGGTATTATTGGCATTGGAAATATAGGCACAATTGTTGCCGATCGTGCAAAAGCCCTTGGAATGCAGATTATAGCCCATGATCCTTTCATTTCCGCTGAAAAGGCAAAAAAGACGGGGCTTGAACTTGTATCACTGGATGAGATGTACAGCCGTGCTGATTTTATTACTGTTCACACACCGGTGACAAAAGAAACCCGTAATATAATCAACTCCGAATCAATTTCAAAAATGAAAGACGGTGTTTTTATTATAAATTGTGCCAGGGGCGGTATTGTTAACGAGCAGGATCTTGCTCAGGCAATAAAAAACGGGAAGGTGGCTGGTGCTGCACTTGATGTTTACGAGAAGGAGCCCCCTGAAGATACAACACTTATTGAACTTGACCAGGTTGTTTGCACCCCTCATCTTGGAGCCTCAACAATCGAGGCACAGGAAAAAGTTGCTGTTGCAGTAGCCAGGCAGATAGTAGATTATTTCAAAAAAAATGCAATCAGAAACGCAGTCAATGTCCCCTCGGTTGCTCCTGAGGATATTAAAAATCTTGCTCCGTTTTTAAAGCTGGCTGAAGCACTTGGTAAATTTCAGGCAAATATAATATCAGGCGGACTGAAGGAAGTTTATCTTGAGTACAGTGGTGATATAACCAACTATGACACCCAGCTTGTAAGTATAGCTTTCTTAAAGGGCATTCTTGATCCTGTGCTTGATGAAGGCATCAATTTTGTAAATGCTTCTCACATAGCCAGGGAGCGTGGAATCAAAGTTATTGAATCAATGGCATCAGAGCCTGAAAATTTTACACAGCTTATAAAAATTCAGACAAAAACTGATGAGACCGAGAGCATAATTGAGGGAACTATATTCGGTCTGTCTGATCCCAGAATAGTAAAAATAAACCAGTTTGAGCTTGAGTGTATACCGGAGGGCAATATACTGGTTGTGCAAAACTATGATAAGCCTGGTGTTATAGGAAGAATCGGGAAAATGCTTGGCGATCATTCAGTAAATATTGCCCAAATGCAGGTCGGACGTGACAGCAAATCTTCAAAGGCTCTTATGGTTATTACGATAGATTCACCTGTTTCATCTGAACTTGCTGAAGAAATTAAAAATATTCCAAACATAATCGAATTTTATCAGCTGGAAATCTAACAAAAGAAATATATTTATGCCGAATGTTGTAATTGTTGGTACACAGTGGGGAGATGAAGGCAAGGGAAAAATTGTTGATATCCTTACCCGCCATGCAGATATAATCGTCCGCTTTCAAGGAGGACCGAATGCTGGACATACTGTAGTTGTTGGTGATAAGCAGACAATACTTCATCAAATTCCCTCAGGGATCCTCCACCCGGAAAAAAAATGTGTGGTTGGCAACGGAGTGGTTATTAACCTGGAGACACTTTTAAATGAAATTGAAGAGGTTAAATCACAGGGATATTTTGAAGATGATAATATGCTGCTGATAAGTGAAAATGCACATCTCATAATGCCTTATCATATAAAAATCGATGTGGCACGGGAAAAAAAGAAGGGAAAAGACAAGATAGGAACGACCGGGAGAGGTATCGGACCTGCATATGAAGATAAGACAGCACGCAATGGCCTGCGTGTTATTGATCTGTTCAATGATGATGTTTTTAAAAGAAGGCTGGAGGCAAACCTTAAGGAAAAAAATTTCTATCTTCAAAACTATTTTAATGAGATTGCGGTTTCGGCTACTGATATTATTAAGCGGTTTTCAGAATACCGTACTAAAATTCAAAAATATGTCGGCAATGCTGCCGGGTTTTTGCACAAATCCCTTGCTGAAAACAAAAGAATTGTATTTGAAGGTGCCCAGGGCACCATGCTTGATGTTGATCACGGCACTTACCCTTTTGTAACATCCTCAAACACAGTTTCTGCTCAGGCATCAACAGGAAGCGGTATAGGCCCGAAATATCTTGACTCAATTGCCGGCATTGTTAAGGCATATACAACACGTGTGGGTTCCGGGCCTTTTCCATCAGAGCAGGACAATGAGACGGGAAAACTGCTCAGGGACAATGGCAGAGAATATGGTGCGACTACAGGAAGACCGAGACGCTGCGGGTGGCTTGACCTTGTAACTGTTAACCATTCAATTCAGGTAAACAGCATCACTCATCTGATAATTACAAAGCTTGATGTGCTCAGCGGTTTTAAAACCATTAAAGTATGTACTGGTTTTAAATATTCTGACAGCCAGGTTTCCGGATTTCCATCTGATTACTCTGTTCTTGAAGGCTGTACACCTGTGTATGATGAGGTAGAGGGATGGGATCAGGACATAAGCAGCATTACCTCTTTTGATGAACTGCCCGAAGCAGCAAAAAACTACATTAAATACATTGAGGACAAGACAAAGACTCCTGTTGCAATGCTGTCAGTCGGAACACGCCGCTCTCAGCTGATAACAATAAAAGAACTGTTTGAGAATTAAAATCCTTTGTAATGGATTAATGTTTTTGGTATATTGTTCTGATACATGACATTCGGTGAGCCGCTAGCTCAGTTGGTAGAGCAACGGACTTTTAATCCGTAGGTCGACGGTTCGAGCCCGTCGCGGCTCATCAAGGTTATATGTTTAACTTAGGTAGTTAAGGAGCCGTCCTTGACTGCCTTTTTTAATGTTGGGAAAAAGTGTGAGAGTTGGTGTGAGACTTTTTTTCAGCAGCAAGATTTATCTGTTCAAATACTCTCATAGCATCACGTTCATCATCACCAATTGAATGCAAATAAATCTTCGAGGAGTAAGATGCCCTCCCCTTTTTTTCTGATATACAGGACAACATATTGTTCCTTAAAATTGACACCTACCCATCAATCTGTTAACCAACGCACAAACCGTTTCATGCTGTTGTATTTATTAAAGGCAAAGCTCTCAACCAGATCCTGATAGATGTCCATGGCATTTCTGCCAAGACGCACATGCTCCTGTATCCAGGGCCTGTGCTGTTCACAGGCTGAGCGAGCATGGACCGGGGGATACTCTTCTTTGAGGGTTTTAATATCAGTAAAAGCCGGTGGCCACAGGTGGTGGATTTTGGCTGTTCATCGGGGTTAATCTTGGTTTTGGAGGTCAGGGTTACAGGGGTCAGGGCTACACTCTTGACAGATTGAGATAAGAAATAACTTCTCTCGATCTCTGGCACTCTTAAAGATGCTTTTTTTTCGTTTCCACTTGTTGTTACATGATAAAAGGCATCTTCATATTCAATCCGCA
>JAJRXD010000046.1 GCA_024276465.1 Deltaproteobacteria bacterium
TATTGTAACGCAAGTAAGCATAGATCGGAAGACATAGAAAAACGGGATTTCCGTTCCGGCCACAGCCTCACTCCCTGTTCATACAGGATTCCTGCGTCTTGAGACAGGGAGGATATGTCTTGCAATATAATGCGTTTGATAAAATCAAAAGAAATTATTTCTATCTTTTTTAAAAAATAACTTGACACATCGGAAGTAGCCATGATGTCTGACGAGTACCTGTATGATGACCGCAAGATAAATAACGGTTTGCAGTCCGAAAACCAATCAAAAGCAAAATCAAGATTGCTGGTACTCGTTCATGACCACATACTATTAGACGAAAGCTTCTCCTCCAATTAAAGATGTACAATATGATCTGTGAAGATTCATAAATTGGTACTATCTTAAAAATCGAAAGGAGAAGCTTAGTATGAAGATTACACAAACAGCGCAGAAAATCAAGGTAAATTTTGCAATGGACGTATCAGTGGATGTACATAAGGACACGTTAAATTGCTTTTTTGAAACTGAAGGCAAGGAATATTACGATGAATTCAGCAACAGGAACACCATGATTGAAAAGAAATTGAAGCAATATCATGAGGTTGCGATGGAGAATGGAAGAAAAACCCTGCGTATTATCTGTGAACCTACCGGACAATATCAGAACAAACTGTTTCGAACTGCCCGGAAAATGGGCTTTCTGACCTGCTTTGTCAATACAGAAAGCGTTGCTAAATTCAGGGTTATAGAGACAAATGATACCGGAAAAACAGATATTAAAGATCCCAGGGTCATCCGGACTCTCGGACGGCTGGAGAAAACAATCAAACACCGGCACCTTGATAATGAGTATCTTGTCCTGAGGAAATTAAACAGGGTATATGATGACGCAGAGAGAACTATAATCAGCCTGAAGGGAAGGATAAACAAGCTGCTGGTGGAACTGTACTGTGACTACTCTTTCAAAAAAGATTTTCTGTACAGCACGTCGGGGATGGCCCTGGTCGAAAAGGTTCAATGCAATCCTTACCGTATAGATAAAACAGGATACAAAAGATTCCGCAGAGCTATGAAGAAGGTAGCCCCCAGGATTTGGGAAAAGTCATTGCAAAGGCTTTGGAATGATGCGCAGAGTTCTGTTCTGAATGAACTTCCTGAAGAATATGTTGAGACATTGCAGGAGCATTTGCTGCAGTTGTATCAGGATTATCTGCAACAGGCGGCCCGCAGGGAAGAGATAACTGAAAGAATGATCATGTTACTGAAGCGTTTACGAGCAAAAGACCCAAATATTCCACCTTCAACGCGCGGGGTTATAAATGACAAAAATCTTGCACGTCTGCTTGGAGAGACCGGGCCGGTGAGTGACTTTCCGAACTGGAGATTGCTAATGCGTTATGCCGGGCTAAATATCCGGATGAGACAGAGCGGCAGATATAGTGGACTGAATAAGATAAGCAAAAAAGGCAGAGTGTTATTAAGAAAGATCCTGATGAACATTGCATTGCCCCTGGTGAAGCGAAGCAGCATATATGGTGAGTATTATCATAAGAAAAAAGATGTTGATAAGATGGTAGGCAATAAGGCCATGACCTGTGTTGCACGGCATTTTCTAAGAAAATTCTATGGTTGGTATAAATCAGGAGAAGCTTTTAATAGAGATCGTTTTTTTACATGCGAGACAGAGTACAGAAAGGCTGCTTAATAAAATTAAAATATACCAAATAAAATAAAGTCCGGTGAATCCCGGCCTGAGATGACCGCAAATTGATAGTGATCCTATAAGGAATCATCGAGACCACAAAATGTCACTTGGGCCGGGAGTTCCCTACATGGCCGATAAAGTATGCTTGTCCTGCAAATCAAGCAAGGACCGAAAGATGGTAGGATTGCCA
>JAJRXD010000047.1 GCA_024276465.1 Deltaproteobacteria bacterium
ATTAACATATTGTTTTTGCATGTGTTTCAAGGTTGAGATTGCTTCGGTCATACCTCCCTCGCAATGACATTAACTGTTTGATTTTGCTTTGCATTGTCATTGCGAGCGAAGCGTGGCAATCTCGTTCCTGGACAACAATGATTTAATATATTAGTAAACAACAATATTTAAAACAAAACATATTCTATCAATAAATGCAAAAAACCACAGTGATTTTATTAAATATTTTTGTTGTAAGCTTTCTGCTTTTGACTGGATTTCTGGAACCTGGAGAAATGTGCAGGCAGGAAAACATTACCGGGTTTTCACCTTTGCCGGCATATGCCTGTCAGGGCATTCCTGTTTTGAATAAAAACAGCGGGAAAAGCATTTTAAGCAAAAGCACAATCAAATCCAGGGTTGACTATGATGAAGGCAGGATAGAGGGCCGAATAACATCAGCTGATGGCAATCCCATTGCAAATGCCATTGTTTATGCACTTGCAGAAAGATGTGGAGACAGTAACACGGTGGCAAGTGGTAAAACTGATATCTGGGGGGCTTACTCGATTACAAGACTTTCTGCCGGGACATATTACCTTTCCACAAATGTGAACCTTGTAAAGTCCGATACTTCAGAATATTATGTTGATGAGTTTTGGAATTCATGCAACGGCACATCCGACTGTAATTTCGCTGAACCTGTGATCTTAAAAGAGGATCAGGTTGCTTCCAATATTGACTTCCTGCTTGATAAAGGAGGCAGCATAGAAGGGCGCATAACCAGCGCTGATGGATCTCCCCTGAAAAATGTATGTTTGTATGCTCATACCAATAATTGTGGAACAGGCTTCTGGTTCAGGGCAGAAGCCAGCAGCGATGCTGATGGAGACTACTCAATTAAAGGTGTCCCGGCAGGCACATTTTATGTTTCTGCCGATGCCTCGTGCGATGAGAGCAGTTCCGGAGAATATTACGTTAAAGGGTACTGGGCCGGGCGGGGAGGCACTTCAGTTTGCAGCAACGCGTCACCAATAACAGTGAAGGAAGGACAGACCGTTTCCGACATCAGTTTTTCTCTTGAAGAGGGAGGCAGGATCAGCGGACGGGTGACGGGAATCAATGGTGAACCAGTCTCAAATGTATGTATACGAATTAACAGTGATAAATGCCTTGAAGGTGACTGGCTGGGAGTCGGGGCAATTACCGATGATAACGGGACATATTCGGCTGTATTGCCGGCAGGTACTTACATCATTAACACTGACTCAGCATGTTCTGATGAGATTCCGGACGGTCAATATGCAGATGAGTTCTGGGACAGTGAACAGGGCACTTTTAACTGTAATAAAGCCGAGACTGTAACCATTACCTCTAAAAAGGAAAATTCCCATATTGATTTTTTGCTTGAACAGGGCAGCATCGTAGAAGGTAACGTAACCGATGCTGATGGTGCCCCCCTTGCAAACGTGTGTGTGTATGTTCATGCTGATCCATGCAGCAGCAGCTATTTAGAAGCTGTTACGGATGTCGGGGGTAACTATTCGATTGCCGGTGTTCCACCGGGTACCAGTTATGTTTCAGCTGATGCCTCATGCGGTGAGATAAGCCCATCTGATTATTATGTTACCGGATACTGGGCTGGTGAGAGTGTTACTTCAGTTTGCAGCAATGCCGCACCCTTAACACTGGAGGCAGGTCAAAATGTTTGCGCAATTAATCTTTCCCTCGAAAAAGGCGGCATAATCAGTGGAGAGGTAAAGGGGGCAGGAGGTTACCCGGTTGAAAATGCCTGTATACGAATTAACAATGGAAAATGCCTTGAAGGTGACTGGCTGGGAGTGGGGCTGGTGACCGATGACAATGGGACATACCTGGTTTCAGTGCCACCCGGAACCTACTATATTAACACTTATGTATCATGTGAAGAAGGGGATCCGTCCGGTAAGTATGTTGATGCATTCTGGAACGATGAAGGGGGCACATATGATTGCAACGATGCTGACCCATTGACATTAGATGTTAATCATGTTGCTTCTCACATTGATTTTTCTCTTAAGGAAGGCGGTAGCATAGAAGGTAAGATAACCAATGCGGATGGAGTTCCTCTTGCAAACGCATGTGTGTACGCTCATGCAAACATGTGCGGAGGCTATTACTGGTCAGGTGTAGAAGCTGCTACGGATGCCGGGGGCAACTATTCGATTGCCGGTGTTCCACCAGGCACCAGCTATGTTTCAGCTGACGCGTCATGCTCTGATAACAGTTCCGGAGAATATTACGTTACAGGATACTGGAATGGGATAGAGGGAGATTCGGTTTGCGGTAATGCATTGCCAATAACACTTGACGCAGATCAGACTGTTTCCGGTATTAATATTTTCATGGAAGAGGGTGGCAGGATCAGCGGACAGGTAAAGGGAACAGACGGTTACCCGGTTGAAAATGTCTGTATACGAATCAACAATGGAAAATGCCTTGGAGGTGACTGGCTGGGTGCAGGGCTGGTTACCGGCGATAACGGGATGTATTCGGTTACTGTGCCTGCAGGTATTTACTATATTAATACTGACGCAGCATGTTCAGATGAAATCCCGGATGGTCAGTACAAAGATGAGTTCTGGGACAGTACTCAGGGCACTACTAACTGTAATAAGGCAGAGCCTGTGACAGTTTTATCTAATCAGGAGACAGCAAATATTAATTTCCTGCTTACGGGAGAAAGTGCTTCAAAATCAACCTCAACTACCACAACGATTCCTCCATGTACAACAACTACTTTACTGCCGGATCAGGGAACTGATTGTGAGGCTGATTATGATTGTGATGACGGCCTGTTTTGTACCGGTGAAGAAAAATGTGATAATGGCAACTGTGTTTGCGGCGGCAGCCCGTGTTTTCAGGATGAGATTTGTGTAGAGGATGTGCAGGAATGCTGGGGCTTTGAAAAATTGACCTCAATTGCATTAAGACAGAAAATTTTACGCCCGGAATTCAGGAGCAAAAGATGCCCATGGCTGGTGTTGGTAACCGAAACAGAAAACAATTTTGATCGGGAAAAAAGCAGGATTACAATAAACTGCAACAAACAGGACTTTCAGGGTGTCGTGGTGGATGAATCAAGAAAGGCTGTTAGTTTCGAAAAATTTATCCTGATCCCATTATGTATTGATAAGGATGCAACCGTTGGTCAGTGGCAAGTGGTTATAGAAACTGATATTGTTAATGGTGAAAATTCGTTCCAATATATAATTGAAGGAAATTTTGAAATTTTATGATCATAGGCCGAAGACATCCAGGCACATATTCAGGGCAATGGCACTCGTTTTTTTATCCTGCAGATACTCTTACCCACCCGGTAGCATAGTAGCTAATGCCATTTTTGCTGTATTTAGCTTCGACCTGAACACAGTAGGGTCCAGGTTTTACCAGGTTTAAATTATCATCTGTACCATCCCACTCTAACACATCAATACCAGCCGGGCGTTGTGACCAGTCCCGTACATTACGAATATGAATGATCTCTGGTGAGATGTCAGATGCTCTAACTATTTTCACTCGGGTCAAACAGGGGAACGAGGTAACCCAGTAAACTATCGTCACCCCCTGGCCGGTGTCAGGCTTGAATACATTAGGGAATACCCTTGGATATTCAAGGTTGGGCGACAATCTGTTAGGCCATTTAAAAGGCCTGACGGAAAACGGGTCTCCTGAAATGTCGATATCGCTCAGTTTTTTTGGCCCTAATCCCTTTCGTGCCGCATAGGTAAGATGCATGACACCATTTTGCGGGAGTCGTGTTATGTCAAGACATACGCGGTCAACTGCGAGGGGATTTTTTCCAGCCACCACTATGTCTGCCTTTACCGGTTCACCTAAGGCGGGTCCATTTCCCTCCATCCCCCAGATGCCGTCAACAACTGCATAATCAACAGGTCGTACAAGATTTAAATCTACAACGGCTTGATCTATTCCACGCTGATGCAGACCGATCTTTAAATTTATATCAGGGGTACTGTATCGTTCAGTTGGGGGGAGACCAATAAGGTTTTTCATTGTCAGAGATGCAAGGGTATGGGTATGAGTCTTCAGTTTAGCCACACTTATGAACACCGTATCAGCGTCTAAAATGATATCCGGAACGAAGAGCATATTATACGCAATGTGTCCGGATGGCACATTAAATAAAGAAACTGATTCATCATTCAGGTCGATGAGTGATACCCTCTGGTCATAGGTGTTGAAAAAATCATAGCCGCAGCCTGAAAAGAAGGCTCTGCTGGGCCCACCCTCTACAATAATCACATTACGGGCACTGTTTGCCAGGGAAAGATCAACCAGTGCACGTACCACCTGTGGATCTGTAGTAATGCCAGTCTCAGAAGATACAGGAGCAACCAGGTTGGGTTTAATGATAACAGTTTTACCTGAAATATTTGCAGACGGCCACTCTCCGCTTGCTTCCACGGCCCGTTGCGTTGCCGTGTAAGGGTCTGTGTTCTTACCAACCCCCACCCGATAAGGAGACGCGAAGGCTGGGGTTACACCTGTTATGACGTAACCCGCACATCCTGCAACAAGTTTTATAAAACTTCTTCGTCCTACTAAAGGTTCGTTACAATGGAGTTTATCATAAACTGTCATGATCTTCTCACTCTATGTAAGTCAGCACTCATATGAAGAAAAGTATTATAAGTTAAAGAACCCGATTGTTATCTTTATTGCACTGTCTGAATAACATTATTCCATAACTCAGATCAACCAGGCATGAAGAATTCCCTGGAGTTGCCCATGTGCTAAAGGTGTAGTAAGGAGTGCAAAATAAAAAAGCAGCAGCAAAACAACTATCTGCTACTGCTTTTTTTAATTTTTTCTGAAAAATTATTTATCTTGCTTTTCCATAAATCAAACGAGGAGCAATATTAATTGCGTCATGCAGAGTCTTGTTTCCAAAGATATCGACATCCTCAAGTATGTATGTGTACTCTTTTCTGTTTTGAACATCATTGTCAACAAACTCATAGTCAGCGCCAAGTCCTTCTGCTCCCTTTGCATGAATAATGGAATCATTAACCCTGATTAGTTCGCTGTCCTCTTCAAAACGGTAAATATTAAAACCGAAATTATCAGTTTCATCGCCTGTTTCCCATGTTAGAACCACGCTGCTGTTATAAGCTGCAGCATCAAAAGAGTAAAGCAAAACAGCTGTTTTTATTTCATATGCAAAATTTATTGTCCAGGCAGATTCTCCGCATCGCACATCGACATCAGTATATTGATCAGTTACGCGAATATAAGTTGTATTGCCATCACTGAAAATGGCTTGTGAAACAACTGTATACTTGCCCTCTAAAAGGATATTAGGGCAACTAAAAGGGATACGGTAAATACCATCAAAAATATCAAACGTATGGTCTATAGTAATGGCCAGATATTGTCTGCCTGTTTCCTGGTGTGTTGCGAGAACAAGAACCCCAAAAAGAGGCTTGCCTGTATCCTCGACATAGCAATAGCCAAATATTTTACCGGGTTTAGCACATTGACTGTAGCTTGTTCCTGTGACTAAAAAACAGATGGTGATAACAGCAGCTAAAACAGTAATTTTTCTTTTCATCTTTTTCCCCTTTTGAAATCAGTTCGCTTTCCAGTAAATTAATTTGTCAGCAGGTTGGAATAAATAATTAACGAAAATTCTATGTCTATACAGTTTTACATAATATTATTATATATTGATTCAAATGTCAAGGAAAATTTATCATTTTAGAATAAAAAGAGCACACTTGAGAAGATTCATTTTTCCTTTTTAGACGAAAAAAGACTAACAGGAAAGATTGTTGCATTGTTTTGTTAAAAACAGATCATGATTTATCTGTTTTTTAATGATCAGGCAATAAACAGATGCTCATAGTTAATTTTATTATAACTGTGTTAAGAAAACATCTCATGCCAGGGGTAGAATGAAGGGCTCCTGGGTGGTTAGCGAGTTTACTAACCACCTGTTTTTAATGTTGGAAAATTGCAGGGGTCTGTAACCACAGAACATTTAAATAACCCATCTTATTTTTAGTATTGCCTGCCCCTGATACCTGAATATGCTTCAGATAGGCTAAAGAATATCCGCTTATTGTTCATTCAACAGATCTTAATACCTGGGTTTTCGGGAAGAACGTTCGCCTCGGGGTTTTGCCTGATTCACCTTTATATTTCGTCCTTTAAGGTCGATCCCGTTCAAGGCTTTAATAGCTTTGTCTGCTTCGGAATTGTCAGGCATTTCTACAAAGCCAAAGCCTTTTGACTGACCTGAAAATTTATCCATAATAATATTCACACTTTCTACTTCGCCAAATTCCGAGAAAGCATCTTTCAAATCATTTTCAGTTACACTGTAGGAAAGATTTCCAACATACATATTCATAAAAATACTCCTTTCATTCTGTGGGTTTAAACCATGACGCTATCTAATAACCACCCACACTTATTTATTGATAACGATTTGCCATTAATTGGCGATTTTTTCGTTGATGCCCGTTGCTAAAAAGCCTGGCTTGCGGGGCATGAGGTCCTGTCAAGTCACATCCCACTAACCCTGGCTGTGCATTAACAACAAAACAAAGAGGTTTTTAAACAAATAACATACCTGTGTTTCCTGCTGAACTTGTAAAAACACCATACAACCATTAATAATCTGTAAACGGGATGAGTAAATGATAAGAACTTGTTTTTTGACTGGCAAAGCATAAATTAAAATCGTTTGTGTGTCAACAAAAAAGCCACAACATAGATATGCGGTTCGGGCACATAAGAGAGCCATGCATTGTATTGATTTCAGTAATACTATTTTTCTATCATTTCAATAAAAAGAGACTGTACCCTGTCCACCTCTTTTTTAAGCAGATTCTGTTTTGTTCTGTTCTGCTTTATTGACAGTTCCATATTTGACAGGCATATAAAAAGCAGGGGATAGAGGTTTTTTACCACTACTTCGTCAAAAAGTTTTTCACCAAACTCTGTTAAAAAGTAGTATTTTCTTTTTGCCCCCATTTTTGATTTTTCAGAGTAGCTTCCTACGATACTTTTTTTTTCAAATTTTTTCAAATTATCATAAATAAGGTTTTTTTCGATTTTAAAACGGCCTTCAGCAATCAGGAGAAATTTTTTGTGCATCTCAAGGCAGTAGTGAGGTCTTACTTTCAAAAGAAAAAGAATGCTGTAGGGAAGAAGTCCCCTTTTAAGGTCAATATGGAGCTGGTGCAGCTGTTTCCTTATAATTATTTCCTGCTCTGGCTGGCTTAAAGTTTTTTCCTCTTTTTTTCTTGACATTTGCAAATTTACCCCATAGTAATAGTATTACTGGAACACATGAATACCATCTGTGTAGTATTACATTATGCCTGCTACATTATATAACAGGCAGACAGTGGATTTGTCAATGTTTTGATTAAATAAAACCGGTAGAGAGGTAATAACTATTTAACCCAGATATTCATGGAGACAGACACGTGCCAGGAGAAATATATGACCTGATTATTGTTGGCGGGGGCCCTGCCGGGCTTATGGCGGCAAAGACAGCAGCTGGGGAAGGCCTTTCAGTTTTGCTTGTGGAACGGAAGAAAGAGATCAGCAGGATTACACGCTCCTGTTGTTCCATGTGGATAAACGAGCCAATGACCCATGGTGAATGCATAAGCGTTGAAAATGGCAGGGTGCTTTTCCGGCTTAATGATTTCTGTATAGATTATTCAGGCAGTATGATTCCGCTTAGACAGTACATAAGGTTTTCTCCGGGTGGTAAAAAAGTTGTGTTTGAAAACAGGTTTGACCCTGTAGCAATAGCATTTGACAAGTCAGAACTGTTGAAGGGGCTGCTCAGTGAAGCTGAGGTACTGGGTGTAAATATTGCGTCGGGTTCGCTATGTATTGATGCAGAAGATGAACAGGAAGAGATTTCAGTGAAAATCAGGGATGCAGAAGGTGTAAGGCATCTACATGGCCAATACCTGATTCTGGCAGACGGAGTAAATTCAGCCCTGAGTGCAAAACTGGGATTTCACGAAAACAGAAAAAGGCTTGGACGCTTTGAGGTTATATCACATTTTTACAGGGATGTTGAATGCCCGTATCCCCCTGCTTTTATGAATTTTGTAGGCAGTGGTCATCTTAAAGGGGCCATGGGCAATGTTTACATGCTTCCAAAACCCGGGATGGAAGAAAATGCAGAAAATGTGTTTGAAGTGAGTATTGGCAGCCCGGAAGGTGACAGAGTATCTCTTAAAGATAAAATGAATTATTTTACCCGCGAGGGATATTTTGCTTCCTGGTTTAAAAATGCCGGACTTGTGGGTGTAAACAGTGCTGTGCTTAATTTCAGAACACCCCTTGCAACTCCTGCTAAGAGCCGTACCCTTGTAGCTGGTGATGCAGCATCATTTATAGAAACATACTGCCAGGGTGCAATTATTTATGGCAGGGCTGCTGGCTTGGCCGTGGCTGCCAGAATAAAGCAGGGGAAGGATTTTTCAGAGTATGTAGATTTGTGGATAAAAACATATGGATATAACCAGCCTGGAGAAATAGAAAAAGCCACAAAGATTTATGGTATTAACAGGCTGCCTGACAGGGACCTTGATTGCCTGTTCGGTTTTACAGACAATGAAACCTGGAGGGGATATGTAAATGAGTTTAATGATTTTGAGAGGATGATGAAAGCCATTAATGCTCACATTGATGCCATAAAGGCTGAAAGGCCGGATCTTGCTGCCGCGGTAGAGAAATGTTTTGATATCAAAAACACTGAACTCAAAGGAAGTCTTAGCTTGAGCTGAGAGAAATTTGTCGAAGCAGTTGTGACAACAACAAGGCTAAAAAAATTTTCCAGATAACAGGTTTATGGAGAATGAAGCATGATAAAAATAAAAGCAGATGCCTGTACAGGATGCGGGGGATGCATTGATCTGTGTCCTTCAATTGCAATTAACATGGTTAACAACAAAGCGGTAATCGATGCTGATTTATGTACAGAGTGTAAAATGTGCGTTAAAGTCTGCCCTGTAAATATCCCTTGTGAACAGTAATCTTTGTTTATAAAAATTAACCCGGGATTTGCAGTCCCGCTGAAATCAGGACTGTGAAACAAAACCCCTTGCTGCGAACCCTGCTGCAGAATCTGGGCTTAAGGAGAACAGGCTGTGAGCCGTAAATATCCAAAACTGGACAAAAAGTATTATGAGTACACATTTCCGTGGATGGAAACCACGACAAATAAATCGAAATTTCCAAAGATTAAATACAAGGCTTCACCACTTAAATTTTACAGCCCTTTGAGCGGCTGCGGGGTTAAGGGATCCTTTGATATAGAAATGTTGTATGAAGGCAAAAAAAAACTGTCCAGCCTGGTTGCTTCTGTAAATGGGCAGGAAACTGTGCTTAAAGGTGAACCGTACTGTCTGCCGTGTGATGCGTCAAAAAGTCCGCGTCGTTTGATACGCGTTGAGGCTAAAGCAAGGGGAGGGGTTTTTAACCGAACCATAGCATCAAATTATACGCATTATGTGTCGGAAGAGGGTACATTTAACAAGGACAAAATTCTCCTGCTGTTCGGAGGACCCCTTGAACCATGGATTGAAAGAGCAAGCTCTCCATACTGGACTAAAGAAGAATTTTCTGTTGTTTATAACTTTGCTGTTTGCGCAATGGACCATGTTTTTCACTATGGTCTGATCCCTAAATTTGTAGGGAAATTTAATTTTTCTACTGTTCTTCTCGACCCTACACAGATGGATCACTGGGAGCATGAATATACTCCGAATATGCTTGTGGATGTTCAGGGCAGAGAAAAATCTCCTTTTTTGGGTATTAATTATTCAAAGATACCCCGCAAATGGGTTCCTCCAAAATATACGCCTATAGGCACCCAGCTGCCAGGTTATTTTAAACCGGCTTTTCCGTTTTTCCCTAATGACATGGGTGACATCTATGAAACAGCTGCGGCCAGGATGGCAACTGACTATGGTGAATTCAAAAAACATCCTGTCACTCTACAATTCAGAGCTTTTATAGCGGAAATGGTCCAAACACTTCGATCAAAAGGATATGATATTGCCTCCTGGGATTATTACTCTCTTTACCATGCTGTTAAGCCGAAGACTCTCAGATATCTTGTAAAACACTATGCTGAAAAAGAAAATATTACCGTAATCCTGATGTGTGATTTTATTCCTGATGTAAGCGATTTTGAAGATGTTAAGTGCTTATGGGAAGAAATACAGGATGCCATAGATTTTGTTTACATGAAAACCGGCAAACGGCTTGACCTTGCTGTTGTCCAGACTGTAAACAGTGATTTTTTAGGCAGGCGTTCTGAGTTTGCCAAAGCAACTTTTAATCTTTTAAAGAATGAAATTATTTCCTCCGGGATTCCTGACACTGAATCCCTTGCAGTCATATTGGGAGAGCATGGCTGTCCTCCAGGGTTTGCAGAACAGGATACATCTCATTCATACACAATGCCGCAGATAAGGGATAATATACTGAACTGCATGAAGAAAAATATAGGTGAAATAAGGACAGGAAAGACTGAATTTGCCCTGTCAATGAATGAATTCTGCAACCGGCCTGATGACACACATGCAAGTACCATGGAAAGAATATATGAATTCCTTGAAAAGGGATTTAAAAATATTATTATCTGTTCCTATTATTTTCCCTATGAATCAAATGACCTGTTCCGGCACCTGAGACACTGGGCTTTTGACTTTGAAGACTGGATGAATATACCGCACGAAGAAAGCAGAGTATTACATAAAGTTCTTCCAAATTACCGCAGTGAGGGAACTGTCAGGGGAACCCGCATAATCATAACCGGTTCGGTACTTGGAAGATATGAAAAGGAACCTGAAAATGCTCTTTTAAAACAGGCCCATCAGTACTATCTTGATGCCATGGTTGATCTGGTTGCAAAAAAACTTGACAGCCTGTAAAAGGAAAACACATTTATTAAACAGATGCAAAGGAACATTACAGATGAACAGATCAGCTGAAAACAAGACAGGTTCAGGCTCATCCCGCAATACTCCTGTGATTGACTCTGACCTGTGCGTGGCCTGTAATGCCTGTATAGTAATCTGTCCTGCATCAGCACTGCAGTTTGTTAAAGCAGCAGAAGACCAGACAGCGTATATCTTTAAGGATTTGTGTACGGGCTGTCAAATATGCCTGGATCTGTGCTGCTGGGGAGCAATAAAACCCAGGTCAGAAAGAAAGGAAAGAAAGGAAAGAAAGCATGACTGATCACGAGGTTATTGTTGCAGGTTGTGGCCCTGCAGGTCTCATGGCATGTGCTACATTGAAAAAGAAGGGGATAGATGTGGCTGGTATTGACATTAAGGTACGGCTTGACAAAAATTACAGGGCTGCAACAGGGTTCTTTTTTCCTGAACAGGACTTTAATGGCGACTGTATAAGTGTTGAAC
>JAJRXD010000048.1 GCA_024276465.1 Deltaproteobacteria bacterium
CGTACTTTTCTTTGCTTGCTCCAAAGAAAAGTACCAAAAGAAAAGGCACTCCCGAGACAAGCCCGGGATCTTTGACCTGCTTTTTAGCCTGCGGCTTCCCGGCAAAGAGCATTTTCTGCAGCGGGTCCAAAAACTCGCCACGGCACAAAGGCCGTGCCTCAAACAGTTTGGACCCTTCATCTGCAGAAAGACACTCATTGTCGGCTGCGGTGCAATGGGTTTAAAAAAAATACTTTACCACTTGGTATTTCAGGGTTATTACTGCCATTATTGCCTTTAGTGAGATTTGATGCCTTTTTTCGGGGAAACTCCTGTTTTCTTTTGATTGCACGCAGCCGAATTATTCTTCAATTAAGCCTTTGACCTTATCAGCCACTTCTTCGGGAGCACGCTGAACCTTGCCCTCTCTGTTAACAAAAGCATGCACAGTATAGCCCTCTGTAAGAAGTACCCTGGTCTGTTTTTTAAAAATCTTATAGTCAAATCTGATACTTGCTTTTTTAAGAAAAGCTATGGTTGTTTCAATCTGCAGCAAATCATCATACCGCGCAGACTTATAAAATTTGCTGTAGGTCTCTGAAACAGGAAGAAATATATCCATGTCCTGAACCTGCCTGTATGTTATGCCAAGATCTCTGAAAAGCTCTGTCCTTCCGCGTTCAAAAAAATCAAAATAGTTTGCATAATAAACAACATCAAACGGATCACAGTCCCCATAAATCACTCTGTACTCGGTTGCAAATGTCTTCATTCTTCCTTCCTCATTATTGTCCACTTGTCATTAATATATACGGTTAAATCTTTTTCAGTTTTTTATAAATCTGTCCATAAGTTTCCAGCCCTGCTTTATGAAAAGGCCGGATTTCTTCGCATCCCTTTCATTGTATCCTGTGCCTTCATTTTTCTTTTTGCTCCTGTCCTCTGATGAATAGATAAGAAAAGGCACTGGGCCTGAAGCATGGGTCTTGATTGACAGGGGAGTCTGGTGGTCAGGCAAAACCATAATCCTGAATTTTTTAAATTTATTCTCAATACCATCAAGCAAAGGTTTCACAATCTTTGTATCAAAATCCTCAATAGCCTGAATCTTTTCCTCAAAACTGCCCTTATGTGATGCTTCATCAGGTGCTTCAACATGAAGGTAGACAAAATCCACAGACTCCAGGGCATCAAGGGCTGCCTGAACCTTCCCCTTATAATTGGTGTCAAGATAACCGGTTGCACCCTCAACATCAATGGACTCAAAACCAGCGCTTATGCCAAGCCCCTTAACCAGGTCTACAGCAGATATAACACTGCCTGAAAGAGCGTATTTTGTGGTAAATTTTGGGATTTTCAGCGCCCTTCCCTGCCCCCACAGCCATATTGCATTTGCAGGCTTTTCTCCTCTGCTCAATTTGTTCCTGTTTATCTCAAGTGACGCAAGAAGCCCCCTGGCACGATCCATCAGATCAGCAATCTTTTCAGAGCCACTACCCTTTGGAAGAAACCCCTCAATCTGCCTGCCTGTTATATCATGGGGTGGAGTAGTTGACATGCTGTCCTCACCCTGCTTCCACACCATTAAGTGCCTGTAGCTTACCCCTGGATAGAATCTGATTTCCCGGTCATCCAGCTGCTTTTTTAATTCCCTGATCACAATCCTGGCATCATCCGATGATATGTGACCCGCACTGTAATCATCCATAACCAGGCTTCCATCCTTTTTTCCCAGGGTCACAAGGTTGCAGCGAAATGCCACATCACTATCAAAAAGATCCACTCCAATGCTTGCCGCTTCTATCGGAGCCCTTCCGGAATAGTACCTGCCAGGATCATACCCAAGAACTGAAAGGTTTGCCACATCACTTCCCGGTGGCATCCCCTCAGGAACAGTTTTTACCAGACCCATTTCACCCATTTGCGCCAGGGCATCCATACAAACTGTGCGGCTGATCTGCAGGGGGGTTTCCCCTGCCCTGTCCTCAATAGGATTGTCAGCCATTCCATCACCAAGCAGAACAATGTATTTCATAGTTTCCTTCATTAATGTCCAAAACAAGGTATTAACATATTGTTTTTGCATGTGTTTCAAGGTTGAGATTGCTTCGGTCGCAGCTCCCTCGCAATGACATTAACTATTTGATTTTGCTTTGCATTGTCATTGCTGGGCCATGATGCGCCTGTCCCGATGAATATCGGGATGGCAATCTCGTTCTTGGACAACAATGATGATTTATATTACTCAACTGTAAGTCAGTTTGTCAATAAAAGCAGGTATGTCCTCAGCAAAATTCTGCTACTTCAACTTTAACTCCGTCAAAACAGCACCGACAACTGAAAAAACAGTAAAAACAAAAACCCTCCAGATACAGACTACTGTAATCCCGGAAATCTGGACCTGGCTGCCACAGCCTGCAGCTGCTGATATTGCTGTATAAATCATTCCAGTCACAGCACCACACACAGCAGCTGTGATAATTCGATTCGATAAACGAGCGCCACCGCACCCCAAAGTCACACCCGCACCGCAAACAAAGGGCACAATCACTGCAAGCCACCAGAGATCCTTCAGATCAGGAAGGTTCCCAGATTTATTTATATAAATAAAATCTGCAAGTCCGAAGATTAAACCTGCGGCGGCTGCATATAAACCTGCGTGCCAGTATCTCGGTTTTACTCCTTCACGCCTTTCAGCCCGCTTGCGAATTCTGCGTCTGATTGTCAAGGGCCAGTTATAAAACAGACAAAAAACCCCGTGCTCCAGCAATGCTCCGCTTTCACCAAACACAGGGACAATGTGCACAGCCCCTGTTGCCCAGTGCGATGCCATAAACCTTGCAAGAGCAGGATAGCGGTAGGCCATCTGAATCGGGAAAGCAAGATAGCCAATGTATTTGAAAAAGCCCAAAAAAACCGCAACATTGTAATCTTTGAAATTCCGTTCCCGGATAACAAGGTAAAGCACATAAAGTCCCCTGCAGATTGACCCGGGTGAAACCGGCATCACCTGAAACAGTGCAATTATTCCCAATCCTATTGACCAGGACTGGGTGCGCGGCATTTCAGGATGCATGAAAACATAGGATACTGCAACAGCTACAGAAACAATCTGCGTTACAGGCAAAGTACATACATGAACAGCCAGGCTTTTTAAGTACTTCTGGATAAAAGGCTCCCTGATCTTTGAGAGGATAACCCCTGCGTCATCCTCGCTTATAATATGTTTTTGCTTCCCCTCTGAAACCATATCACAAAGCCACTGCTCCCGAAGCTCCTGATCAAAATACAATCGAATCGGTCTGAGAATAAAGAAAGACAGGCGATCTCTGGCATATTCCAGGTTTGTAAAAAATTTGTGCAGTCCGGAAGGCAGCATTGACAGGGGCAGATGAAGCATGAAAAGGCAAAACGATTCAGCTGTTTTTATCGCATCATTTTTGTCAACCCTTGACGCCCTGTGCCAGACAACAACCTTCTCAATAACTTTTCCCTAAACTGACTGTCTAAAGTATTTCCAGCTTGTCAGCATACCCATGTAGTGCTTTCGCCAGGCAGAGCTCCCAGAAAACTTTAAGACAAACCTGCCCAAAAAAGGCATGAGCAAAATCATGTAAAACACTAAAGCTGAAGCTTTGTTTTTGCGCAGTTTTTCACCAAACTGTCTGTCGATAATACCGCGCACTTCCCACCCTGTTACAGTGCTGCTCAGCATGGTTGACCACAGTGACCTGCTGTAAATCAGCCGTAAATGATTGTGTGTTATATCAGGCACAGAATTCCTGTACACACGTTCAGCAGATTTCAGTTCCCCTAACATTTCACGCATGTCTTCAAACTCATGGCTGTTGGCGTCAATAAAGGACTCCAGTCTGGCGATATCCCCCCGGTCAAACTGTACAAGACTGCCCCTGCAAACCCCCTTGACTATCAGCTTGAAATCACCCGGGCTCATGGGCAGAAATGGCAGAAGAGCCAGTCCAGCCCTGAAGTCCACGGCTGTAAGTCCGGCAGACGGGTCATCTCCAGCATCCCTGCGCTTCAGGCAGTTGGGCTGACTCTTGCATGTTGACCACTCATACTGCCTGGCAAACTCATATCCCCCCATATCATGGAGCAGCTTAACAAATTCATCCATAAACTGTTTCTTTGCCCGGTATTCAGGAGAGCCTAACTGACCAGCATCGATCTGTTTGCCCCTCCGCCATAAACCCAGTAAATCCATACGCTCGTCAACTTCCAGACGCCATGTTCGTCCGTCAACCCAGTCGCTCAACTCTCCACAGCTGCCCAGATTGCTGTCCACAAAAGTTGCATGTATATCATTAACCGCTCTTTCATCACCAAACCTGATTTTTGCACCACGCCTGATAAATTTCTGCCATATGGCGCCTGCTCTGGCAGCAGCTGGATTTGTCTGAAGCTGGAATGGGCCCTGAAACCCCACTGCATATACAAGGTTGCGAAACATAAGCGCTGTACTTGAAGGGGGGACAAGAATCTTCATTGCATAGACACCCCCTTCCTTAAGTCCCTCTATCGGCTCCTTCTCAATGGTTTTCACCTTAACGCAATACACCTGTCCTGCAAATCCACCTCCAACAAATTTTTCAATCACCAGGTGTACTCGAATTCCAGAACCTTCATGAGCAGAGGATACAGGATTTACATCATAAACAAGCTCAGCACCATCATCATACCGATCCATACGCATAGGCCGATAGAGCCCTGTTTCCTGAAACTTTTTTTCAAGTTTTTTGCAAATTTCAACAGAATATTTTTCCATCATCTTTGTTTTTCAAAGGTTTTTAACACGACTTTTGAAACAGACATCATAGCTGCTGGCCAAACAGAACCATCTTTCATGTCGTTTCGACCAAGAAAAATCTTTAAGCCTCTTTTTTTTAACAGAAATTTAGCCCACCAGACTTCTTGAAATTACAGCTTCTTACAGTGTTCGTTCAGTTGCCGGCAAAGGAGGAAAAAGTATATGGAAACATGTATTGGGTGTCAAGGCAAAAGCCCCTTCACTTGACACACCTCTGGACAATAATGTATTACAGACACTATTCAAGTCTTAGCGAACAGGCACAGAATTATATTTTCAGAAGGAGCTTTAATACAAATGCATCATAAAACAGAATGGGCTGAACTGGCAATATCTGTTACACCAGAGTATTCTGACGCAGTTGCAAATTTTCTAATTGAGCAGGGAAGCAACGGGATAGTTGAAGAAGAAGATGATAAAAACCGTGAGGGGTATGTAACATTAAAGGCATATCTGAAAAATGACTGTCATGTTGACAAAGCCCTTCGAAAAATAGAACTATACCTTAAAAGTCTTTATGAAATCAGAAAAGAAAAAACCGCAGTTCCTGAAATCATCATTAATCAGATACCTGATGAGGACTGGAATAAAAAATGGAAATCATTTTTTGAACCTGTTAAAGTTACACCACGTATTGTCATTAAACCATCCTGGCGGAAATACCGGCAGCAGTGGGATGAAATAATCATCGAGCTTGACCCTGGCATGGCTTTTGGCACCGGAACCCATCCATCAACGCGCATGTGCCTCAGGGCCATTGAGAAACTTACAGCAATTTTCCAGGGCAAAAAAAACACCGGGCTGCTTGATGTTGGAACAGGATCAGGGATTCTTGCAATAGCCGCATCACTGTTAGGCATAGAAAAAGTTGTGGGGATTGACATTGATCATCAGGCCATTTTATGTGCGCAGAAAAATGTCAAAAAAAATAATGCGGCAGAAAATATCAGCCTCAGCACAACCTCTCTAAATAAAATCGAGGGCATATTTCCAATAGTTGTTGCAAATATTTTTCCCCATGTTCTCATTGATATGAAGGAAAAACTTTCTGCCCGCCTTGATGGTGGTGGATTTCTTATCCTTTCTGGGATTCTCAGGGAAAAAGCAGCAGAAGTTGTTGCCGCCTTTTCAGCCGGATTTAAAGTTTATGAAGAGCTTAATGAGGAAGAGTGGACATGCCTGGTATTTCAAAAAACATAATAATTCAAAATTCCTTGTTCGATATTCGACATTAATATCAAACAAAGAAGCTGGCTTTAACCACAAAAAACAGGCCTGATATCGCGCCTCAAGGCGCTCCTGTGAAAAATTATTGTGCAGACTCTAACCTGAATACAGGTTTTTAGCAGGACATTAATTAGACGAGAATAAGTGAAAAGCTGTTGATGCTGTGCTCTGCTTATCTACTCTGCATGAAGAATACCCTCTTCAATTCTTATTACCATTGTTTTATGCCGCAAAACATCCAGCCTGTCAATCTGCTTCAGTGCCTTCTGGAGGTTTGATTCCTTTGCCTCATGGGTCAGCATAAATATGGGAACAGATCCTTTTCGGGTCTGTCTTCCCTTCTGGACAACAGAATGTACGCTGATGTTGTTGCGCCCTAAAATCCCTGAAATTTTCGAAAGCACCCCTGGCTTGTCCACTGCTGAAAAACGAATATAGTATTGTGTCTCTATTTCTCTCACAGGCTTAATCCTGATTTTTTTCAAAGGGCTGCTGCTGATGGCAGGAAACAGCAAAACCCTGTTTGTAATACCCTTGGCTACATTACGTGCCAGTCCCATAATATCTGCCACAACCGCACTGCCTGTTGGCATCATTCCAGCACCTTTACCATAGAACATGGTCGGGCCAACATCCCGGCTTTTAATAAAAATCGCATTAAAAGCTTCACCTACCCTTGAAAGCAGGTGCCCTTCCGGGATAAGTGTGGGGTGTACTCTGGCATCAACTTCTCTTTCTGTTCCGCGACAGATTGCAAGCAGTTTAATCTTGTACCCAAGCTCCCTGACAAATTCTATGTCAAGGGGTGTTATCTGTGAAATCCCCTCTGTGTAAATTTCATGCATGTCCACTTTTTTCCCGAAAGCCAGACTTATAAGAATGGCCAGCTTATGGGCAGTGTCAATACCCTCTATGTCAAATGTAGGATCAGCCTCTGCATAGCCATTGGCCTGGGCATCTTTAAGAATATCCTCAAAATTCCCATTTTCTTCTGTCATCCTGCTCAGGATGTAATTTGCTGTTCCGTTAAGAATACCGAAAATGCCAAAAATCCGGTCCGAGGCAAACCCTTCCTGCACTGTCCTGATTATCGGGATACCCCCTCCCACACTTGCCTCAAATGCAACGTCGACTCCGTTTGCAGATGCAGCACTGAAAATCTCGCAGCCGTGTTCTGCCAGTAAAGCTTTGTTGGCGGTCACAACATGTTTTTTGTTTTCAATGGCACGCAGCATAAACTTTCTTGCCGGCTCAATGCCCCCTATAAGCTCTACCACTATATCAATTTCAGAATCATCAAGAATATCATATGCGTCAGTTGTCAGTTTGTCCTTATCAATCCTAACCCCCCTTGAGGACTTTATGTCAAGATCCGCAACCTTTTTCAGTTCAAGCGGAACTCCAAGCCTGTGCCTCAGGACAGTGGAGTTGTCCTGCAAAATTTTTACAACACCTGCGCCGACCGTTCCAAACCCTATAATTCCTGCTTTTATTTTTTTCATAACTATAACATTCCCGTAAAAAGTCAAAGGTCAGACAACACCCTGAATTGTGCGATTCTAAAATACATGACGCCACAAATCCCGCTGCGTCGGGATTTGTGTAACAGCATTGAACGGATTTAAGCATTACATAAGCTTCCCCCGGATGGTGAAGCGTAATGCTTACCTCAGAAGCAGACATGGATGTCTGCTGAGAATGAGTGAAATGTTGTTACACTAATCCGTCTTTATCTGGAAAATCGCTCAGATTAGCGATAAAGCAAAAAGCTTCATCTACAAAGTCGTCAACTATAATACTCCCCTTATACCCCGTATTGCCTGCCTGGTTCTGTGTTCATTTTCAACAAGAGCAAACCTGACAAAGCCCTCTCCATATTCACCAAAACCAATACCCGGAGAAACAGCAACCTTGCCCTCTTTCAAAAGCACCTTGGAAAATTCGAGCGAGCCCATCTCCCTGAACTTCTCAGGAATCTGTGCCCAGACAAACATTGTTGCTTTTGGTTTTTTCACCTTCCATCCTGCATTGGAAAGTCCTGAAATAAGGACATCTCTTCTTTTCTTGTAAACAGAAACAATTTCACCCACCTGTTCCTGGATTTCATTAAGAGCAATGATAGAGGATATCTGTATGGGTTGAAACATACCATAGTCAAAATAGCTTTTCAACCTTGCAAGGGCTCCTATCATCTTCCGGTTGCCAACTGCAAAACCCACTCGCCACCCGGGCATACTGTAGCTTTTAGACATTGAAAAAAATTCAACCCCCACCTCTTTTGCCCCTGGAACCTGAAGAAAACTGGGTGCTTTGTAATCATCAAATACAAGGTCTGCATATGCAAGGTCATGGATAACAAGAATGTTATTTTCCTTTGCAAAATCAACAACCTTTTGAAAAAAACCGATGTCCACAACCGCTGTTGTCGGGTTGTTGGGAAAGGATATGATAAGCAGTTTGGGCTTTGGCCATGTCCTTTTTGTAGCCCTCAGAATTTCTTCAAAAAAATCACGATCCTCGCCTATTGGAACGCTTGTGAGGTCTCCTCCTGCAATAATAACAGAATAGGGATGTATGGGATAGGCAGGATCTGGAACAAGCACAACATCACCATTGGTCACAATTGACAGTACCATATGGCTTAATCCTTCCTTGGCTCCCATTGTAACAATAGCCTCAGCATCAGGGTCAAGATCAACATTATACCTGCGGCGGTACCATGTTGCAATTGCAAGACGAAGTTTGAAAATCCCTTTTGATACTGAGTAGCGGTGATTTTTAGGGTTTTGTACAGCCTCAACAAGTTTATCCACAACAGGCCTGGGTGTTGGAATATCAGGATTGCCCATGCCAAGGTCAATTATGTCCTCACCAGCCCTCCTTGCCTGCATCTTAAGATTATCAATAATGCTGAAAATATACGGGGGCAGCCTTTTAATTCTTGAAAACTCTTCCATTATTTCTATAATCCTTTAATAGCTGTTGCAGGTTCAAAAACATCTCCTCTTTTTATCCGCAGATCAGGGTCTCTGCCATCCGACAACAATGACTGCTTCAGACAGTCCGTTTCCATTTTTCAAAACATCCTCCAGGTTAACCCACACTAATACTGCATCTGACTCTTCGTCCTGTTCATCGTTTTTTTCTACAATCAGCATTCCAATACCGTTTCTTTTCGAAACAATATTTTGAAACCACTTAACAAAGTTACCCTGTCTCATCTGGTGCATAAAATATTCCTGGGCAACCCTGTATACTGTCTTTTCTTCACCCTTTGGAAATCCTTCGCTAATTCGCCAGCGCTCCAGTCTCCCCCCTTCATTTTTTACAGCAATTTCAGAAACTGCTTTATAACGTGACGCGCCTTCCCCTACCTCCAGGATAAAATATCCCATGCTGTCCTCTCTCATGGAACAGATGATAAGCTTGTCCCAGCCACTGTTATCGGATGGCATTTGACGACCTGTCAGCTTACATTTGAAAGGAAACATGTTTTTTATCTCAGAGCGTGCCTCCTTTAAATTTTTATTCAAAACAAAACCCCTGTTCAGGTCTCCCTCATCCCGCAGGATAACACCCTTTACATTAAGGATCTGCTCTAAACCATCAAAAAAAACCTCCCCTTGTTTAAGAAAATTTCCCTCTGTTCTGCTATACTTGTTCATAAACCGGTCTGTTATGTTCGCAATTTTTATCATAACATCACCAGCCCGCACTGGGCAGGAAAAACAGGTCACTGAAACAGAGATCAGCAAAAAAACAACTATTGAGTGCATATTCTTTCTGTCTTTTGCCAACTTCATCACTTTTTGCTCAGCAGTTTTTTAAGCTCAGATACAAGTTTTTTATTCTCGTTTTTCTTCTTTACTGAAACACGAAAAAATGAATGGTCTATGCCCTGGAAATCTTCACATCTCCTTATTATAATCCCCCTCTCCAATAATCTCCCGTAAATCTCAGAAACAGAAACAGGGGCTGATTCCTTCAGCTTTAAAAAAAGGAAATTAGCGCTGCTCTTGAAAACATTAAGAAAAGGAAGCTCTTTCAGGTCCCTGGCAAATGCTGCCCGTGCTTCATTATTATATTTAACACTTTTCTGTATATAAGCACTGTCTTTTAAACTTTCAATGCCGGCATACTGAGCAACAGCATTGAGGCTCCACATGCTCTGCCTTTCACGTATTTTTTCAATATGTTTTGCATGCGAAATAAGATACCCGTTCCTCAGCCCTGCCAGCGCAAAAAAATTTGACATGGTGCGCAGGATAATCAGGTGATCAAACTTTTTCACCATACCTTTCATGGAGTGCTCCTCAGCAAAATCCATGAAGGTCTCGTCAATAATGACTGTTGTACCCTTTTTTGATGCATACACGATCATCTCCTTCATTGTATCTGCAGGAATGACAACACCTGTCGGATTAGATGGATTGCAAATATAAAGCGCACTGTACCCTCGTTTCAACTCATCATACAACATCTTTTCCTGAATGCAAAAATTATCATTTTCCAGAGTATTCAGATAAAAAATTACACCTTTTGACCGGTGAAAGCTATATTCATATTCAGTATAGATGGGTGCTACTATCAAAACACTCTTTGGCCGAATAACACCGGGAAGAAGAGATATGAACTCAGAAGATCCGTTTCCGGCAACAAAATTTTCTGCTGGAAGGCCGTGGTAAATGGAAAGCTCATTTATAAATTCATCTGCCCCGTGGTCAGGATAATTCAGTATTGAACTGTCAACATCGGAAAAAACATTTTTTACGCGCGGGGAAAATCCTAAAGCATTAATATTTGCACTAAAATCAATTATACTCTCAGGTTTAAGGCCCCTCTGCCTTGCAATCTGATAAATATTGCCTCCATGTTTTCTTTCCACTTAGATGCTCCTTATGAAGTTTGAATTTTGTCGACTTCGTAAATAAATCCACATGTCCCGAGAATCGGGACAGGGTACGAAAAAGTACGCCTCATTGCTTCGGATTTGTGCGCCTTGTATCTAAAGCTTTTTACTTTGTTGCCTGTTTTTTGACTTTCTCTGACTTCAGCAACTTTTAGTGTTTGCCCTGTCGAGCCTGTAAACCCCGGCTTAAATTTAAATAATAGTGTGGAATTTCAACCTGCTCAGAGAGAGAAAATTATAATTTATAACTTATTGTATTTTCATCATTTTGTCAATCACAAATGTAATGCAACCCGAAAACCTGCAGCATGAACCACAGTTGAGTGCAAAAACCACAAAAAAAGGCCTGTCATGTATGACAGACCTTTTTAAAATATTCTGATATTACAGTTAGTTAATCACTGTTACCGTCTCCTCATAATACCTTGAATTACCCGCATCTTCCATGGTTCGACGGGCAATCCCATCAGTAAATAACATCCTGCAACAAAGACATATTACAAGAAGACTCACAATCCATAAAATAATGCTTAAAGACAAGCTTAAGGTATATTCATCTGTAAAATTTTTTATGCCTGTAAATTTCATCTTTTTGTCTCCCGGGGTTCTCCATCTTTTTCTGTTTATTCAAACACCCCGACATACAAAAAGTTTCTTTTATCCTCAGCAAACAGCACTACTTTTGTTTTGATAAAACTGAATCAATGGACTGGTAAAAGGCATCGATCACATATTTCTGATATTTTCCTACTGGAACACCATTGTAAATAACACGGGTTTTCCCCTGAACTATTTCCCTGGTATAAGGAACCGACCAGTCCGGATAATCAACAGGTTCGTCAATATCGTATTTGTCAAAATTTTCATAATTTTTCATGGCATGGTGCATCAGTGTATCCGTGTTTTCCGCAAAAAACTCTATGGGAAGACCAATAGCATAATCGTACCCATCGTTTATTGCATTCCAGTATGCACGATTTGTACTGAGATACTTTTTCTCAGGATCCCATATAGGATCTGCAAATTCGTCCTGGCATATCACTACATTTGTACGCCCGAATCTGTATGATTTAATTACATCCTTTACCTCTTCAAACAGTTTATCCCGATACGCAGGTGCAAGCTGAATCCAGGCTTCATAGTCAAAGCTGTCCCATGGCATACCGTGAACCGTTACTGCAACAGTAACATCTGAACCTTCCGGGATGCTGTCTAATCTATCCTTGAGCATCTCAAGAAATGCCTGACGCAGGGGCTGAAAATCTCCCATCTGCGGAGCGATAATCACCTTAATCTTTTTTCCGGGATTAGCCCTTTCCCATTCCTCTATGTATTCAAAAGAATGCCGGAATCCCGAGTTAAACTCTTCAAAATGCGAGTAAATGGCCATGGGCGCTGCAAGAACAATGGTTTCGCACCCGGCATCCAGCAATGCATGAAGTTTCTGTTTCATTTCGTGGAAAAACATATTGGTTTCCGAACGAAACTCAATATTGTCATATTTCGCTGCGAGGCGCTCAAAAGCTCTGTTTATTATCTTGAAGCTCTCCTCCCAGTGGGGCAGCTTATCCTGAACAATACCGTGGCCATAGTAATAAAGCCTTGATTTATTGGCAAGCTTGCCGCAGAGAGACGGTTCACCTCCTGCACGTCCTTTATACAGGAAAAAACCATGATCAAGATAAATCCGGTTGGAAGGAGGAACCCAGACCACCTGCCCCTGTTTATGTTTTTCAATATAAGGAACTCCGTCAAGATCCCGGTCATTCCCAAAGGCGTCTTCCAGTCTGGCCGGGACAAACTCTTCTCTTGCGTGAACATGGGCAGGATCCAGAAGTGCAACACCCCTGTCCTTAAAAGCAAGCAGCCTGAAGGGCCAGGGGACCACAACATTGAAAATTTTGTATATCATATTGTGGAATAAAGCATGGCTGTGCTGCGCCGGCAGAATCAGTGCTGTTGCAAATATTCCCACCTTACCCGCTGGCACTTTGTCCTGAATTTTATATACCTCAAAATAATCGGGCCTGGGCCGCTGGTTTTTATATTTGAACAACCCGTACAAAAACAGAACCACAATGAAAAGCGCTAATAAAATTCCTGTTAAAACAACCATTTTCACCTCCTTAGTTTAACTTGTTTGAATCAGACGATTAAGAATAAGCCCGTTAAAACTTTTATGGCCTGCTGACAGGTAAACCCACCCTAAATGAGTAAGGCAGGAGCTGCAAACAGCAATTTTCCAGCTAAACCCCTTAAACCAGCTCCATTCTTCGGTAGCACTGCCGATAAATACGCATCCTCTGACTGACCTGAAACAGCCAATCCGGTAAATCACTCCACCGGGATTGGCAAAGGTATGCTGGTGAGCCCCCTGAACCTCCATGCGCTCAGCACAGCTTGTTACAACCTGGCAGCATTGACGGCAAAGAATGTTTTCATCATTATCTGATTCTTTCTCAATTGATTCATCCCCAATCAAGGTTTCAGGCTTTTTTTTTGTCTGCCTGTCAGACGGCAATCGAAAAAGATGGCTGAAAACTGCGTCAGTTGTCATTGCACGATTCTTACTACCTGAATTTTATCTGTAAAATCGCTCTGCCTGGTTTTATAAGCTCATATTGTTGAAAGAGCAATATCCTTTCTTTTATAATATCCTTTTTTACCCCTTGCTTCAATAAGATGTTTTCAGTATAGTAAATTTTTTAAAAAACGGGGAACTTGAACCACAGATCTCCCGGGAAAACACTCTGTGGTCTGTTTATGACAACAGGAAATATTGAAAAAAGGTTTTTTTATGGCTGTTTTAATAGTGGGCGGAGCAGGTTATATCGGCTCACATATTGTAAAAGCATTGCAAAAGGACTCCCGTGAGGTTGTAGTATTTGACAACCTTGAAAAGGGGCATATGGAGTCCATACCTGAGGTTCCATTTTTTCAGGGTGACCTGCGAAACAAAAATGATGTTAAGGGTGTTTTTAAAAAATACCAGATTGATTCTGTCATGCACTTTTCAGCATACAGCCTTGTCGGCGAATCAATGAAAAATCCTGAAATGTATTATGAAAATCACATTTACGGCACCCTGAATCTTTTAACTGCAATGAAGGATTTCAGCACCCGGCATCTCATATTTTCATCTACAGCAGCTGTTTATGGAGAACCGCTTAAGATTCCCATCAATGAGGATCATCCAGCATCACCGACAAATGTATATGGAGAAACAAAACTTGCAGTGGAAAAAATGCTTAACTGGTTTGATTCAATATGCGGAATAAAAAGCATCAGACTTCGCTATTTCAATGCAGCTGGCGCTGATCCTGCCGGAGACATCGGAGAGCTGCATGATCCTGAAACCCACCTTATACCTATTGTTCTGGCAGCAGCTCTTGGTGAAAGAGAAAACATTACTGTTTTTGGAAACGATTATGCTACAGAGGACGGGACATGCATCAGAGACTATATTCATGTAAACGACCTTTCTGAAGCCCACATCCTTGCTCTTGATTATTTAAAGTCAGGCAATAACTCTGACATGTTCAATCTTGGAAACGGAAACGGATACAGCGTTAAGAAAATTATAGAAGTTGCTGAAAAAATTACCGGAGAAAAAATTTCTGTCAGGTCAGGCAGGCGCAGACCTGGTGACCCTGCTGTACTGATTGCCTCCTCTGACAAGGCAATGAGGGTTCTTGGCTGGAAACCCGGGTTTAATGATATTGAGTCCATTGTTAAAACCGCCTGGAAATGGCACAGAGGAAAAGCAAAGACGTGGATAACAAATAAACCAGGCACAGAGGAGCAAAGGCACAAAGGGACAAAGGAAAAATGATAAATTTATTCTCTGTGCCTGTTACTTCTCAAGCGAGGCAACCACATCATCCAGCCCTAACTGCTTAAGTTTTTCTGCTGAAGGAACTCCGTTTTTATCCCAGCCTCTTAAACAGTAGTAATCATCAAGCATCTCTTCCCACTTCTCAGGATCAATCCTTTCCCCCCTGTATGGACCATTGGGCACAGGTTCCTCTGCCCACTTTCCGATCAAACGGTCATCCCTTCTTCTGATACCTTCCCTGCAGATATAAGCACGCTCCAGATTGTAGACCCTCTCAGCTGCCATCATCATAGCCCTCTCATCAGTCTCAATACCGGTTGCAAGGCTGTAAAGTTTAAAAAGATCACTAAAGGAAAAATCTTTGGAGCCGGCGCGTACTGAAAATCTGCAAACCTCAAAAAGATCGGGCAGAACAAACTGGTGCTGAAAATGAATTGCAGCAGCTGCCTTTTTATAGGATATGGGATTGAGCACCTCATCAGTACCAAATTTTGCCTCTGCCTCCTCAGGTTTCATTTTTGTAAACCATGAAAATTCTACGGGAACAAGCCCCCTCAGATGATCTGCCCCCCGTGTGGATGTTGCAAAGCCAAGCGAAGTTCCCTTGAGCATTCTGACATCTATGCCCGCCATAACCATTCCCTTTGAGTGGCTCACGCAGGCCTCTGCCTCTTTGCCGAATTTTCTGGACGCTGCAACAATTCCCTCAGAAAGGATATCCCCAAACCCCTGCCGAAAGGCTGTCTTTTCCATCAGTTTCACCATGGCTTCATGGTTGCCCCAGGTAAGTGAAATCCCGTCAAGGTCCTTTTCTGTAACAATTCCCTTTTCATACCATTCCATAACTACTGCTGTTGCCTGTCCAAACTCAACAAGATCTATACCAAACTGATTGCCCATGTTGTTCAGCTTGAAAATTGAGGCTATATTGTCATTCCCGCAAACAGGGCCAAGTGGGGTAAAAGCCCCCTCCTCAGTCTTATTCCCCCATTCTCCGGCATATGGTCCATCCTTAACTTTAAACTTTTTCCCGCAACAGACAGGGCATCCAAAACAGGGTTTATTCCCCTGATAAAACTGATCAGCAACAGTCCGGGCATCAAAATTTCCAATCCCTTCAAACTCCCCTGCTTTCTTGAAATTTTTTACAGCCAGAAAACCTGCCCTGTTGGTGGGCGCAACACCAGCTATCCCGCTGTATTTTCGGAAGCTGTCAAAGGCAGGTGAAGAGGCTATTTTCTTATGAAGGTCCCTGGATAACCGGTTAAATCCATCCGGGTTGAAAAGCTTTATCTCCTGTGAGCCTCTGACCGCTACTGCTTTCAGATTCTTGGAACCCATTACCGCACCAACTCCTGTCCTGGAGGCAGACCTTTCC
>JAJRXD010000049.1 GCA_024276465.1 Deltaproteobacteria bacterium
TGCGTCCAAAATTTAAGATTTCACGCAGCTAAAGTCACCGGATCTCAAGTAGGAAGTGTTGTCAAGATAATTAACGATAATGATTCCTTAAATATCCCGGCCAGCTGCGAAAAAATGGCTTTTCGTTCTGCCACTAATTAATAAACATTTTAAAGAAGCCAAGACTTCGATTTTCAACTGTGCCGGTAACAACACCTCTGTCAAGAAACCGGTTGAATTCTTCACATGCTGTTTCCGGAACAAGCGCACAATTATGGCAGGCGGCAAGATTACATGAATTCGGCCCCTGGCCTCCGTGATTGCCCATTTCCATACAGACGGGGTCGGCCGAACACCACTGGGATTTCTGCACAGCCTGCTGCAAAAGAGGATCAAACAGTGTCGGCGACCCCATGCGGACCAATCCTCCCATGGTGCCTTCTGAGTCCCCGGCAGCTGTATAAATAAGCAGGCCGGCCATGGGATTTTGTTCATTACTTGAGAAATACAGCCGTTCCCGCAGAGACGCCGAGCTGTATCCACATTCATACGTCAACTGATTCATCAGCAGATGGGCAAAGGTATGAATCATGATAAAGACAGGGTGCAGTTCATTCTGTATTGCAAAACCGGGCCTGCCTTCAGTGGCAGAGAGAAAATTATTTCTTAATCGCTCAATTCTCCCGTCAACGTCAGCAGCGGCAGGTTCATTTAACCAATCGTGAAGTGTTTCAGCATTAAATTCAACAAAAAGACCTTCACCGTGGACAATGGCGGCTGGAAGCCATGAATTCCCCACATTTGGAGCTTCCAGCCATAAATTCCTCTGCAGTTCAGATGCCGTCTGCTCGGAAGAAGGAGATAACCTTGTGAATCCGGTAAAAACCCGAGTTTCCCTCAGTTTGTGAATCAGCATGATTTTTGAAAAACAACTATTAACCCTGCTGGAGTAGTCTGTCAGGTTAGCATTTCTTGACATCAGGTAAGGCTCGTCCCATTCCTGGGTCAAAATGCGGTATTCTTCAAGACGGAAAGAAACCCGGTCAAAAGGTTCGTTTATCTCCGGGGGAGTATTATTCTCTTCCTTTTCCCCGGAACCTGTATACTGATCGAGGGCCACTGCAATTTCCTCATCGGTATATTCCTTGAAATCCAACGAATGATTTTCTCTTAATTTCTCAATAATTTTTTGGTGTTCGACATCAAGATCCAGCAGGGTATCCAGACGGGCACAAACCGCAGGTCTTTCCAGAACGGTTATGATCTCCGCTGTAATGGGTTGGATTGTGTCTGCAGGTGCGGAATGTCTGGGCAGAAAAATAGAGCTGAAGACTCTGGAAAAATAAATATTGGAGGCATTCCTAAGCGCACCCCTTACCGGTTTCCCGCATCCTGATCCTTCTTCATCATGCAGCCAGAGTCGCTGCCCTGTGCAGGAGAACTCTTCCCCATCAACGCTGAGATTCGAAGAGGTTATGCCGGACAACCGTCTGCTTTTTCCACATTCGGTGCAGGACACCTCTATGCTGTCCAAGGTACCTCCCCCATGCTCAACAAGCCTCAGAGAATGATCACCGCATTCAGGCAAATGTGACTGGTGAGCCCATTCCTTCCAAGGGAACTCCATTATATGACCGTTTTCACACAGGGCAATAAATCGTACCTGAACCAATGGATTTTTTACTGATTTTTTCTGCTGACAGACAGGACAAATTTTATCACGCCCCGTACCCTGATAGGTGAGAGCGGTTTTTTCCATTCTTCCGCAGATACCGCAGTAATGCCATGTTGGAAAACGAAGAAAAGGAATAGTCATCCCTATATTTGGTACTACCACTCCAACCTGGCTCCTCCGAAAATCAGGCGGCAGTCGCAGATGATGTATCCCGAGATCCCGCTGAACCCGCCATTCATCATTTATTTTAAATTCTTCAAGTGCCTGCTGGTCAGACTCCTCAAACCAGTGATCCAGACCACAGCAGATAAGGGAAATACCAAAACGATCCGTATGCATGGAACCCGGGCCAAATGGTGCAATAACCTGGGACTGTCTCAGAGGACCTCTCACTACCATTCTTCTTCCTCCACATCCAGGTTATATTTAGTGGTAATATCCATCTGACATTCAGCATCAACATTTCGCATGGAGGTAGGTGTTGCCCAAGAGATATTTTTCATATCTTCAGTAACCCATGTTTCATATCTCCTGAGCATACTGTCTGGCTGTGCATTATGCTTATACCACCAGGTACGCTGCCAGCGGTTAAACTGACGTAGTCGTTTTTCAAATTTCTCCAGCACATAATCAGCCTCAGAACTGTCAACAGCCTGTACTCTTGTCATGATCAGGTCTTTCAACTGTTGCAATAAATCCATATCAACTTTATCAGGGCTTTCTGCGGCATTCCGGTCTCCGAACAGGCGAAGATATATGGCAAACAGGGCGTGCAGAGCACGGTCTATGACGGGCGGAGAAAAAGGTGTCACGCTGGTAGGCTCTACTTGGGCATACAGTTGACTGTGTGAACTTTGAAACTTTTCAAAATAAGAACGATCACGAGTATTACTGCTACTATAAAGCGTTGTAACAATTCCTGGTCTTTCCCACCATTTCCGACCAATACGACCAGAAACTTGAATATACTGGGCAATAGTTTTAGGTTGCCCGACAATGGCCATCAATGACAATCTGTCCACATCAATTCCCACCTCGATAATGCTTGATGCCAGACAGACATCAATGGCCCGGGATCTTTTTCCCGTATATGGACTGCCCAGTTCTTCCAAGGCCAGTGGCACCTCCTCATTGGTCATTCGGCTGGTCAGTTCAAGAACCTTGTTGAGGAAACGGCGGTCTTTTATTCCATGCCGGAAAGCCATTCCTTTCAGAGCACCAGGTATATCGGTCTGGAACAGAGAGAGTGCGCCACCGAGCTCCCGGATACTGTTGAAAAAAACCAGCAGAGTCCACCATGGATCACGTTCTTCTACCTTATCAAATAAAATGGCTCCCATAAGGATGGCAGAAAACGCTCTTACCTGCAGCGTTTGTTTTGAAGGTAAACCAGGTGCGTAAAGGCCAAGATAACGACGACCCGGTAAAAGATTACCATCAGCGTCAACAGCATAACGGGCAAAAAAAGAGTCTCCGGCATCAAGCCCTGGAGGTGGAAATAATACTGCCTGCCGGCGGGCAAACAGGCATCTCACCTGATCCTGATACCTTCGTATTGTGGCTGTTGAACAGACGATTTTTGGTTTTAATACTTTGCCGTCAGTTCGATCCGTACACAACTCCTCAATCACAGTCTCATACAGACCTACCATGGTTCCAAGCGGACCGGAAATTAAATGTAATTCATCCTGGATAATCAATCCCGGTGGTTTTTTCTCACGTTCACCGTCCATATTCAAACCGAAAAGAGCACCTGCCTCCGGCATCCAGGCAAGCATGGCAAATTTATCGACCGTACCAATAATCAATGAAGGCCTGTTTTCGTATATTTCCTCATCAATGACATGCACCGGCAGGGAATGATGAAAAGGACATTTTTTATCAGGGCACTTGAAGAGAACAGATGCTCCTTTTTTAGAATACCCGAGGACAGCACGGGTATGGCCAATTTGATACTGCTTGCCCATTTCTGCACCGCACCACGGGCACTGACGGAGAATAAATGGATTTTCAGCCCTGACTTGGGATCTCAACTTGTTAAACGCTGTAACAGCAGTTGCTCTTTTATTGGGCGTGTTAGCACTCCCTACCCATATACCGATGGAAAAAGGCCTGTTGCCCAGATTATCATGCTGCTGCCTGATTCTTTCCATGGCACAGATCAGCCTGCTGCCACGCTGAAACTGCTGGGTGGTCAGCAGACGAAGCGTATAACGCATGAGAACATGTACCCCGTCATCATGTCTGTCTTTCAGCCTTCTGTAAAACATTGCAAATGCAGCCAGACCAAAATAAGCCTCTGTCTTACCACCACCGGTCGGGAACCAGATCAGTTCAACATCTTCCCTTTCTTCACATTGCTCACAGTCAAGAATGGAGGATTTAAGAGATGAAAGGATAAAACCGATCTGAAAAGCTCGCCAGAAACCGGCATGTTCAGGCAGATGTTCAAAAGAGATATCCTTATATTCTGGATTGAAACGATTCCTGTTTGTCTGTCGATCAAAATCATGAACTCTTTTCTGCCCCCCTGTGAGCTGCTGCATGAGAATAGCCTTGTTTGCCAGTTGAAAAGCCTCGGCTGCAAGCAGATCATCTTTTAAATAGTCAAAGCCTGACAACATCCGAGCGGCACATATTTCGGCATTACGAATATGCCTGACTGCTGGCTCCTGAAGGTCTGGAGGCAGTTGTGTCAATTCTTCTTTTTTTGTTTCAATCCATACATCATACTCGGCTAAAAAACCCTGCAGTAACTCGTCTGCACCAGAGTCTATGCCGGCAAGGACTACCATTGATATCTTCAGGTCACTGCCATCTTTCTTTTTTGCATCAGGAGTGATACTTGGAATTTCATATTCCGGCAGTGGATCTGCCTTGACCATTTCAGGAGGATCGGCTGTCTTGTCATTCCAGGTGGCAGCGCACCCGTGGCCTATGGCATATGTCTTCTTCGTGTTATACAGCAGGCGAAAAGTGGCCTGTTCCTTCTCCTCATCGGTTAGGTTGCTCTCTTCACCAGTGGAACCTGTACCTGTTTCCGGATATGGTAGAATCTTTGCCCCTTTGATGACCTGCACTGAAAAACAGGCCTGAAAAAGCGAAAGCTCACTTTGCTCTGACGCTGATGTGGTCTGCTTTGTGGTTCTATTTACAAGGCAGATTGTTATGAGCCTTCTGCTGGATCTTTCTGATTTCGATGAATAAATATCCGGCCTGGAATAACATTCAACATGGATTTTCAATCCGTTTTCAAATTCTTTTTTGAACGGCTTCGGTACTAAACTGTTTTTCAGGATGTTACCGGAAAAAGAAATATCCGGTATGGAAACAGACTGCCTGAGAAACCATCTGCGCTTTGTCCCGGCAATAAAAACAGTTTTTTGTTGATAGCAGCCACCTTCAACATGTACCTCCAGGGCAGAGTCATCAGGCAGTTCAGCCAGAAAACTGATCGCCATGCTCGAGGGCTGCAGGGTGCTGGTAAGTGAAAGGTCAAAATCGTCCGAATCGCTGATGTCATTTTCAGCTTTGCCGACAGTTTTAATTTCGGTAACCTTCTGCTCTTCTGCATCTCCTGTGCTATCCAGTGTTTCTGCTGGTTCCTCATTGTCTGTTGAAGCTGTTTCCTCATGTGGCAACTGAAGAGGGTAAAGCACTCCCAGCCCATACCTGTTAACAGGCGTGTCCCGTCGAATAATTTCATCACCGGTTTCTTTCTGTACCCAGGGTTTGCCGGCATCCTCCCATTTTTCAATCGATATTTCTCCGGAACAGTCAAGTTTATCGTTTCCGGACAGGCAAGGGCCAATCATTTCCGATCGAATGAACCCTGCAAGTTTGTCTCGATTTTTTATGTGAGGGGATGCCGACATTTATTCTACTCCAAGTATTTTTCTCATTTCAGGGCGCACAGCTTCATGGATCAGCAATACCAGCCTGGACAAGGATCTCGTTACTGCAATATACATAAGGTTCATAGATTCTGTATTCATGATCATTTTCAAATCCGTTACGATAACAACCGGGGCTTCAAGCCCCTTGAAGGAATGGATCGTACAGTAACCTATATGTCCGCCCGTGGACTCAGGGGTAAACGATTTTACTCTGTCCCGCCAAGGAGGTGAAAGAGTGGCTGCACAGCAACTGGCTGCTGAAGGAGAAAGAATTATTATTTCAGTTCCTTTGAACTTTTCTTTTTCCCGGAAACGCATCAACAGTTGTGATAGTTTCACTTTCTGTTGCTGGTCATCTTTAAAAAAAATCAGTTCAGGTTTGATATTATCATCTTCTCGTAAGATTTTCTGGTAATCCGGGGAAAGTCCTCCCAGAAGAGGGGCATATGCTGCAACTCGAGGTGTATTTCTACAGTTGATCCCCAGAGTGTAGACAGGAGTATTAACACTTCTTGCGCGAATAAATTCCTCCAGCTGCATGTCAGCAGCTGAATAAATCTGCTGGTAGACAAAATCGCCAAACATATTCCAGGATCCTGTTGCCATGCCGCCAGCCAGGCATAGATCAAGATAATCGAGATACTCAGGTCGCAGGATATCCTGAGCCTCATCAACAATCATCATTTCAAACTGTTCAGACTCTTGCGTACCCAGAAGTAGCGATTCTATAGCCAAATCAGGTAGAGTATCAGTCCAGAATCCAACATCTGCTGAAACAGGAGGTTTTGTTCTGCATGAATTCAGCATCTGAGAATGGAGTGTCCCGACGGTCAGATACTGAAAGTCCAACCTCACAAATTGTGCCTTGATCCATTGGGCAATGAATTTATTGTAACAGAGGAATAAAGTCTTTTTTTTCTGCTGAACAGCTCGGCGTGCAGATTCTATGGCAAGCAGTGTTTTACCGGTTCCGGCAGGGCCATTGAACACCACCCTGGGATTAGCCTGCATCGCATCCAGCGCAATGAATTGTTCCCCGGTAAATTGTTTTAACTTTTCATTAAGTTGTCTGCGTCTGCCAGCGGGTGATTCATAAAATTCGAACTCGGGACGAAGAACGTCAACAATGATGTCTCGTTGATCGTCATCAGGTTCATTAGAGCTCTTATCAAACCATCTGGCAGTCGGACTTTCAGCAAGAAGGTTCCGTGCTTGCTCAATAACATTTAAAAAGAGTTGGGATACGGGCCGTGCTATATAATTCCTGGCGTCAATAACCTGCCAGTCGTGCCACTCCGGCGAAGTTTTGGAAAAAGGTATATAAGGGAAAATAACTGCTGACCAGAAGACTACCTTGCCGAGATCTGGTCGCTTACGAAGAAGGTATTGCCTGAGACTGTGCATATTTTCAGACGCCTGTTTAAAAGGGCCTCTTTTATCTCCATGCGGGTTAGTGCCATAATACCAGAGACCGCCTTCGACTTTCAGGGATCTACATCCTTTAACCTCTATACAGAGGACTCCCCTTCCAGGAATAATAATTACAAAATCACACTCCCCTGCCACCTGTGAACGGTGGTCCGCAATATCCAGTGAATGCAGCACATGCCAGTCTTCTGTAGCTGGATCATTTTGAATTCTTAAGGCAATTTCTCTTTCTCCATCATAGCGACAGGTTCTCGTCACCGGTGGAATCATGCGTGCCATCAGAACCCACCTTCCACATTTAAAACCTTGTTAAGTTTGCGGGAAGGCACTCGGCAGATTTGCGGTAATATTGATTCAATTCTTATCACGGAAACTTTTCCCGCCAGTCCCTGAATTTCTACATCAATTCGCCCATATTTTTCCAGATCTTCTCTGCTTGAATCATTGATTTTGTCAAGCAGAAGCCTACTGATCTTTTTCCCTGCCTGCTTATGCATCAAATCAATTTCTCGGGCATTATTCCAGTATTCATTAACCTGATTTGCCAAACCGGAAAAAATCATAATCGCCTTAAAATCTTCTTCATTTTTGGGTTTAATGGTATCATTTCTTTGCCAGTTTCGTACATTAATCTCGTTTGCAGTCGGTGCCCCCAGATCTGTCAGAATTGATGCAACGTCTTGAACAGTAGCATAAGTAAACAATCTTTTTCTGAAAGCAATTTTCCATTCATCCTGTTTTCGCCTGATTATTTCTGACTTTTTCCCAAACAGCATATCCGCAACAGCTGCGATAGAGTCCCCGCTACCCTCTGTCCGAACAATCAAAGGCATTTCAGTTTCAAGTTTATTATTTCCTATTTTTTTAATTTCAGGCTGGGGTGCAAATTCGACGATCCGAGATGAACTTTCTATTTCTTTATAAATAAAGGATCCATCCTCAAGCATGAGCAACCTGCTGTCGCATATTGAATCATATTCCCCGGAAGTTGTTCCTGATGATCCAGATAAAATCAATTCAATTGGTGCAAAATCCAGTTCATCAGCATTGAGGGATCCGTCATTGTTATTGTCGTAACATTCATCTTTTTTATCTATTTCTGTCTCAGAACATCTTAACTCTATAATATTAACAGGAACTCGGTTTGGCTTGACATCGAGAGCTGGTTTCGGTTCAAAATTATCTCGAATCCAGTCGAAAGACAGAAAATATAACCTGGATGCCCGTGGAGCCCTCCATACGAATTCATAATTTCTGAAATGATTTTCTGAAAACAGACTAATAGATCCACAAAAATATATTTGATTAAAAAAGTTAAATTTTTTTAATCCTTGTGCAGAAGTAACTTCTATATTTACTCCATGGAGATAGTTTTCTTTTTTTATACTTTGTTCTACCGGACGAACATACCGTGACTGGAGAAGACAGAGACAAGGTTTTTTTGTGTTATTTTTCGCACATTGACTTTTAGTCCAGTTTAAAAAATCGTTCTTTTCGCCTCGCAACTCGGACAGTATCTGAATTATACGTGAAAGCTGTTCAAGGTTATCAGGAAAGGAATCCCGGCAAATTGAAAGAGAATTATTAAGACGCGTAATCAACTGAGTGGTTATGAGCCTTTCTGCTGGAACCGGGAGGGTTGCCAGTTCAAAACGAATTTTTTTCAGTATCATTGTGATATCCGGCCAGACAGAAAGTTCTTTCTGATCTCCAATCAACCGGAAAAGTAGAGAAATTTCTCTGTTCAGGCTCGCAAGTCCGGCATTATGAAATTTTACAAAGTACAGGTCTGTGTTTTGATTAAATAGTTTTGTTACTGTATCTAAGGATGGCGTTTTCAAAATTATTCCTTAAAAGCAACCAGCTCGACAGAAGCAGGAATTTTGTTAAAGATATTTAGATCTTCTTCCCGATCAATATACCTTGTCATCAGTTCTCCGCAGGCACTGGAGAATTGAGGGTCAGTGCGATCCAGGAAAATTATTTCCATTCGTCCCGAAATTATTCCCTGATGGTTAAGAAATGGCAGAGAACCATCATAAAGAACCATATCACTGGATTTGGAATGAGTGTTAATTGACTCTTGACTGTTGAGTATGGCGTGTCTCGGAAGATCAAAGTCTGTCATAAAATTTTCAAAACGAAGAATATGCTGGAAAGATATTTTTTTATATTCATTATTTGATTTCACATAAAAATTTGCTTGATCAATCTCCTGTTTAATAGCCGAAGCATTCCCAAATAGTAAGCATGACATTTTTTCTTGTATTAAGAATTTTAACACCTCATTTTCATTTTTTTATAATAAGAGACAAGAGATTCCATGCCGCTCATTTTGAATCCAATCTGGTTGGCGGCTATCTCTCTCCCGGGATCAACCGCTTTCCTGAGTTTTGCTATATTGCTCTTTAGAACATAATCGATATATTGTTTTTTGAGGGCACCAGGAACCTCCACTTTTATACATTTTTCCCCTCCAATTATTTCAGTACCTTTGAACCAGCAACGCTTCCAATGGTTATTTTCTAAAATCAACAGTGCTTCATCTTGGTCACATGTTGCTAATTTGTCAAAATATATTTTATTTTCTATATGTGTCTGCATTTCATAATTTGAACGCCAAGTCTCATAACCAAGAAGAAAAAAAAGGGCCGCATAACATCTTGTTGGCAGTGAAAATCCTATGATAAGATTATCAGAGGAGGTTCCCACCGATAAGGCGACATCCTGTCCTGCCTGAAAAAACCATTCTGCCCATTCTGGAACTGGTTGGTAATTTTCAGAGTATTGCTCTTTAAGGAATAATTTTTTCTCATACAGTAAACTAGTGTGATTTTCTGCTGAATTGCAGGAAACAAAATCAATATTTTTACATTCTTGACGAGGCGTCAGGATTTTTTGAAGTGTAGTCAGAAAAATTTGCAGGGGAAGTGTTTTCAGTATGGCAGGAAATTCTTTTGTTATATCTGGTTCATTAATAGTGTCAAGAATGGCCCTTACATATTCCAGATCACCTTTATTCCCGCAGGATTCAGGAAAGTGGCGAACGATTTTATCTGTTGCCCTGAAGTAATCATATATGCTGTCAGGAATATAATAAAAAATATGATTTTTATCAGTTCGGTCAGATGTTATATATTCACGTTCTGCATCCGAATTTCCTGAGCGCACTTTGCGCTTAATGAAGGATAGAATCCTGTCTGTTTCCTCATGTGTGAGAAAGGGATAGTCATTCGGTGATATTTCCCAATGTTGATGAATTTTGTTAGCAGATTTTTCCAGCAGCTGTTTCCTTTTTAATATATGCTTTCCTGACATCAGGACAACAAACAGCACCTTGAGGCATATTTGTTTATTTTTTCGTGATTTCTTTGTTGAATCTAACCAGTTTTGATGTAGATATTTCAGCAAATATATTAAATTGTGAAGATCACTGCTGCTTAAGAAATCTTGTTGTTTGAGTATTTCCTCTGAACAACGATGAACAAAACTATCAAACCCGCACATGATCAGGTTTTCGTATCTACTTACTCCATATTCACTTATAATTTTATCTAGATAATTGGCAGAAGGCATCCTTATGCAATCCATTAACTTTATTCAATTTTTTGGATAACTGCCAGCTCAACACTTGGGACCGCGAGCTTGGGTTATCCGTCATAAAAAAACATGACATTGACTATGTAACCGTAATGGGATTCTATTCATTCCATCACCTCCCAACGCCCACCTTTTGCCGGACCGATACGTTTCAGAAGTCCGCGTTTTTTCAGTTTAGCTATATTTTGCTCAATCTTGCGGCTGGATATTCCAACCTGGACAGCAAGTTCGCGAGCTGATAAA
>JAJRXD010000050.1 GCA_024276465.1 Deltaproteobacteria bacterium
AATTAAAGAAAAAAAGGCTGTTTTTCTGCTGGCACAGCTGATAATGAACTCATTTTACCGCAGAATCGGGGAGCAGTTCGGGGTTCAGCCTGGTGCTGAAATGATTGAAGCCATACAGCAGGCAGAAAAAAGCCGCGCAGAACTTGTGCTGGCAGATCGTGATGTTGAAATCACTTTAAAACGCGTGTGGGGATACCTGAATTTCTGGAACAAGATGAAAATGATGGCCCAACTTATGATGAGTCTTTTTATTGTTGAAAAAATTGACGAGGAGTTGATCGAGGATATTAAAAACAGGGATCAGCTTGAAAATGTTCTCGAGGCATTTTCTAAAACTTTTCCTGAGGTAAAAAAACGCCTGATTGATGAGCGCGACATTTACCTTGCAAGCAAAATTCAAAGCGCTCCAGGGAAAACCATTGTTGCTGTAGTTGGCGCAGGACATGTCCAGGGAATTCTTAGCCATATAAAAAACAATAATCTTCAGACAGAATCTCTTTTGGAGCTTCCCCGGAAATCAATTATCCCGTCAATTTTGAAATGGGCTATTCCCATTATAATTGTTGTTCTTATTGCTGCCGGGTTTTTAAAAGAGGATACAAAATATGCCATGGATTCAATCTATATATGGATACTGGTGAATGGCATTCTTGCAGGGACTGGAGCGGCTCTTGCCCTTGCTCATCCACTTACAATACTGGCATCCTTTATAGGAGCACCCCTTACAAGCTTGAATCCCATGATAGCAGCTGGCTGGGTTGCCGGGCTGGTTCAGGCATGGGTCAGGAAGCCGACTGTATCGGATTTTGAAGATATTCCAAATGCCATAACATCTGTAAAAGGATTCTGGCAAAATCCTGTTTGCAAGATACTTCTCGTAGTAGTGCTTGCCAATCTGGGAAGTTCTCTGGGGACATTTATTTCCGGAGGATGGATTGCAGCCCGGATGTTTTGATGGGGTATTCACGCCTTTTTTATTTGACACATAAAAACTTCCCTGCTATATTTATCTATTTTATATAATTATGCTTTAAATTATATGTCCAAGAACAGGAGTTCAGAATGACATCTTCACTGATTAACTACAACAGGGCAGAAGTTACAAAGGGATATACTGACCAGCTGCTTGCAATTGACCTGAATAATAAAACAATATCTGTCAAGGTGATTTCAGAGGAGATGCGCCGTATGTTTGTTGGCGGAAGGGGGTACTGTTTAAAACTTGTATTTGACGGGACAAAAGCAACAACAAAACATGACAGTCCTGAAAATGTGCTGGCTATTTCAGGAGGACCTTTTTGCGGTGAAACCGGTTTTGCCGGTGCTGGAAAGTTTATTGTTGGAACGATTTCACCACTTACAAACACCTTCTGTGATTCAAACGTAGGCGGACATTTTTTTCCTCTTGTAAAACTATCAGGTTTTGATGCCATTTCGGTAACCGGCAAGACTGACCAGGATGTTCTCGTGGTCATAGACGGTGACCGATGCGAAATCAGTATTGCAGATGCGCCTGAAACAGGAGATTCTTTGTTTGGTGCTGAGAATATTATTGAAAAGTGGAAAGGAGATGGTGAGCCATCTTCGGTTGCGTTTATAAGCGCAGGAACAGGGGCAAAGAATACATCCATGGGATGCATAAACAGTGTTTATTATGATCTCAGGCGTAAGAGGTGCAGGGCAAAACAGGCAGGCCGTGGAGGTACCGGATCTGTAATGCGTGACAAGGGTCTGTGGGGGATTGTTGTCAAATGTAATGCCAAAAAGGCAAACTCCAATCGGCCGGCACATCCAGACAGGGTCCGGGAAGCAGGGAAAAAGCTCAGAAAAGTTATCAAAGATGTTGACCCGAATGCAATGCGTCTTGGCACACAGGGAACAACATGCCTGGTGGACATGATGAATTCCTTTCATCTCCTGCCGGTAAATAATTTCCAGTATGGTATTGACGATCGGGTAAAACAGGTGTCAGGTCTGCTTTTTGAAGAAAAGATTTTTGAGCAGAGACACCCTGATGGCTGTTTTTTAGGGTGCACTCTTGCATGTACAAAAGGTTGTGAGGATTATATATTAAAAACAGGGCCTTTTGCCGGAAAAACAATCAGGCTTGATGGGCCTGAATATGAAACCGCAGCTGCCATGACCAATCTGGGAATATTTGACATTGACCACATTCTTGAATATGCATGGTACTGTGATGAGTATGGGCTTGACACTATCAGCGCAGGGGTTCTTATGTCTTTTCTGTTTGAGGCATATGAGCATGATTTGCTGACTGTTGAAGATACCGGAGGGCTTGAGCTGAAATGGAACTGTGGAAAAACAGTTCTTGAACTGCTTCACCGCATGGCAGCAGGGGAATGTGATTTTGCGGTTCAGGCTGGTCGTGGCGTACGCCATATGAAATGCTGGATTGCAGATCGTGCATCATCCCGCACCGGTCGGACCCGAAGCGATCTGCTTGGAGAGTTATCGCTTTTCGGTATGGAGTGCAAGGGCCTGGAATTTTCCATGTACATAACCAAAGAATCCCTGGCACAGCAGGGAGGCTACGGCTTTGCTCTTAAAGGACCTCAGCACGATGAGGCATGGCTGATTGCAATTGACCAGCTGAAAAATGAGCTGCCAACTTTTAAAAGAAAAGCTGTGGCACTGCAATGGTTTCCGCTTTTTCGTACCTGGTTCAATTTAGTGGGACTCTGCAAGCTGCCATGGATAGATGTCCGGCACCCGGAAGCGCAAAACACAGAACATCCGGCGAGAAATCTTCCAACAGTAGAGTACTATCTTGAACTTGTAAATGCTACCTTTGGCACACAAAAGACCCTGGACGATCTTCTGATGGAATCCGAACGATCATATCTTCTTCACAAACTTATTAACCTGCGCCAGGGTTTCGGTACCCGTGAGCACGATGCAATCCCTCTTCGCGCCATGGCCCCTGTATTTATGAATGAATACAGGTCGCGCAAAAAACATTACGAGGAGTATCTGAAAAACCAAGCGGAAGTTGACATTAATGGAAAAACCGATGAAGAATTGCTTAGCATTCTTCAGGAATATCGCCGTGTCCAGTATGACAGGCTGGCTGACGAGGTATATGATGAAAAGGGCTATGACCGTAACGCTGTGCCGCTTGATGAAACCCTGAACCGCCTCGGCTTTGACAAGGCGGAATATTTTGATATAGTACGATCTGCCCGCAACCAGGCTCAAAAACAGCAAAGATGAAAAAGTCGTAAATTTATTGTATAGGAATTTCCTTTTTGCATTCTAAAGAATGTGGATGCCTGTGGTTGATATGTTCAGTTGCTGGTAGCCGCAGACTTTAGCCTGCGTTAAGTTCATAAATTTTATTGAGGGAGGAAAAATGAAAAAAAACAGATGTCTATCAACCAAAGCCATTACTCTTCTGTTCCTTTTGTTTTTTACAACCAGTGTCAGTGCAGATTACAAGTATGTATATCACGATCACGATGAAATTGTTGCCATAATTCAGGACCTGGAAACCCAGTCCAACTCAAAAGCTGAAGACATTTTTCGTCTTGAAGAGATTGGATTAAGCTATCTTGGAAACCCTATCTATGCAGTAAAATTTTCAGACAACCCGGAAACAGAGGAAGATGGTGAACCGGATGTTGTTATTGATTCAGGTATTCATTCAAGAGAATGGTTGCCGGTGGACAGCAATATAACCTTTATTCAGTATCTGTTTGATGCCTATTATGACAACAGCCATCATGACCATGGCGAAGTACAGGATCTTATCAATAATTTTGAAATCTGGATTATCCCCATGATAAATCCGGATGGAAGGCTGAGGGATGATCAGAATGGCGGGGATCCCTACAGGTTCTGGACGGATACTGCTTATCATGATAATGATAACGAGGGGTGGCGCATGAATGTTCAGGAGGTTGACTGCCCCTCAAAACCCGGGGGTACAAACCTGGGCATTGATTTAAATCGAAGCTGGTCACGGAGATTCTGGGAGTTTTCCGACTGTGCTGTAACGGTTTACAGCGGAGGCGACAGGCCCTTTGTTCCCACTGAGACCAGGGTGCTCAAGCAGTTTATTAACAACCATATGATCAGTCTTGTTTTTCATCAGCACTCTGCCCTTAATATTTTATTCAGCAATTCTAAACAATCCGGCCTTGGTAATTATCTGACTGCTGAACTGGATGCTGTTTACGAAGAGAATGGACTTCCTGATCCTCTTCTGGCCCTTGAAAATGAGCTTGAAATGTCAGAAGGGGAACGCGTTAAGAAGTTGATGAAAAATTACCAGATCAGTCCCGGCAGTGAAAACTCAGAGCCTGCATGCAATGGTATGTTTATGACAGGGCAATATTATAACTGGCTCTGGTATGAAATTGACTGTCCCATCTCCTCTGATCATGGATCAAGACGCGCTATTCAGGGTCTTTTCTGGGAATATCCCACCAATGAAGAAATTTATGGACACCCGGATGAGGGAAAAATAGGTCAGTTTGAACAGGGGGATTCATCAAACTACTTCCATCCCTCATCAGGCGAGGTAAATGAGTGGATTATTGGGCGGAGTATTGAAATGAACAAATATTTAATCAGGCAGTCTCAGTTTCCCTTCAGCCCACGCCATTATTCAGATATGTCTCCAAGACCCGAGGCTCCTGATACGGATTTAGCAATTGTTGGAGCAAAGATCAGCAAGCCAGGGGATGGACTTCCTGGTTGTTTTACTTATCGTGACAGTGATGCCAGAGACATACTTGAGTCAGGCCTTAAGAGAGTTACCTGGAATGTACAGAACAATGGTACCAGCCCGAGAATAATAACAACTGAGATTGCCATATGCAATCAGACTGATGACCCCAACTGCGCTAACCCGGTTACAGAATCAATAACAAGGCAGGATGTGTCTTCTGAAACAATCCAAACCTTTACATATGATTATGTTTTTAAGCCTGAAAAGGATTATTCAGTTACACTTACCACTGGTGAGAGTAATGATTATGATAATGATTTAAAAAGATATGTCTTTACAACAATCCCTTCCTCAGGTGATTGCCCGGCAGCTTTAATATCAGGTTATGCTCCTGATAAGATGAATCTGCTGAGGGGGTTCAGGGACAAGGTTCTGGCAAAGACTTCAACCGGTAAAGAATATATCCGCCTTTTCTATGAACACTCAGGGGAATTGACCGCAATATTTGCTGATAATCCACAGATCAGATTAGACGCTGAAGAAGTTTTAAATAAAATACTCCCGAACATTCTGTCCTCAATGCAAGATGCTACAATTGATATTAGTCGTGGCTTGAAAAAAGATTTAAAAAAACTGTCTGTTTCAATCAGCAGTAAGGCAAGCCCGGAGCTTAGGGAAGCTATTAATAATTTAACCCGGAAATTGCAGTCCCGCTGAAATCGGGACTGAGGGGCAGTTCACTTGCGGAATTGTTATTATGAAGAGATCTAATCGCCTTTTTGCTGTTTTTCTGATTTTTCTAATCTTTTTTTGTGCTCAAAAAAAACTTCTTGCCCGGGATTTTCCTGTCTCCATTATTGAAACCGGAAAAACCCCTGGTTTTGACCCGCCAACTCTGCGGCTTAATATGTTTTCCGTCCTGTTTCATTTTCTGCCTCTGTTGAATAACAACAGGTCCTTACAGGAACCTTTCCTGGTTAACGGGGATGAAAATCTTGGGGAAACCGGAACCTCGGTTGATTTTAATTTCATGAAAGAGATTATTACCAGGGAGGTTACCTCCTTTAACCAGCTGATTGATCCTTATGATGACCCTGAAAACCCCTCTCCTGGATATACCTGGGATATGAAGATTTTTCACCCGGGTTCAGTCCCGGGACAGCTTTCACCTGATGAAAAACCCTATCCTGTCATTATCTTCTGTGTTGGTGCCCAGGGCTCTCATCCCAGCCATTCCGATGCGCTTGACTGGATGGGCACTTATTATGCCCGGAGGGGGTATCTGTTTGTTATCCCTGTTTTTATCGAAAACTACTCAGAGATAATTGATGGGGAATCCAGACCAAACGAAGCATTTGAGTCTATTTCTGAAATCAGCACAGATATATATGCCCTGCAGGTCAGCCATACAATTGATTACCTCAAACAGAGATTCAGCCTTTTTAACAGGCAGCCAGGGGTGCTGGACAGCGATCATGTGACTCTTATAGGACATTCCCTGGGAGGATATGTGGCTCAAAAAGCAGCTGCTCAGGACAGTAGAATTTCAAGGCTCTGTCTTTTATCTTCAGTGTTTATCTACTATGGGGACTCCTGGGCAGGTTATCTTCTGGACACAAAAGATACCTGTGATTTGTTAAACAGACTGCCAAAACAGCGGGGAATGGCTCTCCATGTCCAGCGATTCACAAAACCACCATACAGTTTGCCCTGCCCTGACTGGGATCCGGAATGCGACTGGATCCCTCCTGTGGATGGTTTTATAACCCAGGTTGATCTTTCGCTGGATCCCTGGAAGCCGTACTTGTGTGAAGGGGTCAGCTGTGGTATCAGGGATGGAACGTACTACAACTACCTGCTTTATGAAGGGCCAAAACAGAATGAAATTAAAAACAATATTCTGGTTAATCACAGCGGAATTACAAAAGATGATCCGGAAAATGATAAGGGAAAGCAGTTAACAGTTCAACTCATTGATGAATTTTTTGCCCGGTTTCCCTGAATGGTTTTTTTTCAGGCAGATTATTGATACTCTCGACATAGAGACCCTTTATTACTCTCCATGGAGGAATTCTTTTTTTACATTTTCCCAGGCAACAGCTGTATATTCTTCGTTCATACCTTCTACCACACTGGCAATTGAATTGCCCTGAAAAATCTCATAGAGAAATCGCATGAATATTCTCTGCTTTGTATCCATACAGCTGGCTCTTGTGGTGAAAATTGCTGTTGTCGGATATTTGTTCCTGAAATATCTGATTTCATCAAGAAAATGTTTTTTACTGCTACACGTTGATAAAACGAGCATTTGATAGCCGGGGAAAGGCAGTGCCCTGTCAAGGTCAGTGCTGTCCGGCTCAAAGACAACATAGGACTTTCTTTTAAGGGGGCCCTTGTAAGTTTTTTTAACGGTTCCCTGGTATCCGCTGACTTCAGACTGAGGCATGATAATGTCGTAACCCTTTGTCTGCTGCATTCTGAACGGATTTTCCTTGCCGTCATTCAGGAACACTGGACCGGCCCCAAAACGCGAATGGGAGGTAACAAAAACAATTTCATATTCTGCAAGGGCTTTGCTAAAGTCATCCCTGGTCAAAACAAGCATTGCTTCAACAAGGATTTTTTTCCCGCGCAGCATATATTCACCACTTGAAACAAGTTCTTTCTTTTGTTCAGGCAAAATGATCTTTCCCAGATCTTCAGTCCCTATTCCCAGTGCAACAGTAAGTTTTCCATCTGACAGCCGTTCATCTAAATAATCAGGGGATAACATCTTTGCAGCATTATTTATGCTTATCTGCTTCCTGGCTGCTTCATAGGCACGGGAAATCAGCCTGCCTATGATCAGAACCCCCATGCTTTCTTTATCCTGACCTTTTCCTGACAAAAAAGTTGTGCTGCACCCCGTGCAAGCAACCGGAAGCAGAATCAGGCAAAGGCATATAAAAAAGCGTTTTGAATAAAATATCCGCATCATTTTTTCCTTTAACCAATAACTGGTGTATCGTCAAATCTGAATAAAAATTGAAAATTTTTCAATAAAATTGTCTTGCCTTCCTGTTAAAAATAATATAATTTTTTTAAGTTAACAAGCCGAATAAAAACTTTTAACTTAAACAAGGAGGAATGCAACTTATGAAAAAATACTTCTCGAGTTTTTCTATACTCTGCATGGCTGTTACACTTGTTCTCTGGTCAATAACAAGCGCTTTTTCCAGGGTTGAATGGGAGGTGCTTGATAATGTCCCTGTAAAGTGTAAACCCCTTGATATTGCAATGTCCAGTGACGGGGCATCAGCTTATATCCTCTGCAGGGATAAAATACAGCTTTTATCAATAAGGGAAAACAAAATCACGGATTCCATTCCTGTTAAAGGTAACTTTTCCCGGATAGCCATAACTTCTGACAGCAAAAAACTGTTCCTGACTGATGCCAAACAAAATCAGGTGTCAGTTATCCAGGTTTCACACATTTTTGATATTGCGGCAGGGAACTCACCTGTAATAGGCAATCCTGATGCTAAGGTAAGCGTTGTTGCATTTATTGACTTTCAGTGACCTTACTGCAACAGGGTTTTTCCTGTACTCGAGCAGTTGCTTGAGAAATATCCCAATGATGTTAAGCTTATTCTGAAACAATTCCCTCTCAGGATGCACAAATTTGCAGAAAAGGGATCCATGGCCGCCCTTGCTGCTGCAAGACAGAACAAATTTCATGAAATGGCAAGAGTGCTTTTTAAAAATTATAAAAAACTGAGTGATGCAACTATTATAAAATGTGCGGAAGAAGTTGGTCTTGACATGAAGAAGTTTAACAAAGATTATAAAGATCCGGCCCTTAAGCAGGCTATCAATCAGGACATGAGGCTTGGTAAAACAGTCAAAGTCCGTGGTGTTCCAGCAATTTTTATTAACGGAAGGACTGCTAAAAATCGTTCGATAGGCGGCTTTTCAAAAATGGTGGAAGAGGAACTTAAGAAAAAGTAAATAAAAACCATGGGTCTCCATAACCCGGATATTGCACACAACAATACCCGGGTTTTTTGTTTTTTAGAAACAAAAAACATAAGGACCTGACCCCTGGCCCTCGCTTTGACCTTTTTACAGCTATTTCCACATTAAAATATTAAATATGTACATTGCGCCTAAAAGCAGTGCCATTCCCAGTGGGACTGAATGTGCAGCAATTGTTGTCTTTGGAGAAGATTTATTCAGATATGAGTTGGTTTGAGCTATTTTTATAATACTGATGATTGTGCCCGTCAGTACAATAGTTAGGGGCAGCCAGCGCAGTGTGCTCAAAGCAACTATTTTCCCCGGTTCTATCAGCGTCTTTTCAACAAATATTGCATTGAATGTCCGGACTCCGGAAGGATCCCTGAATGGCAGCCAGATACCTTTGAGCCATCCATTCCATTTTTCAAGTGCTTTGGAAAGGTGTGCAGAAACAAGCAGTGGAATAAAAGCTATGGAATAACAGGAAAGGTAGAATGTAAACTTTTTTTCTGTTGACAGTATTTTGTACATGGCTGCACATGATAGCCAGATCGCGCCGGGGAATATCACAAGCATCCATAGACCCTTAAAAAACCCTTTCATGTAAGGATTGACAATACCCGTGAAATGTATGGCCCAGTGGGGGGGTATAAGAAACATTTCTTTAATCTCTTTATTCAGTATCATTTCATAGGTTAAAAAACCGGTAATGATGACAAGAAAAAAGCTAAGAGCCAAAGGTGCTTTTTCTCCCACTGCAATATCTTTAAAGAATTTCCTTATGCCGAAGCTTATATTATTATGCGGACAGGCCTTAACACACTGCATGCAGAGCAGACAGTCCTTGTTAGAGTCTATCTGTGGCGGGTTGAGCAGGCTCGGGCAACCACGTTTGTTCCACGACTTGTATGTTTTCTGTGAACGGCAGTCTTTTGTCCGGCATCGTTCACAGACTTTTTTGTCAATTGATCTCAGCTCGAACGGGGAGTTTCTGGCATAGCAGCTCAGAAGCATGCCCACAGGGCATACATATGAACAAAAAAAACGGTATTTGAAAAAAAACCCTATTGAAAACGCAGCAGCGCCCAGTGTTATGAGGAACAATGCCGCCCTGTGAGGGATCCGGTGGATGTGAAATGATGAAACACAAAACTGAACCACCAGGTAAGCGCTGACAATCAGTATACCGTTTCGAAACAGTTTCGGGATCAGCTTTTGTTTGATTCCCAGCCATCGTCCAAGCCGCTCGGCAATGTTTGCTATCAGCTCAAGTGGGCAAACCTGGCACCACGCCCTGCCGATAAAAAAAGCTATCCAGATCATGGATGTCCACCAGAGTCCCCATATCGCAAAGGTAGTAAAGTTCAGTTTCCGGTAAAGCTTTTCAGCTGCTGATCCCATTTCAAACACTGGCTGGTCCCACCCGATGGAAATGACCAGAACAAAAAAACAGAGTGCTCCAAACTGTAACAGATAGGGATAGCAGGCATGCTGCACAACCGAACGTAATAGAGGAACTGCCAACAGGTTCTTATACCAGGGCAACACCGTGTCCTGTTCCGGGGCAACGGTTTTTTCAGAGGAGATTTTACTCAAGTCCCTTGTTGTCTGTTTTGTTTTTTTCATATATTCTCAGAAATAATTCTGTTTTAATTAAGATAAAAAAGATCCCGAGAAGATTATACAGTAGCAACCCTATATTTTGCATTAAAAGCAGATTAAAAAAAATTAATGTAACAGCGATCATCCTGTGCAAAAGGTCTCTATCCTGAGTGATACGCATGTGATCAACACGGGGTGGCAGCAGCTGTGAGGCGGTCCTGGAAAAAACTTTTACTGCTGGGGTTAAGCAGGTTCCGCAGATATTGCTTCTTTGTCTGTAGGGCTGTCTTCCATGAAAATATCTTTGTATGCTGCTGTGACCATGCAGGTTGAAAGAGGGATGGTAATAAAAAGTCCCAGGAAAAAGGGGATACACCCAATAATATTTATCATCAGAATTACACCGGAAAAGCCTAACAACCCCCAAAATTGTTTATTAACTTTTTTTCTGCTTATCTCCATGGCAGGCCAGTAGTCCAGGTTTTTTTCAACGATTAAATAAGGGCTGAAAAGATAGGCAATGGAAAGATAAATTCCAGGAACAACAAGGAGAAGTATTCCTATGGAAATAAACATCATGGAAACAACGCTAAAGACAAGGAGTGGAAGAAAATGACGAAACCCCCAGAAATAATTTTTAAATTCCGGGGTTTGTTTTTGAAAAAACATCAGTGACATAATAATAAAACCAGCAATAAAAGGATAGAGAACAAACATTCCTGCAAAGGGGATAAAATTTATCAGTATGTAGCAAATTCCTCCTAATACAGAAAAAGCTATTGATGGCCCGGAATTGCTTTTAAAAATTTCCCATCCGGTATGCATCCATTTACCGATACTTATCTGGTAATCGCTGTTAATCAGGTCTTCAAAGTCCTTTACTCCTTTTTGAGATGGCTTGATAAAAAATGTTTCTTTAGAAAAATTTGTCATGATTTTACCTCTCCCTGTTTCAAATCTTCAGGATCTCCCCGGTAATCTCTTTGTCCAGGGTCAAAATCCCAATGGAATTTGTCTTTGCAAAACGGTTATCAGTAGGGCTTCCGGGATTGAAAAACAGCAGGTTGTTATTAACGTGGCTAACAGCATTATGTGAGTGCCCGAAAACTATTGCATCAATTTTATATTCATCAAAAGCTGTAAATATGCGGTCCTCAAGACCTGCTGGAGATCCCCATCCATGAATAACACCAATTGTAAAGCCCTGAAGACGCAAGACCCTTTTTTCGGGAAGCATGCTCCTGATCTCAGGAGGATCCATGTTGCCGGATACACCATAGAAACTGGCTATGGATGTGAGTTTATCGATGACCGATATGTCCTGAAAATCACCTGCGTGTATAATAACATCAACTGTTGCAAGTATATCAAGAGCTTTCTCGGGCAGGCCCTTTGCAGCATAAGGAATATGGGTATCTGACAGAACACCTATTCTCATTATTTCTCTTCTGAAGCTTAATGGCAAAACATGGTTTCTTTTTTATTATAATTATTTAAATTTTTTAATTCAAGATTTTGTGTAAAACTACTGCCTTTTTAAAGGATATTTTTCCAGGAGTTTCACATTGACACTGAAAAGCCTTTAATTTATATTATATGTAATTAAAAAAACTATCGACCCTTTTTTTAAGGACATTATTCAAAATAGATTTTACAGAAGGAGCAGGGACAATGGATAAAGAAAAATTTAATGAAATTATTGATTTTGCTATTGAAGGCGAGAAAAATGCTGTAAAATTTTATCATGACCTTCAGAATGTTGTTACCTTCAGCGCCAGAAAGGAGCTGCTGCGTGAATACGAAGAGGTTGAAAAGGGGCATGTAAAAATTTTAGAAAACCTTCGCCATAATATATTCGAAGCTGGTGAAATAGAAATACCAAAAGTTGCGAGCCTGAAAATCAGTGACTATCTGCTTGAAGTCGAGCCATCAGCTGATATGAGCTATCAGGATATTATAATTACTGCAATGAAAAAAGAGGAAAACGCTCAGAAGCTTTATACTGATCTGGCAAACCAGTCTGATGATGCGCAGGCTAAACAGGTGTTTTTAAGGCTGGCTGCTGAAGAGGCTAAACATAAGGTATATTTTGAAAAAATATATGATGATGAGATTTTAACTGATAACTGAACCAGGTGTGCAGGACAGTTTGATGTTGCGGGTTCAGGGCTTAAAAGTGCAGTTTTTAAAACCCGCAACAATTTGATTCCTGCTATCTATCCTTCAAATTCGTATTCAAACTCACCACGTTCTTTCATTTTGTTGATCTCTTCCTGTCGCAAAGCGTTTTTGAACAGTTTTTCTGTCACTGTCAGGGGGAATTCATCCCTGAATTCAATATAGCTTGCATCCTTTGGTGCAGCATATGCCGGAAACCTTTCCCTGCAGAACTTTATAATATCATCTGCTGTGAGTTTACCCTTTTTCTCAGGAACTGGTTTAACGTAAATTTTTACCCTTTCACTCCCGGGATTTTTTGGATCAGGAATACCAACCGCTGCTGCCACCTCAATATCCGGATGCTTGAACAGCTCCTCGTCAAGCTCTGTTGAATAGACCTTAAAACCTGAAACATTTATCATGTCTTTTGTTCTGTCCTCAATATAGAAATAACCATCCTCGTCCATCCTTGCTATATCATTGGTGCAAAGCCATCCATCCTCCAGGCCATCTCCTGGCGTAGGCCAGTAGCCTTTCATTACCTGTGGACCGCGCGAGTAAATAATTCCTGACTCACCGAATGGAACTTCTTCACCTGTGTCAGGGTCAACAATTTTAACCTCTGTGTCTGGAACGGGTATCCCTAAACTCAGTTTCTCTTCTTTCATAAACCCTGTAATTTTTGAAAAAGCAGAAACATTTAAATGGGTAAGAGGACCTGTTTCGGTTAGCCCGTAAGATTCTGAAATCGGATTGCCCATCTCATTCTTGACAGTATCTGCAATAACTTTTGGAAGAGGAGCAGCACATGACATCATCATGGTCTGCATCCTGCCAACTTTGCCTGTGGCCATCCTAAAGTACTGGGTGGGAACACATGCTACCAGAAAAGGACGGTGTTCCTGCATTGCTTTAACCAGGGCATCGTTGTCCCTCGGGTCAGGGAGAAGTATTATGCGCATTCCAAAGTAAATAGCAAATTCCACTACCCAGTGTCCATAGGCATGGAACAATGGAACAGGGATCATTATAGAGGCTTTTCCCCTGATTCCCGCCTCAAGCGGGGTCAGCATCCACGGCAGTCCATGCCACAGGTTGGCCATCCGGTTAAAATGTGTAAGCATCACCCCCTTGGGAAGGCCTGTAGAACCACCGGTAAAACAGAGAAAGGCCAGGTCCTCCCTGGGATCAATATCAACATCAGGTGGATCAGGCTCATTGTTGTCCACTAAGTTTCGAAACTGGATAGTCCCGGGTACTTCCTTTAGAGGGGGAGGATTAGCTCCATAATCTTCCCTTGAGGTAATAATAATGTTTTTAAGCTTTGTTTTATCTTTTATGGCATTTATTAAAGGAAGATTGTCATCAACACAGATTACGGTTTCAGCACCCGGGCTGCCGATCTCATGTTCCAGGTCACGCTCTTTGTGCAGTATGCTGCATGGAATGTGTGTGGCCCCGGCCCTTAGAATAGCCATGTCAGCTATAATAAACTGCAGACAGTTGGGAATTACAGTGGCCACCATATCGCCTTTTTTTACACCAAGAGCCGCAAGCCCTGTTGCAAACCTGTCCACATAGTCTTTCAGCTGTGAATACCTGGTTGCTTTTCCAAAGGACAGACAGGCAACACTGTGCGGGAATTTTTCTGCTGTATCATACAAAATCTTATAGAGAGGCTGTACTGGATATGGCTCCAGGGTCTTTTTCAATGGATACGGCCCGAATTTGTAACTTTTGAGCCAGGGCTTGTCAGCATAGGTCATCTTTTTCTCCTCACTCATGCTTTTATATCTCCTTTCAGTGCAAATCTTTCATTCTCTGTCATGTTCAATTCCAGATATCTGCAATTGTATTTTCCAGGCCCAGTTCCTTCAGCTTGTCAGCAGTAGGCTTGCCGGAAGCCTTGTCCCATCCCCTCTCCTCATAATAGTGGTCCAGAAGTGTGTCCAGAGAATCAACAACATGACCTTTGGCAGGGCCCTCTGGCATGGGTTCCTTCATAAGCCTTCCGGGAAGAGTGTCATCAGCCCGTGAGAAGCCGTCCCGCATGTTGAAAGCCCTGGCAAGATTTACCACCCTTTCACCGGTTTTTCTGAAATCTTCAATTGTAAACTCCAGGCCTGTAACATTTGCTATAAGGTTAACCCATTCCTTTGCATCAAGCATAAGGCCCATAAACTTGCAGGTTCCGGTTACATCAAACATGGTCAGGGCATTCTCAAGATCATTAAGAACTTTGGTATCATGTGGTTTTGGTGAATAGACATCATCTATTTTACTGTCCTCAACAACTAAAAAGGGTGTGTCAATAAATGTCGGTCCCTGGATGTAACCTGTCATATGATCTCCTCCGCGGCTGGCTACAGCATAACCAAGGCCGGTTATTTTAACAGCTCTTGAATCATAGGCAGGCAGCTCCAGGCCTTTAACATGCATGGCAAATTCTTCAGATCCCTTCTTGAGTTTTTCAGACATCCTTTTAACACCTTCTGACAATAAGTCACCGATACCCTCTCTTTTGCCTATTTTTTCAGTGAGCTCAACCAGAACATCAGCATCTCCAAATTTAATCTCAATGCCTCCGGTATCCTCTTTTGTCAGTATCCCCTTCTCATAACACTCCATGGCAAAAGCTATGATGCTTCCGGCTGAAATAGTGTCAATGCCATATTCATTACACAGGAAATTAGCCATTGTCACAGCATTCAAATCATCTACGTCACAGGCAGTGCCCAGAAGAACTACAGACTCATATTCAGGCCCTTCACCTTCTTTGCCCGCCCATTTGCCTGTTTTAATCCTGGAAACCCTGCCGCAGGCAATGGGGCATGCATAACAGGCCACTCGGTCTTTAAGGAGGTTATCTGTAAGTGCCGGCCCGTTTACCTTTTCAACGTGTTCAAACATCCCGATCTGCCAGTTTCTTGTTGGCATGCCGCCCCTTACATTAACCATGTCAAGAAGAAGGTTTGTTCCGTGTGTCTCAAGTCCGACTTTCAGCATGGAATCATTAATCAGCTGATACTGCTTTTTCGCCACCTCCTTGAAAGCCTCCGGGTTGGCAATTTTAACCGGAATGCTGCCCTTGGCAGCTATGGCCTTCAGGTTTTTTGACCCCATAACAGCACCCAGCCCGCACCTTCCTGCAGCCCGGTGGGTATCGTTCATAATGCATGCAATCCTGACAAGCTTTTCTCCTGCAGGGCCGATGCATGCAACCTTGAAATCTTTGCCTAATTCCTCCTGAATCAGGTCGGTTGTTTCCGGAACTTTTTTCCCCCAGAGATGCCCGGCATCTTTTAGCTCTGCTTTACCTTCTTCACATACAAGATAAACCGGTTTTGGGGAGGCGCCCTCAAATATTATACCGTCGAAACCGGTTCTTTTGAACTCAGGCCCCCAGAATCCTCCGGAGTTTGACTGTGCCCAGGCTCCGGTAAGAGGGGATTTGCTGACAACACTATATCTGCCTGCACTGGGGCAGGTTGTTGCGGTCAATGGGCCTGTCATGAAAATGAGTTTATTTTCAGGCCCTAAGGGGTCTGTACCTTTTTTTACTTCATCATAAAGATATTTGGTCGCCAGTCCGCCACCCCCAAGAAACATTCTGGCCATGCTTTCAGGAATTTCTTCCTCAGTTATTTTTGATTCTGTTAAGTTAACTCTTAATATTTTTCCCATTAATCCGAACATTTCATCCCCCTTTGCTAAAAAGGTTTATTTGTTAGTGTTTCATAATACAGGATATCTAATTAACTAACTATCTTTTTTCTGTTATCCACCTGCCATTGGCGGGAAAACAGCTATTGAATCATTTTCATTAATTATTGTTTCGTTACAGGCTTTAACTCCATTAACAAGAATAGTTTTTTGAATTTCAGAAGGGATATTCAAGCTGTCTATAAGTGACCCAACAGTTGTACCTTCTGCCACAGAAATTCTGGCAGTGTTGCTGTCAGTTCCTGAAGGCAGGTATTTGATTAAATCAAAGAAAAGCTTAATTTCAATATCCATGATAAATCCCAGTTTTATATAAAACGAAAGAACTTATTTATATAAATTAGAAGAAACTGTCAAGGAAAAAATAAGAATACCCCCTGCAAATCTCTATGTACTATTGATTTTTATTCCAGACACTGTTAATAGATACACTTGGATTTCACCTGCGTTTTTCAAGGCCGAACCTGGTAAAATCCCTTTCATGCAAACCCACATTAACCCTTACGTCCTCAATGGAAATAACAGTTTTGTAACCTGTTTGAACATTTTCTGCATTTGCCTTCTTCCAGAACCAGAAACCAAATTTTTTCTGCCACTCTATCCTGAGGGTTTTCCATGGATTTCCTTTTTTATCAAAATACTCTGTTTTTAAAGGTGTCCAGTTATTCTGGTCGATCCAGCTGACTCTTTTTCCATATTGCCTTCCCTCCTTAACAGGAGTACTTTCAACCACAAAACAGTTGCAGCCATTATAGTCTTCCTTTTTTAAAAGAGTGTGCTTTTCCTCTCCAATATTTATTTCCACGTAATCAGTAAGACAAAAATCTGACTCTGCCGGTGGTCTCAGACGCTCTGTGCTGGCAATTCTGCTTGCATCCCCATATTCCCTGCTGTACCAGAATGCTCTGTGCTTATTTTTATAGTTCAAGGTTAATATGGATGTCCCGTAATGAAACGGAGGATTAATATATTTTAAGATTTTTTTATTAATTACTCCTTTCCTGCCCTTAAAATCCTTCCATTTTTCAAGGGTCTTCATGGTATGTTTTCTGCCGGTCCTGCTGATCATTTCCCATGAGAGGGAAATAATATAGTCTTTTCCCCTGTCCCTTTGGCTGACCCTGGTCATTATACTCAAACCATCCATCTTTTCGGGCGGAGCTTTTTCTTCCTTCAGCCAGGGTTTGTCTTTGACCTGCACCGGCTTTTTTACAGATGCTGTTTTTACGGGCACAGGCTCTTCACTGGCAGTATAAACTTTGTCCGGAATTTCCTTTTTTGTTTTGCCAGCCACTTTCTCCGGGACGATAATCATTGACCCGGCTAAAAGATCTTCCCTGTTTATAGTTTTTTGAGCAAAAAGGCTGACCTGATTTAAAGGGAAATAGTACTCTAACAGTATCTTCCTGTCTTTGTGAAAAAGGTGTTCTGATGATGAGATATCAAAACTGAAACCATTAATTTTGTCTTTTTTTGTGAAACGGCTGTCAAGGTAGAGCAGTAATCCTGATATGATATTATCAAAGAACATGTCAGATACTTCCCCTGAGGAAGCATCTAACCGGGAAAGATCATAACAGTAAATCAAACTTGTATGAAAATATTTTTTACCCTTTTTATCAGCAATAGATGCAAAAAAGGTATAATCACCAAGGTTAATACTCCTGGTCTCAGGCAGCTTTTTTTTCAGCCTCCTTAATCTTAACCGGTATTTTAACAGGTCAAAGCCCTGTTTTTTATTAAGCTCCCTGTCTAACTGCCTTATTTCAAGTTCCTGCAGCCGCTCTTTTGCCAGCACTGCAAATATGCTCTCAGGATATTTTGAGAGAAACTCCCTGTAACCCCTGATGCTGTCTGTTTTTTCATAGTGCTTGATTTCAACCTGTTCGATGTTCCAGTTGGCTTTTGGAACATACCGGTTATTGGGATACCTCATCTTGAATTCCATATAACCTTCTATGGAATCTGTCTGCTCATAAGGGGCAAATTCCAGACCCTCAATCTTCGATTTGGCATCATTGACAAAGGTATTTTCAGGATATTTCTCAATAAATTCTTTGTATCCCTCTATGGTATTTTGAAGTTTACAGGGCCTGTACTGTTCTTCCTGAATTTGATATTTTTTCAGAGCCATCTTGTCTTCATTAAAGATAAGCACACCACAGCCCTGCAAAAAAATAAAAAAACATGGTAATGTGAGACAAAAAAATTTTTTTAACATTTATTAATCCCCATCTCCTTCACAAATATCCTTTTGAAGCTGTATAAATTTTTCCCTGAATTTTTTATCTCTGAGTTCAGGGTGCAGTACCTGCATTACAGTAATAACCTCACATGCCTTATCCCTTTTGCCTATTTGATCAAGCACCACGGCAGTCCTGTATCTTGATTCAAACCAGTAATAGCTGCCTGTCTTTAATCCCCTGGAAAACTTTTTCCAGCTTGCAAGGGCCTCTTCCCACTTTCCCTGCTTTTCCTGGATCAGGCCGAGATTATATATTGCATCAGCAGACAGGGGATCTCTATTCAACTTTTCCCGGTAAATTTTTTCCCCTTTTTCCAATTGATTTTCATCCAGATAAATTTCAGCCATCCTGAGCTGGATGGAATCATGGAACTTATTGAATTCTGGATTTGTTGCGGCAACAGGGGAAAGCCTGTTATATATCATGAGCGCCATCTCTGCCTGTCTGTGAGCCAGGCTGGTGTTCCCATTATCCCTTGATCTTTTTGATTCCTGATAAAACCTGGCTGCACATGCATTCAGAAAACCCCAGCGCTTCTGGTTTATGACACCCTTGTTAAGCACCATGTTGATTTCCTCCTCTGCTTCCGAAAACATCTGCAGTTTCTGGTAGCAGAGCATACGCAAATTCATTGCCGTGAAGGAAAGCCGGCCACTGTTTTTTTTAGATTGGAAACGGGCATCAAAATCATTAAGAGCCCCAAGTGCTTTTCTGCAGGTTTCTTCCGGTCCATAAGCATACAGCCTTGCCCGAAGGATTGTCAAATGGGCTTCCAGTTCTTTTTTGCCTGTGTCATCTTTTTCTTTTAGAACAATGTCCTGATATTTTTCAAGAGCTTTTATGGTATTATCATATACTCTTTTTGCAGCTTTTGACTGACTGAGACCCGTGGAATGAAAGGTTTCAAGCTTATCCATGTTTGCTTTTATAACACAGTACTGTGCTTCCATATAATTTGGAGAATCATCTTTAACAAGAGAAAATTCGCCAAGAGCTTTTCTTTCCCTGCCTTTGTCCTGATAGTATTTACCTAACTGAAAATGTGCTTCGCTCTCATCCGAAGGATCTGGACAGTGCTGCAGATAGGTTTTTATTGAGTTTATATACCGGGTATATGTGTCTGTTTCAGGGTTTTCCCTGTAATTGTTTGCTGCTGCTACAAAGTTTAAACAGGCTGTTTTGCCTAAAAAAGGGGATGAGGGAAAAATCTTAAAAATGGATTCAAAGCAGGAAAAAGCCTTCTGCCACTGACCTTTCCGGCAGAAACAGTAACCCAGCCGAAAAAAGATCTCATCCATGCGTTTTTTAATCAGGCGGCCGGAAGATGCACGGAGATGTCCGTAACGCTCAATAGCTTTGTCATACTCTTTTCTGTTAAAGTACCAGTCTGCTATTGCCAGGTTTCCGACATGTCCCAGCTCTGCATAGGGCATGTCGACAAGTATTGGGACATGGTCTTTTGCAAACCGGTAAAGTTCCCCGGCCTGGCTTTCCTTGCTTTCAGTCAGGCGCTTCATCTCCTGCAGGATTTCCAGAACAAATTTTTTCGCAGTTTTTCCCTGTTTGTTTTTCTCCTTTTCTAAAAGGGCAAGGATGATCTTAATACGTAGTTTTTTTAGTCCAATATCCATCTCCCTGGAGATTTCTGCTCCCTTGAAATCCATCTGGAAGTTGTCGACCTTTTTCAATGCTGCTTCATAATGCCCTGTCAGGCAGGTGATCATTATTTTTTCATATCTGCACCGTACGGACAAAGCACTGCCCTGCTTAAGCATATTTGAAACGGAATTAAGGTCCTGTATTGCTTTGTCATATTTTTGCATCTCCCTGTAACAGAGCGCGCGGCCGAAAAGGCTCCTGCTGACAATAGATTCCTCATTGAAATCGATAAATGAACGGGAAAATCCCTCAACTGCCTCATCAAGCAGATCCCCCCGAAAGGGATCATTTGCAGGATAGAACAGGCAGCTGTAATATGCAGTCCAGCTCAACCAGTAACTGGCCAGGGATATCAGGTGCTGGGGCTGCTGCCATTCAGGGGATGCAAAAAATGTGTCGGTGTCCTGCATATGATCGAGTTCATTTTCCTGCAGATACAAAACCTTTTTCTGATTCCACAGAAGAATTTCTTTAACAACCTGCCTGCCTGTTAACAGCAGGGCCCGGGCAGTTTCTGTCTTTGTTTTGTAAGGCTGTTCAGATCCCTGTTCTAAAATTATTATTTTGCTGACACACTCCCCTGTCTTTGAGAGCACAAGTTTTTGCAGGCTGAACGGAAACCGGTTTTTTGTCCTGGCCTCTTTGCTGCAGGACTTAAGCAGAGCCAGCGCTGTTTTCATCCTGTCAAATGAGCTGATTTCATCAACCCGCAGTCCTTTAACTGCACCTGGCAGAGAAGAAGCTTCTGCTGTTGGACAAGCACAATAAAATATTATAAAAAACAGAAGGCTGAACGCTGATTTCATGTTTGTGAAATGGCAAAAACCATGTTTTTCTTTTTTGATTTTATGCATGTATTGTAGATTCCGATTACATGCTTGTAAGGGACCTTAGGTTCCGGTTCAATCACTATCAGGATCTCTTCGGGAAGCAGGTTCAGATAGTTCAATAGCTCCTTATAGCTATATACCACCCTGTCCTGCAGGTAAATCTTAAGCATCTCCCCATCTGCAACAAGTTTTATCCGCAGCCGGACCACTTCCCAGTCCATTTGCTGATCTGAAACATCCTGTCCCACACGCTCCGGGAGCCTGTTCTCTAAAACGCTTTCAGGCTTCTGAAACTTGAGGGTCATGATGAAAAAGATCAGCAGAAGGAAAATAACATCAATCAAAGGTGTCATCTTGATCGATAAAATAGACTTGCTGTCTGTTTCTTTAGCGGGAAGCTTCATTGCTTATATCCTTTTCAATTGAAGACAGGTTTCCCCTGAGTGCTGAGAATTCAATGCGTGTGATGCCAGAGGAGGCTATCTTCTCCATTACTTTCTGAACCGTACTGTAAGGGACATTCTCGTCTCCGCGGATCTGAACAGTACATTTTTCAGGATGAGGAATTTTCTACATGAGAGCACTGTCTATATTATCCAGTTCAACCCTTTTTCTGCCTACAACAATAAAATCCTCTGATTTTACTGTTACGGATATCTTTTTTATTGTATTTTCAGCACTTTTTTTAGCTTCATCAGCCTTTGGAAGCACCACATTCCTGATGAGAACATCAGAGAAATTAATCATCATAATGAAAAAGATGATAATAAGAAAAACCACATCGATCAGAGGGGTCATATTAACCATAAGTGAAGACCACGGTCTTTTTCTATAGGTGCGCATTATCACTTCTCCCGGCTGTCCGGTTTAAACGGAATCATGAGCTCCTCAGCGGCAAGTGATGCCTCTCCTGTGAATTCATCGATGCGGTTTCGAAAAATGGCGTAAAAGTAAAGAGAAGGTATTGCAACTATTAAACCCATACAGGTTGTAACCAGAGCTTCAAAAATACCCCCTGCCAGCTGTTTTGGTTCGATAGTGCCTGTTACCTGGGATATTTCATTGAAGCAGCGAAGCATACCGATCACTGTTCCTAAAAGCCCTAACATCGGGGAGATGTTACCGATAACATTTAAATGTTCAATTTTACGGGCTATGCCTGCGCTGAATGCTTCTCCTGCATCTTCCACTGCTTTGATAATAGCTTCATAACCAAGATTAGCCTCTTTTATTCCGGCAATGACAATGTGGGCAAGAAATGAGGTTTTGTCCTGATCCAGCTTTTTGATCTCTTCAAACTTGTGATCATTAATAAGTTTCCTGAGAACAGTTATATCACGCAGGGGGGCAAGTTTTGATCTCCTGATTGTCAATGCATAGTCTATCACAAGACCCGTGGCAACAAATGAAAGCAAAATTATTAAATACCCTACAATTCCTCCTTTATTAATAAGCTGAAGAATACTCATTCCTTTGGCGACATCATCTTCAACTAAAACCCCTTCTTCCCGGGAAGAGACTTCTCCAGGGGTTTTTTCCCCGGATACGATATCTCCCCTGTTTTCCTCCTGGGCCAGACACACTCCTCCTGAAAACAACAATGATGCAAAAAATAAAATCCCAAGTGCCTTGATGAAATATCTGTTTCTAAACATGTTATTATCTCCTGTCCCGGATTAGCCGGGATCAAAAAAAGATTTTTGTTTTGCGAACAGCAATTCACTAATTAATATTTACAGATTCTTTAAAAATTCATCCAGACATGCCTCCCACCTTGTTCCAAAAACAAGCACCACCATCTGTCTGATTACTTTTTCCTCATCTATTAAACGTGCACTTTCCCCTCCTCCCAGATCAGCAAAGATCCTGAATTCCTCCAGCACCTCTTTACCTTCGTCATCTGATCCATAATTTCCTTCCAGTGGTTTAAGGGACTGGTAGCTGGTGTCAAGGGCAGTAACCACCCCGCCCATTTTATTTCTGAATTTCTTAATTAAATTACGGGTTTTTTCCAGGTCCCTTTTATGGGGCGGGGCATCGCCAATCAGGAGGATAATTTTCTTTGATTTTTTTTTCCAGTTAAGTTCATCAACAGCAACCCTTAAAGCTTCATCCACAGCCTCTTCCCAGTCCCCCCCACCAACAGGATCAATTTCACGTAAGAAATTTTGCAGTGACCTTGTTCCATGAGTAAGCTTGTGAACTTTGGTCACAAAGTCTTCTCCTGCATCCCGGTATGTAACAAGCCCTATTCTTGCAGTGGGCACCAGTTTTTTGAAGGTAGCGACCATATTTGTTATTTTGATCTTAACCTGTCTTAAAAACTGTGCCATGCTGCTTGTCGAGTCGAAAACAAAAACAATATCAAGCCCTCCCTCGCGCAACAGCTGTATGTGCCTTGTAAAAGATCCTGCAAGCTTTTCCTCTCCAGTATAAAGGGGCTGCCGGCCTGTGGAGGGATTAAGCCATTTCTGGCTCATGACTTCAACCCCTATAAGATTCAGCTCTTCCCGTATCTTTGGCTCAGGGTAAAATTTAACATCCGGCAATACAGGGTGATATTCAATTTCAGGAAGGGGATAAACCATCCGGTCTTTTGTCCTGAATTTGTCCAGATTGTCTTTTTCCTGAAACCTCATATGTTCTTCCTTTTTGCCGTGAAGCATAATTCTTGCAGCAGGGTCATACACAGTTCTTTTTTTCATGGGAACATACCATGTTAAATAAGCAAACAGTAAAAGGATGAGTGTATGGATAAGAAACGACAGTGAAAACGGGGAGAAGCGTCTGATCAAAAGCCATATCTTTTCTGTAAACCTCATTTTTATCCCTTACCCTGACTCCCGTTGGATCGGGGAACCAAACAGGTTGAAAAATCTAAAAATTTAATCTTTTTCAGTGTAAAAAACAACATGTTGCTGGTTACGAGTTGCGTGTTAAAAACAGCCTTTAAACCTGCAACCCGCAACGCGCAACACTCATTAAACCTCAAGTACTTTTTTTGCCACCACAAATAAAAGAAATATCTTCCAGGCAACTCTATTGTTTTACTTCAACACCCCTTTTATATAACATCTTTTGCTTTAGCCGGCCTCTCTCATCAAACAACCTGGTTATACCTTCAAGCTCATCGTCTTTATAGTTCTGCTCAATCCATATTTTTCCGGCCTCGTTATACCTCCTTGTTATTCCGTTTTTAAGGCCGTTTTTATAGTTGGTCACCCTCCTTAATCTGCCGTTCTCATAATAAACTTTCCCTGTCCCCTCCTTTGTATTGTTCCTGTATTCCATCTCCTCCTTCAGGGTGCTGTCCCAGTAATATAATCTGGTTATACCATCCTGCTTTCCATCCCTGTATTTTTTTTCTGCCTTTAAAATACCATCATCGTAATAGCATTTTCCCACCCCTTCCAGTTTTCCGTTCTTGTAATAATAATCCTCCTTCAAATGTCCATTCCAGAAAAAGAGTTTCTTCCTGTTTGGTTCACCGTTATTAAATTCAATCTCTTTCTTTAGTGTTCCGCCCTTAAAATACCATCGGGCCTTACCGTCCATTTTACCATATTTGTAATTTACCTTTTCTTTCAACATGCCGTCATGAGAATACAATATGCATATGCCATGCTGTTTCCCCCTTTTGTATTTATAGTCTTTTTTTATCTGTCCATTCATGTAATAAACTTTGCATTCTCCCTCTTTTTCTCCATTTGTATAATTGCATTCTGACTCTAATTTTCCATTTTCATAATATGTTTTTGAGATACCATCAAGCTTTCCATTATTATAGCTCAGTTCCTGCATCAACCTGCCATTAGGCCAGTATTGTCTTTTTACCGATACGCTGCAGCCGCAAAATGCTAACACCATAAAAACTATGACTGCTTTACCTGTGTTCATAATATTTGGAAACTTTTTCCACAGTGTTCATTTTTTGCACACCATAATTAATTAATAATTTGAATTGCTGGAATTATACAATAAATCAGTTGTTTGAAACAGGTGTTTAATGTTATCTGTTTATTAATCACACTGTTTTCAGTATCAGCAAACATATAAGGAAAAAACCGTGTTTATTAAAATCCTTCTTCTTTTTACAGTGGTCCCATTTGTGGAACTCGCTCTGCTGATTAAGATAGGTACAGTTATAGGAACGATTGACACTGTTCTTATTATTATCATTACAGGCATAACAGGTGCTTTAATGGTTCGCTCAGCAGGCATACAGTGTGTTTTTCGAATTCAGGCAAGCCTGGCCTCTGGGAAGGTGCCTGCAGACGAGCTTTTTACAGGTGTGCTCATACTTGTTTCCGGAGCATTTCTTCTAACGCCCGGACTCATTACTGATGCATTCGGGTTTGTACTTCTTTTCCCACCAGCAAGAGAGATAATAAAGGAATTTCTGAAAAAAAAGATAAAATCCAGAATTGAACAGAAAAATCCAAGCTTTCATATAAACATATAACCTTAACATCTTGATATTGTGAATACAGCACAAGAACTTTTGAGTGGTGATTTCCCCCCCCTTTTGACATTCATTATTCCGTGTCCGGCATTCTGCAGTTCAAAAGAATTGACTTTCGGTTATTATAGAGATCTGCCTGCTTTAGCAGATAGTCGCGTTGTTTTATCATGAAAAAACCACTTGACTTTTTAGCTAATTAAACTAAACTAAGATAGTCATATGTCCGGAGGTATTTATGAAGACATTAAATGTTCATGAGACAAAGACCAGGCTTTCCTCTGTTTTAGCCGAAATTGAAAAGATGGGAGAGACATTTATTATCTGTCGAAACGGAAAACCTGTTGCAGACCTTGTTCCCCACAAGAGAAAAAGCAGAATAAAAACAGACAAATTTTTAAGCCAGGTAAAAATTGCATGTGAATTAACAAAACCGCTTACTGAAGAAGACTGGGATATCTGAAATATGTTATTAGATACATGTGCATTAATCTGGCTGACTACTGGTAGCAGCAAATTATCAAAGCAAACCAAAAAAGCAATCGATACAGCTGAAAATGTTTTTGTGTCATCCATATCTTCATTTGAAATAGCACATAAACATAAAAAAGGCGGCATTGAGCTGCCATATGATCCGGAAAGATGGTTCAATGCTGTTTTGGAGCATCATGATATTATAGAAATAAAAATAGACAGTACAATAGCTATAGCATCAACCAAGCTTTCCGAATTCCACAAAGATCCCTGCGACCGCTTTATTATTGCAACTGCTTTACTGAATAAACTTTCTGTAGTAACCGGAGATAATATATTTAAAAAATATGGTCTCAGGGTTTTAAGTTGATAATGTACAAATCTGGTAGCGTCAAAAGGAGAAGGAAACAGCAGGGGCAGGATATGAAAGCCTGAGACAATTAAGACATAAGGAGTCAGACATGGACAATAAAAATCCGGAAGAAAAACTGAATGAATTTTTCGAGTACATGGCAAAATTTTCAGAAAAATATCCTGAAATCGGTTCCAGCTTTATGAACCTTGTGGGAAACGTTATGCAGGATGGAAAGCTGGAAAGCAAAGTAAAGGAGCTGATTACTGTTGGCATTGCTGTGGGGTTGAGATGTGTTCCGTGCATATATGCCCATACAAAAGCTGCTTTGAGCCTGGGCGCAACAGAAGAAGAAGTCATGGAGGCTGCCTCTGTTGCAATTGTGATGGGGGGAGGGCCTGGGATGGCTCATGTTGCAGAGGTAATGAAGGCTATTGAAGCTTTTGCAGAGAGCCGGTAAGGCATTTCCCCTGGATTTGCAGCATGTTTCTACTGCAAATCCAGGGGAAATAGTAATGTGAACAGGAAGCTGATTGTCCCTTAATGAAAAACAGTCCACCTGTTAAGAACAGGCTGTATTATAAAATCAAAAGGCTGACAGGCAAGGCCATAGGCGATTTTAATCTTATCGAAAACGGGTACAGGATCCTTGTTGCCGTGTCAGGTGGCAAGGATTCATATACTCTGCTCTGTATCCTTGATGACCTGCGAAAGCGTGCACCAGTCAGGTTTGAGCTTATTCCGGTCAATATAGATGCTGGCTATCCGGGTTACCATCATGAGGTGGTAGAGAACTACCTGAAAGAATCGGGTTTCAAATATGTGATGAAGAAGACCAGCAGTTACCGGATTATAGAGGACAAGCGTGATCCTGGCTCTTCATACTGTTCTTTCTGTGCCAGGTTGAGGCGGGGGGTGATTTACAAACAGGCTGAAAAGATTGGCTGTAATAAAATTGCGCTGGGTCACCATCTTGATGACTTTATAGAGACTCTGCTCCTTAACCAGTTTTATAACGGAAGCCTGTCGGCAATGAGCCCAAAGCTTCTCGCAGATAACGGCAAACACACTGTTATCCGGCCTCTGGTTTATATTGAAGAGGAGGACATAATCTCGTTTGCCATAAAAAACCGCTTCCCTGTGATCTGCTGTGCCTGTCCTGTTTGCGGCAAGGTTGAGCAGAAACGCAAAAAGGTAAAAAAACTGATAAAGGATCTTGCCGGAGAATCTCCACAGATAAAAAAAAGCATGCTTTCTGCCCTGGGGAATGTAAAACCCCGCCATCTTATGGACAGGCAATTAAAACACTATTGATGACTTCGCAAAGAAGGCATCAATTTTAAAAACCTGCATATATAAAAATAAAAATCGTTCAAATCCGGGTTTCTATATGGTGATGAAAAAACAACATTACAAAACAGCAATCCTTTTTCTTTATCTGTTCATGTGCGGGTGTGGAAGAACTGTCCCTGAAGTTGACATACATAAAGATTCCGGAGACACAGTGAAAATAGAGGTTGAGGTTGTCCGGACACCTGCTGAAAGAAATTTAGGCTTGATGTATCGAAAGAGCCTTCCTGAAAACAGGGGCATGCTGTTTGTCTTTGATACTGACAAAAACCAGTTGTTTACAATGAAAAACACATTTGTTCCTCTTGACATGATTTTTATTGACAGGACAAAGCATATTGTCGGATGGGTTGAGAATGCAAAACCCTTATCAGCAGGACCATTTAAAATAGACAAGGATGCACGCTACGTGCTTGAGGTGAATGGTTTTTTCTGCAGGAAAAATGGTATTGCGGAGGGCAACATGGTAAGTTTCCGGAACTTTCCGAAATGATAAAGTTTTAAGAGAAATGCTTTTTATCCTTTCCCGGCAAAAAGGGCTGGGGTCTGATTACAGAGATTGCTGCTACAGGCTTGCTCCTCATTTTCCGGCAACATGTCACATGACTGCAGTTTTTTTTGCAGGGTGTAACAGCACAACGCCGGGTCTTTGATCCCTTCGAGGCAAAACATCATCCTGCGGGAGCCTTTATGAGGGGAGTTATCTAACTGAATATTCAAAAGGAGTCCCTTGTCACAGGCATAGCATTTTTTTTCCTGATGACTGAGTATGGATCCTGTCTGCTGGGCAACACGTGCACGGCTTTCTGTCCAGAAGCACTTGCCCCCACTTTCAAGCACTTCCACATTCCTGACGTTTCTCAGTACAATAGCACCATCTGTTACTGAAAAAACAGATCTGAAACATACTGAATCCCCTTTTGCAAAGTGCAGCCTTTCCTGCAGTCGTGAACTGACAGGTACATAGATGAAATCATGAAAATGTTCTGCGTTAACCCAGCCTTCCATAAAATTCAAAAGAAACCCTTTAAAAACAACATTGGTATTTGCAGAAGTTTTTATCAGATACAAGCGGGGTTTAACAGAATTGATTGTGCCTGAAAAATCCACTGTTCTTCCCATGTTGCTGTTCAGCCAGCTTTCAAATACTTTAAGGTCATTCTGGAACTGGAGGAACTCTTTTGAAGCAAGGATAACTTCCGGTCTTTTAATAATCTTTACATCATAAAAATAGCGGCAGGAAGAACATGCGCGTCCCACATGTTTAAATTTTTTAGGGCATGTCGCACCTTTGTCCAGTTTTTTGCATTTCCATTTAAAATAGATACATCCTTCCGGATAGCATCCCTTTGCTTTTAAAACATGATTGACAGAAACAGCGCTGTGAAAATGAAGGTGTGTTTCGTGTGTACAGCGAAAAACATCCACACGTTTGTACTGGTTTATTATTGATCTGCCAGGGGGTGAGAACAGCTCCAGTTTTCTTAAAAGATTTTTGTTCATAAAGTCAGCTTAAAAGCAAAAGCCGTTAATGTCAAGCAATCCACAAAATTTGTGAAAACCCTGTGGAAAAACCTGTTTAAAAGTAAAAAAACCCTGATTAAAAGGGGTTTTTTACGGATTGCTCAAATTTTGAGCATAAAATTAAAAGCAAGCAAATTCAAGGTGTTAACCTTGTTTGCCTGAAAAATATTTTGGCTCCATTAACTTATTGTTAAAAGATTAAGCGATTTCAACAGGTTCAATAATATGTTATGTAATTTTGCTTACCCCCCGGGAGAATTTTGTTGTTTTCCCACTTACCCGGCTGCATTGGAGTGGTAGTTCAATTTACAATAAACCCTTCGGGTATCCTGGGATTGTCTGCTTTTTTACCGGTTTTACCCCTGTCTAAAAAAAACCTGTCATCTCCTGGTTCCTCCTTTAAAATAAGCTGTAATTCTTCTGCTTTTTTAATGTAGGAGCCTTTTTCAAGCCTTATTTCATTTTGAGGAGTTACAATTATTGCAGATCTGCCTTTCACAGGACATTGTTCCTCACAAAAGCCGCAGCCATTGCATTTATTATCTATAACAAAAGGTTTTCTGGCACCATCTTTCCATTTGAATACAATTGCATTGTACGGGCATTGTTCATCACATATAAAACAGAGCCTGTCCTGTGCCCAGACAAGACAGCGGTTCTGGTCAATATATGCTGTGCCTATCTTTGCATGCTTTTTTTCTTCCAGAGAAAGGGAGCGGATTGCATCTGTTGGGCATACAGTGCCGCAAAGTGTGCATACCTGGTCGCATCCTGCAAGCCTTGGCATAAGCCTGGGTGACCAGATTCCTTCTATTCCGCTTTCAAACAGAGACGGTTGAAGAGTATTGGTTGGACATACCTTCATGCATTCACCGCATCTTATGCACATTTCCAGAAACTTTTTTTCAGGCAAAGAACCTGGAGGGCGTATAAGTCTTTCAGGATACAGCTTTGAAACAGAATCAATCCTGTGGCTGAGCACTGTAAGTGCCCCTGCGCCTGCTGAAAGGAAAAGCCCCCTTCTTCTCAGGTTGATTTGCGGCAGTGTATGGGAAAAACATGATGCCTTTGAAACTTTAAATGATATTGCATCCTGAGGACAAACCCTGGCGCAGTTTTTACATAATATACATTCCTCCTCAGTGGTTTTTTGCGGTTTATCCTGGATAGCCTCCATAGGACAGTCATTACAGCATTTCATGCAGCTGTTACACTTTTTATCGACATGCCTTCTGAAAATCCCAAACCGTGAAAAAAAGCTTAAAAGCGCTCCAAGAGGACAAAGGTTTCTGCACCAGAACCTGTGAGAAATGAAATTCAGCACAAAGAGCAGAACAAACAGAAGCATGGTAATTACATTCATGGAAAAGACAGGTTCTTTATAATACAGGTGGGAAAGTGCGATCCAGTTAAAAAATACTGCAATTGGCCGAAAAGCATCCAGCACAAGATTAAGCAGAAGAACCGAGAGGGGGTATAAAAAAAAAGTATAGATACGGGTTAAAAAGGAGATGGGGTCAAAAAGATAGACAAGATTAAGGCTGAAGAGCGAAGAGACAAGAAGGAAGATGAGAATATAATATTTTGCTTTTCTCATCCTGTATTTTTTCTCTCTGTTTCCCCCTCCTGCCAGGTCAAACAGGGTTCCAAGAGGGCATATGTAGCCGCAAAAAAAGCGCCCGGCCAGAATTGCGCTGCCCACAATAATAATTAATGACAGAAGCAGGTTAGGGTGAAATTGCCGGGCAGCAAGACAGGTTGTAATTGATATTAGAGGGTCGAGCCTTAAAAAAAGATCTACAGGTACAGAAATTTTTTCGCTGCAGGTGTTTAAAAAGAAAAAAAAGGTGAAGACTGCAAGCAAAAGAAGCTGTATGCCTCTCCTCATAAACTGGCCTTTAATATTTCAACATTCTTTAAATTCAATGTTCCCAGCCCCATTTCATGTGCAGCAGCAATATGCTTTACCTGGGCCCCGGAAAAACTCTGCCCATACCATTTAACAAGTGAAACCCCCATGGCGTCAACAGCAACAGGATCGGTTCCAGCGACAATAGTCTTCGGGTATTCAATCCTGCCCGGTCCTGTTGGGCCCCCACTTACAAGAGCCCGTGAAGCATCAAGGATGGTTAAGTCAACCCTGACTTCAGAGTTGAGGTCAGCTATTGCCTGATTAATGTCCACTTTTGAATGAAAATACCTGCGGTCCCATATGATTCCCATCAGCCCTTTCAGACCCAGGCTCACCCCGGTTGTTGTATGTGACTTTGCAGTTGGTATATTAATAAAAACATTGCAGTCAAGCACATCCTTTATGATTTTAACCTCACGGATGGCCTTTCCCTTTCTTACAGGAACAACTGAAAAAAATTTCTCATCAACAACAGCAAGAGTATAAACATTATTAATTTTTTTGCACGCTTCTCTGATACCAGAGAATTGAAGGCATGGTTCAGGCCGGTTAAACGGATAATCAAGAACTAAAACCTCACGTGCGCCTGCCTCCATGCACATTGCTGCTACAGTTGATACAACTTCATAATGGGTGTTTGTTGCCCTTTGGTGGGGGTGAGGAAAAGACATATTAGGCTTAAGCACAACCTTGTTGCCTTTTTTTACGAACGCTCTCATTCCTCCAAGAATACCCAGGGCCTTTTTCGTTGCCTGTATTCTGTCCCCTGTAACAACTGCAACCAGGGATTTTTTCGGATTACCGTAAGATGCCGCAGGATAGGATATTATCGGGGCAACACCAACAGCCAGTCCAAAGGCTGCCGTATTTTTAACAAACTGCCTGCGTGTAAAACGCCCTGGTTGGGAATCCTTAATTTCGTTCTGCAGCTTCTTTTTCATGATACATATGCCTTAGCATGATTGTCCGGGGATGTCAAATTGACCCTGGCCCCCTGCCATTTTATCTGTGACATAACACTTTAATTATACTATGCTTATTGTCAGGGGTCAACAGATCAGGCACAGAGGCATAACAGGTTACGGCTGGTGTTGAGGTACGAAACCCAACGAAATTAAAAAGCAGGTCAAAGATCCCGGGCTTGCATCAGGGCAAAGAGGGGTAGGAGCTCATTTATGCGCGAAGGGATTGCAGGAAAGGCATAAAACCAGCCACAGAGCTCACAGAGAAATACTCTTATGTTCTGTGGTCATTTGGTTTTGACAATACAAAAGTCGGAAAAAGGAGTGGATAATGAGAAAAATTCACCTGTTATGGATTGTCTTAATCCTGATGCCGGGTATTCTGTTTCTGGTATGGAAGGTTTTTAATGGAGGATTGAATAATATGGCTGGTCAAAAACAGGAACACGGTAAACACCCTTATAAACACGGGAATGGACAGCACAGATTTAAAGATGCTGAAAAATGGGCAAAAAGGTTTGAGAAGCCGCAGCGGGATGAGTGGCAGAAACCTGATGAGGTAATAAGGGCTTTGAATTTAAACGAAAGCAGTATAGTTGCAGATATAGGATCTGCTACTGGTTATTTCCCGGTTCGGTTTGCAGAAGCATTGCCTGAAGGCAGGGTCTACGGAGTTGATACCGAAAAAAGCATGGTCGATTTTCTAAACAGCAGAGCCAGGCGTGATGGGCTGTCTAACCTTTCAAGCCTGCTGGGCAAACCGGATGACCCTGAAATTCCTGAACCTGTGGATGTTGTCTTTATATGCAATACTTACCATCACATAAATAACAGGAAACAGTATTTCAGTAAGATGAAAAGCATTTTCAGACCTGGGGGCAGGCTGGTTGTGGTTGATTTTAAAAAAGGTGAATTTCCTGTAGGCCCCCCTGACGAGATGAAACTATTGGTTCAGACAGTTGTTTCTGAACTTTCTGATGCTGGATATCGTCTTGTTAAAAAGTCTGATATTCTGCCGTATCAGTATTTTTTAATCTTCCAGCCTGAAGATGGTTTTCAGGACAGCCTCCCGTGAAACAGTTTTACAAGCGGTTTGCCCGGGGTCAAGTCATGCCAACCCTGTTTTCAGTGCCATTCAGCAGTCTTTGAATGTTGGGTTTATGCTTAACAAAAATCAGGATACCAACTATCATGCTTAAAAGAATTCCCGGCAGGGAAACCGGATGTAAAAAATAAGCAATCAGGAAAAGAACAAAAGGCATGGCAGCAGCTGCTATCAGTGAACCAAGGGAGACATAGCGCCAGAAGTAAACTATTACTGCGAACAGCATAATTTCCACCGGAACAGTTAAGGGTTCAATAAAAGCAAAAACTCCAAAAGCAGTTGCAACTCCCTTGCCCCCCCTGAACTTCAGATACAAAGGGAACAGGTGTCCCAGGAATGAAGCAAGTCCAAAGGCGCATAGAACAAACTGAAACCCGAAGGCAGGCAAAAGGGGCTTAAAAATCAAAGTTCCGATCAGCATGGGCAGAAACCCCTTCAGCACGTCTCCTGCAAAGGTAATAATGCCAGGCTTCCTGCCCAGTACTCTTGTTACATTCGTTGCCCCGATATTACCGCTTCCTGCCCTGCGTACATCTTTATCAGAGAAAAGTTTTGCCACCACTACCCCTGTGGGAACAGACCCGAGAAGATAGGATGCAATACAAAAAAGGATAATAAAGAGTGTCATGTTTTATTATTTCCATTCGCCAGGCATAAACCCGGATGTTTTTTGTTCTTAAGCTGAGCGATTTTTCGGATAAAAACAGTTAGTGTAACAGCATATCACTCATTCTCAGCAGACATCCATGTCTGCTTCCGAGGTAAGCATTACGTTTCACCCTCCAGGTGAATCTTATGTAATGCTTAAATCCGTTCAATGCTGCTACACTAATCCCGACACAGCGGGATTAGTGAAATCATGTTTTTTAGAATAGCTTAACTTCGGTTGTTAATACCGGTAATGATCTGTTTTGTAAGGCCCCTCAACAGGAATGCCAAGATAGTCAGCCTGCTCCATTGTGAGTCTGGTAAGTTTTACACCAAGGCGGTCAAGGTGCAGGCGCGCAACCTCTTCGTCCAGTTTTTTGGGCAGTGTATAAACTTTTTTCTCATGTTCCTTTGTTGCCAGCTCAATTTGTGCCAGTACCTGGTTAGTGAAGCTGTTACTCATGACAAAGCTCGGGTGGCCTGTGGCACAACCAAGGTTGACCAGACGCCCTTCAGCAAGAATAATGATGGAACGACCGGACAAAAGCGTCCACTTGTCAACCTGAGGCTTTACAGGCTGCTTTTTGCATCCGGAATTTTTTTCCAAATATGACATCTCTATTTCACTGTCAAAATGGCCGATGTTGCAAATGATAGCCTCATCTTTCATCTTCTCCATATGCTCGCCGCTGATAACATGATAATTGCCTGTGGCTGCAATGAAAATGTCAGCTGCAGGTGCAATCTCCTCCATTGTCTTTACCTCAAACCCGCTCATAGCTGCCTGCAGTGCGCAGATGGGATCGATTTCTGTTATAATAACCCTTGCGCCATAACTTCTCATCGACTCGGCACAGCCTTTGCCCACATCACCGTACCCAAGCACAACGCAGACTTTACCTGCAATCATAATATCTGTTGCCCTCTTAATTCCGTCTGCAAGGGACTCGCGACAGCCATACAGGTTGTCAAACTTTGATTTTGTTACGGAATCATTTACATTTATTGCCGGAAAAAGAAGTTCATTTGCCTGCATCATCTGATAGAGCCTGTGAACTCCTGTCGTGGTCTCCTCAGAAACCCCCCTGATTTTTTCAGCTACCATTGTCCAGTGTTTTGGATCCCGTTTCAGGCCTTCCCCAAGACAGGCCATTATTATTTCCATTTCCCTGTGGTCATGCTCCTTTTTCAGAATAGAGGGGTCATTTTCAACCTGTACACCTTTATGAACAAGAAGTGTTGCATCGCCGCCATCATCGACTATCAGGTCAGGGCCTGTTCCGTCAGGCCATGTCAATGCCTGCTCTGTACACCACCAGTACTGCTCCAGTGTTTCTCCCTTCCATGCAAACACCCTTGCTGTGCCTGCTTTGGCAATTGCTGCTGCAGCATGATCCTGTGTGGAAAAAATATTGCAGGATGCCCATCGGATATCAGCGCCAAGTTCGTAAAGAGTTTCAATCAGCATCGCCGTTTGTATGGTCATGTGAAGGCTGCCCATAATTTTCAGGCCTTTTAAAGGTTTTTCAGGTCCATATTTTTTGCGGACAGCCATAAGGCCCGGCATTTCATTTTCAGAAAGCTGCATCTCTTTACGGCCCCAGTCTGCAAGAGACAGGTCTTTTACTTTATGCTGAAGATTGATGTTCAGCGGTATTAAATTAATTTTAGTCATGTTGTGCCTCCAAGCCACAAGTTGTAAAAAAACTTTCAAACAACTACCAGCTAAAGCAGGTAGATCCGGTGAAATTACAAACAATTTATGTCAGGATAGATATTACCCTGTTATGGAAAAATGTCAAAGGCTTTTAGCCCGGATAACATACTTGCTTTTGTCAGGATAGAATGTTATTTTACTTCGTTGTTTATATAAAACTAATCAGTATTTATTTTTGCATCAAACTTGAGACAATAACCGGCATGAAGGAAATTATTAAATACAGGGAACAGCTTGAACAGCTTATTGATGAGGGTCAGGAAATAAAAATTCTTTCCCTGATCTCAAAATTTCACCCTGATGATATTGCAGATCTCATTGATGCGCTGGAAGAGGAACAAAAATCAAAGTTGTTCCGCCTTCTTGATGTGGAAACAGCCTCTGATGTTATCATGGCCATAGGAGATATCTCCCGCGAATTCATTCTCGAAGATATCTCACGGGAAAAGCTGACAGAGATCGTGGAAGATATGCCTTCTGATGATGCTGCGGACCTGATTGCAGATCTGACTGAGGAGCAGGCTCAGGAAATACTCAGCCATATTGACCAGGAAAAGTCTGAAGATGTGCAGAAGCTGTTAGAGTATCCTGAGGACTCTGCAGGTGGAATCATGCAGACGGAGCTGGTCTCTGTTAAGCAGGATTCCACAGTGAAGGAAGCTGTTGAACTGATAAGATCCCATTCCGAACAGGTGGAAGACCTTCACAATGTGTTTGTAATAAATGCTGATTTACAGCTTGTTGGAATCCTGCCCTTAAGAAAACTTCTTCTTGCCGGGGAAAACACCCCCATATCGGAAATAATGGATAAATCGACTGTTTACGCGACTGCTGATATGGACCAGGAAGAGGTTGCCAGGATAGTAAAGAAATATAATATTATCTCCCTGCCCGTAGTAGATGAGGACATGTGCATTGTAGGCCGTATCATGGTTGATGATATTATTGATGTTATTGAGGAGGAAGATTCTGAAGATATTTTCAGGATGGCAGGAATATCTGAAGAGGAAGATGTGGTTTACAGCGGACGTACATTAAAGGTATGTATGACCCGTCTGCCATGGCTTATTTTTAATTTTTTCGGAACTTTAATAAGCGGTTATTTTTTATGGATTTACCAGTCAAAACTACATGACCTGCTAATCCTTTTATCTTTTGTACCGGTAATCTGTGCCATGAGCGGCAACGTTGGCGTGCAGTCTTCATCCATTGTTGTCAGGGGTCTTGCAACAGGCAAGGTGGATTTTTTGAATTTGAAAAAAACAGTAATGAAGGAATTTATTATCGGTATTATTATCGGGCTGGTATGCGGTCTTATCGGAAGTCTGATATGTTTTGTCTGGCACCACAGTATGGTTTTCGGAGTTGTTGTATTCCTGGCCATGTTTATAGCAATAGCTTTTGGCTCGCTGTTAGGTGTTCTGGTGCCGCTGTTTTTCAAAAAGATGAAGATAGATCCTGCTGTTGCATCCGGAGCGCTGATTTCTACCGGAAATGACCTTGTTGCAATAAATTCCTATTTTCTCCTGGCAGCCATTTTCATGAAAGTTTTTTTTAAGGCCTAAAAATGCCGTTTCATCAGTCCTCACAAGCTATCATACTGCAAACATCAGATTATTCTGAGTGGGACAGGATTGTCTCTCTTTATACAAAAGATTTTGGCAGGATAAAGGGTATAGCAAAGGGCGCCAAACGCAGCCAGAAACGGTTTGGCAGCGCTCTTGAACCTTTCACACACAATGAAGTTGTTTTTGTGGACAGAGAAAATCATGGCCTGGTCAGGCTGGAGCGATGCCGCGTTTTAAAACCGTTTCCTGAAATTGCACAGGACATAAAAAAGGTTGTTTTCGGGAACTATTTTCTTGAGCTTATCAATATCCTGACCCCTGAAAAAGAGAAAAGCCCCGGCATATTTTCTCTGCTTCTGTATTTTATTGAACTGCTCAAAGAAAAGGAGTTCAGGGAAGACCTTTTGAGAATATTTGAGCTTCGTCTTTTTTCTCTTTTAGGATATCAGCCACAGTTTTTGTCCTGTGTAACCTGTGGGCGCAAGTTCAGCCTTCAGTGCAGCTACAAGTTCTCGGTAAAGAAGGGCGGTATTGTATGTTCAAAGTGCCAGGCACACTACCCTGACCTTCTGCCCCTTTCAAAAGGCACCATAAGAATTTTTCAACAGGTACAGAACCTTGCTCTTTTGAAGCTTAGCAGGATATATTTCTCCCGTGACGAACATAAAGAGGGCCGGATGATTTTTGGAAAGTTCATAGAATATCATATCGGGAAAAGACCAAAATCATTAGCTGTTATTGAACAGGTAACATAGTACAGGCACAGAGTTATATGGGCACAGAGGCACAGAGTTATATAGGCACAGAGGCACAGAAAAAAAACGGGTTACGAGTTGCGTGCTAAAACAGAAAAGGTGTGAATTGTCATTTCCGCATGTTTTTAGCGGGAATCCAGAAGCAGAATAAATCTACTGGATCCCCTTTTCGAGACTGTGTCGCAATTATGAATGAGGTGGGTAGCCGTCCCGCTTACGGGGCGTAAAATATTGAAATTGCATGGCCCAAAAGACGCAAACTGAAGTTTGCGGCTACCAAAATATTATTGTTACACATCCCCTTTGCACAGAGGATGTGTAACTTAAAACCGCAACAGTGAGGGCAGTACAATTGACATTTCAGAAACTTATTTTAGCTTTGCAGAACTTCTGGGCAGAAAAAAATTGTATCATACATCAGCCATATGACATTGAGGTGGGTGCAGGAACTTTTAACCCTGCAACATTTCTGCGGTCATTAGGCCCTGAACCCTGGAGGGCAGCCTATGTTGAACCATCCAGGAGGCCCACGGACGGACGGTATGGAGAAAACCCGAACCGTTTGCAGCACTATTATCAGTTTCAGGTAATAATGAAACCATCACCACTGGATATCCAGGAGATCTACCTTGACAGCCTGAAAGCCATGAGTATCAACCCGCTGGAACATGATATTCGTTTTGTGGAAGATGACTGGGAATCGCCAACGCTTGGAGCATGGGGGCTTGGATGGGAAGTCTGGCTTGATGGTATGGAGATAACCCAGTTTACTTATTTTCAGCAGGCAGGAGGAATTGACCTTAAACCCGTATCTGTTGAGATAACATACGGAATTGAGCGAATTGCCATGTACCTTCAGAAAAAAGACAGTGTCTTTGAACTGGAGTGGACAGAAGGGATCACTTATGGAGACATCCATCATCAGTCAGAGGTGGAATTTTCAAAGTATAATTTTGAAGAATCAGACCCTGAAATGCTTTTTACTCTTTTCGATACATATGAGAAGGAATCACGGTCAGTACTTGAAAAAGGACTCGTACTTCCTGCCTATGATTACTGCCTCAAGTGTTCCCATGTGTTTAACCTGCTTGAGGCAAGGGGGGCCATCAGCGTGACAGAAAGAACAGGCTATATTGCACGTGTCAGGAACCTGTCGCGCGGGGTTGCTGAAGCATATCTTAACCAGCGGGAGGAACAGGGCTTTCCGCTTTTAAACAGGGAATGAATTAATGACGGAAGAACTACTGCTTGAAATAGGCACAGAAGAAATTCCGGCAGCCTTTATGCCGGAGGCTCTGGAGGCGCTTAAGGAACTGACCGGAAAAAAACTGAAAGAAAACAGAATCGGCTTTAGGGAAATACAAACATACGGCACCCCCAGAAGGCTTGTTCTTTTTGGATATGGCATAGCATCTGATCAGCAGGACCTTTTGATAAAAAAGCTGGGGCCTGCAAAGGCCATCGCATATGATAAAGATGGCCAGCCCACAAAGGCTGCCATGGGTTTTGCAAGGGGCCAGGGGATAGATCCTGCTGAGCTGTCTGTTATCGAGACTGAAAAGGGTGAATATATCTGCGCTGAAAAAAAAGAAGCAGGCAGACAAACCATAACCCTGCTTCCAGAAATACTTCCATCTGTCATCAGCTTGATACCTTTTCCCAGGTCAATGCGCTGGCATGACCTGGATGTACGGTTTGCAAGACCCCTGCACTGGATTGTGGCCCTGTTCAGCGGCAGGAAAGTTTCTTTTTCTTTTGGAAATATCCAGTCCGGAGACACAACCTGTGGCCATAGATTTATGTCCCCTTCACCGGTAAAGGTGTCCGGAATTTCCTCATATCTTGATGCAATGAAGGATTCCGGCGTTGTTATAGACCCGGCAAAAAGAAAAAAAGATATAACAGAAGATATCCGAAAACTTGCCGAGGAAGTTAATGGAAACCCTGATGAGGATGAGAGGCTGATGGATGAGGTTACCTGTCTGGTGGAGGCCACTTTTCCGGTTCTGTGCAGCTTTGACAAAGAATTTCTGGAACTGCCCGGTGAAGTTCTGTTGACCACGATGAAGAAGCACCAGAAATATTTTCCCATACTGGACAAAAATGGAAATCCCCTGAACTATTTTATTGCAGTCAACAACACCAGACCTTTAAACCCGAAGGTTGTAATCACAGGCCATGAGCGGGTGCTGCGTGCCCGCCTGTCTGACGCACAGTTTTTTTATACGGAAGACCTCAAGACATCCCTTGAAGCAATGACCGAACAGTTAAAGCACGTTTTGTTTCAGTCAAAGTTAGGCACTTCATACGAGAAGGTAATTCGTTTTCAGAAGCTTTCTCTTTTTATTGCAGAATCGTTTGTCGATCCCTCTGTTAAACCTGTGGTGGAAAGGGCTTCTTATCTGTGCAAGGCTGATCTTGTTTCTGAAATGGTGGGAGAATTTCCTGAACTTCAGGGCATTATGGGAAGGGAATATGCAAAAACAGCCGGCGAATCAGACGATGTCTCAAAGGCAATATTTGAACACTATCTTCCAAGGTTTGCAGATGATGAGCTCCCCTCGACAGATGCAGGGGCAGTGGTGAGCATGGCTGACAAGCTTGATACGATTGCAGGCTGTTTCGGAATAGGGCTTATCCCTTCAGGAACTGCGGACCCATATGCGTTGAGGCGTCAGTGCATTGGTATTATAAATATTATATTAAACAGGAAATATGCCATTTCTCTGCCAGTGCTTATAAGAAAAGCTGTTTCATTTCTTGAGGATAAAACAACGCGTCCCTTTGATGAGATTTGCAGTGATGTTCTCGGTTTTTTCAGGGTTCGCCTTTCAAATGTTCTCATGTCCAGGGGCCTTTCCCATGATGTTGTAGATGCTGTGCTGTCCCTTGGAGTTGACAACATGACAGATATGGTTAGCCGGGTTGATGCACTTCAGAAGATGAAAAAAGACCCTGATTTTGAATCTCTTGCCGTCTCTTTTAAAAGGGTTGTAAATATTCTGTCCGGAACTGTTTCACAAGATATTTCCCCCTCTTTTTTTGAATGTGAAGAGGAAAAGGAGCTGTATCGAAAATACCTTGAGATACGTGACCAGGTTAACATGTTCATGACTGAAAAATTATATGTTGATGCTCTTAAGATGATTTCAACAATCAGGCCTGCTGTGGACAGTTTTTTTGACAATGTGCTTGTAATGGCCGAAGATGAGAAAGTCAGACAGAACAGGATTTCTCTGTTGCATGAAGTAAGTTCGCTTTTTACAGGTTTTGCAGATTTTTCAAAAATTGCTTCGGAATGACGGGGTAAAGGGACAGACACAGAGGCACAAAGGCACAAAGTAAAATCCAAAAGAGGGGCAGGAGTGCATTCATGCGCGAAAGGAATAAAAAAAGGAAAGGAATATAAAACCACAGAGTTTACAGAGAAAAACTCTGAGTTCTCTGCGGCTTGCTTTCATAATAATGACTTAATGGAGGAGCAAAGTAATGGCAAAGCATGTATACTTCTTCGGAGGAGGAAAAACAGAAGGTAAAGCGGAAATGAAGGAACTGTTAGGAGGTAAGGGTGCCAATCTGGCGGAAATGTCCAATCTGGGAATGCCGGTTCCAGCAGGTTTTACAATTACCACAAATGCCTGCGATCTTTTTTACAGGAACAGAAAAGAATGGCCGAAAGGCCTGATGGATCAGGTGCGGGCAAACCTGAAAAAGCTTGAAAGTGTCATGGGTGCAAAACTTGGGGACCCTGAAAATACTCTTCTTGTGTCTGTACGTTCAGGTGCGGCAGCATCCATGCCCGGAATGATGGATACGGTTCTTAATCTGGGACTCAACGAGGCGGTTGTAGAGGGCCTTGCAGAAAGGACTGGAAACGAACGATTTGCCTGGGATGCCTACCGCCGGTTTATCCAGATGTTCGGCGATGTGGTAATGAATGTGTCCCATGGTGATTTTGAGCATATTATGGAGGAAAAGAAACAAAGGGTTAAAGCCAGAGTGGATACAGACCTTTCCACCGAGGACCTTAAGGACATTGTCAGAAAATATAAGGCTGTGTACAGGAAGAGAACAAAAGAGAGCTTTCCGGATGATCCGCTGGAACAGCTTCTTAAATCCATAAATGCAGTATTTGAATCATGGAACAATGACCGTGCTATAACCTACAGAAGGCTCAATGATATAAAGGGTCTTCTTGGCACAGCAGTTAATGTGCAGGCCATGGTTTTTGGCAACATGGGGCTTACATCAGGTACAGGTGTTTGTTTCAGCAGGAACCCTTCAACCGGTGAAAACAGGTTCTACGGCGAATACCTTATGAACGCTCAGGGAGAAGATGTTGTTGCGGGTATCAGAACCCCTCAGCCCATAAAAACCCTTTCAAAAAAGAACCGCAGGATATACACCGAGCTTGTATCCATAAAAAACAGGCTGGAAAAGCACTACAGGGACATGCAGGACCTGGAGTTTACCATACAGGAGGGGAAGCTCTACATACTTCAGACCCGTGCAGGAAAGCGTACGGCAGCAGCAGCATTGAAAATTGGTGTTGATATGGTAAAGGAGCGACTCATCACAAAAGAAGAGGCTCTTATGAGAATAGAGCCGGAGCAGCTTGACCACCTTCTTCACCCGGCTTTTGACCCTGGTGATGAAAAAAAAGCTGTCAGGATTACAAAGGGACTGCCTGCTTCCCCTGGCGCTGCAACAGGCAGAATTGTTTTTAATGCACATGATGCCGAGGCATGGGCATCCAGAGGAGAAAAGGTTATTCTGACCCGGATTGAAACTTCCCCCGAAGATATTTCAGGGATGAATGTTGCCGCGGGAATTTTAACTTCAAGGGGCGGCATGACCTCCCATGCTGCTGTTGTGGCACGTGGAATGGGACGGTGCTGTGTGGCTGGAGCAGGAGACCTTGTCATAGACTATAAGACTAAAAAGGTAAAAGCAGGTACTACTGTTTTAAAAGAGGGTGATTATGTTTCCATTAACGGCTCAACCGGAAATATTTATGCTGGCCGGATAAAAACAGTTGAGGCAAAACTTTCAGGGGACTTTCTTACACTTATGAAATGGGCTGATGCTACCCGCCGCCTTGGTGTGAGAACCAATGCTGATACGCCGGGTGATTCTCAGACTGCTGTGAAGTTCGGTGCAGAAGGTATAGGGCTTTGCCGCACAGAGCATATGTTCTTTGAAGGAGACAGGATTACTGCTGTACGCAAGATGATCCTTGCAGACGATACAGCCAGCAGAGAGGCTGCCCTCAGGGAGCTTCTTCCTTTGCAGAGAAAGGATTTCGAGGGCATATTCAGGGCCATGAAGAACCGTCCTGTAACCATAAGGCTGATTGATCCCCCACTTCACGAGTTTGTGCCCCATGATGAGCCTTCACAGAAAGAGATGGCGAAGGTCCTTAAAGTGCCCCTTCAAAAGATTAAGGCAAAGGTTGCAGAGCTTCACGAGTTTAATCCAATGCTTGGTCACAGGGGATGCCGGTTAGGAATAACATATCCTGAAATAATCAGAATGCAGGCCCGCGCAATAATAGAGGCAGCAATCAACGTAAAAAGAATGCGGATCAGGGTTCAGCCTGAAATCATGATTCCGCTTGTCGGAGAATACGGTGAAATCAGTTTCTGTAAACAGGTCATAAAGGAAACCATCAATGAAGTATTTAAAAAGAAGAAGACAAAAGTGGCTTATCTGGTCGGCACAATGATCGAGGTTCCAAGGGCAGCACTTATTGCTGATGAGATAGCAAAAGAGGCTGAGTTCTTCTCCTTCGGGACAAACGATCTTACCCAGATGACATGCGGATTCAGCCGTGATGATGCGGGAAAGTTTTTAAAGGAGTATGTTGAAAAGGGTATTTTTGAAAAAGATCCCTTCCAGGTTCTTGATCAGGAAGGTGTTGGGCAGCTGATTGAAATGGGTATTAAAAAGGGTAGGAGCACAAGGAAAAACCTGAAAATCGGGATCTGCGGCGAGCATGGCGGCGAGCCTGGTTCTGTTGAATTCTGCCACAGGGCTGGAATGGACTATGTGAGTTGTTCGCCTTTCAGGGTGCCGATTGCACGCCTTGCTGCTGCCCAGTCAGTTATAAAGGAAAAACGGATGATGAAAACAGGGCGAAAAATGTTTCGTCCAGTGTAGGGGCGAATCAACATTCGCCCAGCAAACAGGGCGAAAAATGTTTCGCCCCTACTGGTGTTACAAAATGGTTCCGTGCCAATACCTAATATATATTCTGTATGGCAACGCAATTATTGGAAACATATTGTGCGGAATGAAACTGCATTAAAAACAACAAAAACTGAACTTTTTGAATGTCCGAACTTTTTCTAATTAATTGACAATGTATAATTTTTATGGTTGAATTAATGATATTTCCTGCAGCAAGTTGCACGATTCCGATAAGAGGACTTTATTTAAGGAACTTAACCCTGTCAAATAATTATTTGATTATGCCATGAAAAGAGATTCTTTTCAAAAGGCCCCAGCTGGCTGTTCCAAGCCATTATTACAGCCTGAATCAATAGATTCTGAGCACTATGATGCTATTTTAGACTCAGATGCTTCTGACAACACATATGCAGAACAGGAAAATTTTACTGAAAATGCGAAGGGATGCACATCCGGGGATAAAGATATCTGCTCTCTGGAAGAAGAAATTGCTCTTAAGAATCTTTCCTATAATGAGAACCACAGGCTTATAGAAGAATATAACGCAGCTGTTGAGGCGGATGATCTGGAGCAGGTCAATAAGGTTAAATGGAAAATTGTTGTGGCAAACATGTCCCTGATCCGTTATATGGTCAAACCTATTTTTGACAGATACAAATGCAGGGACAATGGAATTGAGTTTGATGACCTGATGTGTGCAGGCTATGACGGGATAAGGCGGGCTATTAGAACATTTGATCCTGACAAAGGTTCTCTTGGCACTTATGCGGGGTGGTGGATTGCCTGTTATACAACAAGGTATGTTCAGGATACTATTCGTACAATGCGTCTGCCTAATTATTTACATGACAAAATACAACAGGTTCGTCAGGCTGAAGATTATTTTCTTTCCAAGGGAACAGTGTATCCTGACAGTAAAGAAATTGCCGACAGGTTAGGGTGGGAAGAAAAGGAAGTTATCAGAGTGCAAAAGGCTATTCAGAGTCCTACTTCCATTGACGCTCCAAAAGCAGAAGGCAGTGACGGCAGTGGTAACCTGCACCATCATTTTCCGGACAAGTCATCAGGTAATCCTGAAAAGATGGTAGCCACTGAGTCGGAACGCCAATTTATCAGATCTTTGCTGGAAGAGGATTTGAAGAAGGATGGGGGGTTGAACAAAAAGGAGCGGATAATACTGAAATTGAGATTCGGGATAAAAAGTGACAAAGAAAAAATCTGCTTGAGAATCAAAAATGAAAACAGCGATGCCTCTGTAAAAGAGATGGAAGTGGAATATGACGGACAGTTCAAAACTCTTGAAGATATTGGAAAGCTTTTCGGGGCAACCAGGGAAAGGATTCGCCAGATAGAGATGAATGCATTAAAGAAATTCCGAAAAATATATTACAATAAAGTGCTTAAAAACACCCACCCGTCTCAGGTCACTACAGAGGAGCTTGAAATAATCAAGTCAATACATCACAAAAAGAAACCACCATTATCTTTTGATTCTGCAAAAGTATTTAAAGCACTTAGAAATAAACAGTTAGGTTAAAAATCATACTTTGCTGCAATCATCATCCTTCTTCCCATTCCAAAAGCCTTTGAAGTCACCTTCAGTCCAGGGGCAGCCTGCCTCCTTTTATACTCATTTTTATTAACAGCTCTGATTACCCATTTTACAATTTCACGATCAAAGTTCATGCTGAGGATATCCTGTAAAGATTTGCCTTCATCCACATAACAGTAAAGGATCTGGTCAAGGAGATCATATGGAGGTAATGTGTCAAGGTCTTTTTGATCAGGCTTTAGTTCTGCTGACGGCGGCTTTTCTATTATCTTTTTCGGGATAACCTCTTTTTTTCTGTTAATGTAATGGGCCAGTTTGTACACCATTGTTTTGGGCACGTCGGAAATCACGCTGAGCCCACCAGCCATGTCCCCGTACATGGTACAGTAGCCGACTGCAAGCTCGCTTTTATTGCCTGTTGAAAGCAAAAGGTGTCCAAACTTGTTGGAAAGAGCCATTAAAATGTTTCCCCGGATTCTGGCCTGAATGTTTTCCTCGGTAATATCCGGCCGGCATCCCCTGAAATGTTCCCGGAGAGTTTCAAGGAAAGAAGAATATATGGGCGAGATTGGTATTACCTTGAAGCTGATCCCTAAGTTTTCAGCAAGTTTTCGGGAGTCTTCTATGCTTCCTTTTGAGGAATAGGGGCTGGGCATGGAAACGCCAAGGATATTTTCTTTTCCAATGGCAGCCTTTGCCAGGCAGCAGGTAACAGCAGAATCAATGCCCCCCGACAAGCCCAGAACAGCCTTTGAGAAGCCGCACTTTTTTACATAATCTCCGATGCCCATCACAAGCGCCTTACAGACACTTTCGGTTTTCCCCTGCACGGCAAAGGTTCCGGTTTTCCCGGCAAGGCTTAAATCAACAGTTTTTACATGCTCCTTAAAAGACGGAAAGACCTCTAAAGGCGTGCCATTCATGTCAATACACATGCTCCTGCCGTCAAATATCAGCTCATCATTGCCTCCTACCTGGTTGACAACCACAAATGGCACCCTGTATTTTTTTGCATGGCTTTTGACAATGTTGCAGCGTATCTCCTGCTTTCCCATTTGAAACGGAGAGGCTGAAATGTTAATAATGACGGTAGCTCCTTGACGTGCCAGATGTTCTATGGGGTCAAAGGGGTAATGCCGGTGTTTCCACAACTGAGGATCGTTCCAGGCATCCTCGCAAACAGATATCCCAAGCATCTCGCCCTTGAACAATACTGTCCGGATGTCAGGGGCCGTGTCAAAGTAGCGTGCTTCATCAAAAACATCATATGTTGGAAGAAGTGATTTGTGCTGGCTGAAAAGTTTTTCCCCCTGGTATATCAAAACAGCAGAGTTGTAACAGCCATGGCCTGTCTGCCTTTCTGTCAGGGTGGGGGTGCCCACAAGGATGCCTGTATTTGGGTGGTTTGCAGAGGCTTTTGCCAGTTCATTCAGGGCTCTGCCAGCCTTCTGGATAAACCGTGGGTTATCAAGAAGGTCCCTTGGAGGGTAACCAGCTAAAAAAAGTTCTGGAAACACTATAAGGTCGCTTGAATCCCTGCTGTGTCTGGACAGTACATCGAACGCTTTTGACAGGTTTCCGTCAATATCGCCCACCACAGGGTTGAGCTGTGCAAGGGTAATTCTCATTTTCAGTCAATCTCCAGGCGTTTGGCCTAACAGCTGAAAGTTTATCTGTTTATCTGTTGCCTGTCAATTAATACTGATGACCTTATAAAAAACCGTCTTAACCCGGGACTTGATTAATATGACACAAATCTGTTCCTGGGCAGCCTCCTGTATATTTTTTTTAAAAATCCTGATCTTTACTGAACAGGCGGACAGTTCGTCCTGTTATATTGATTTTTCATTATCAGCAGGTCAAAAATATCGACTTTTCCATTACCATCTATGTCTGCATTGCAGGGGGTTGTCTGATTGCAGTCAATTCTGCCGTATTCCCCTTTCATTACAAGCAGGTCAAAAATATCAACATTTGCTGGTGACTGGTTAGTATCTATATTAGCATAGCATTCACACGCATCGCCCACACCGTTTGCGTTATAATCCTCCTGATTCATCTGGCAGATCTCGCCTGCCTGACATTCAGTATCAGACGTGCATTCAACCCCTGTTCCATACACAACACCGCTTGTTGTTGCTGCACAGGAGCCACGTGCAGGACCGTTAGGTGTGTCAGTATCAGGCAGGCCTGAAACAAAGCAATTATCACATGCATCTCCTAAACCATCGTTGTCATAATCAGAAGTGCCGCACAGCACACATGTATTATTGTCCTCATCGCAGACTTCCGGCAGTTGGCAGGGTGAACCATTGCCAACACACTGTCCGGCAGAGCAGGTATCATTGTCAGTGCAGAACAGGCCGTCACTGCAGGGGGTGCCGTCAGTCAGGGGCTGGGCTGTACAGTTATCAATGATATCATCACATATTCCTGAGTTGCACTGGTCAGCAAAGGCAGAGCAGTCTTTTGGAGGCCCGGAAGAGCATGTGCCTGCAGAGCATGTGTCATTGTCAGTGCAGAACAGGCCGTCACTGCAGGGGGTGCCGTCAGTCAGGGGCTGGGCTACACACTGGTTGGTAATGTCATCACAGACCCCTGAGTTGCACTGATCAGCAAAGGCAGAGCAGTCTTTTGGAGATCCGGAAGAGCATGTGCCTGCAGAGCAGGTATCATTGTCAGTGCAGAACAGGCCGTCACTGCAGGGGGTGCCGTCAGTCAGGGGCTGGGCAATGCACTGGTTGGTAATGTCATCACAGACCCCTGAGTTGCACTGATCACCAGCAGCAGAGCAGTCTTTTGGAGATCCGGAAGAGCATGTGCCTGCAGAGCAGGTATCATTGTCAGTGCAGAACAGGCCGTCACTGCAGGGGGTGCCGTCAGTCAGGGGCTGGGCAATGCACTGGTCAGTAATATCATCACAGACCCCTGAGTTGCACTGATCACCAGCAGCAGAGCAGTCTTTTGGAGATCCGGAAGAGCATGTGCCTGCAGAGCAGGTATCATTGTCAGTGCAGAACAGGCCGTCACTGCAGGCCGTGCCGTCAGTCAGGGGCTGGGCAATGCACTGGTCAGTAATATCATCACATATTACTGAGTTGCACTGGTCAGCAGCAGCAGAGCAGTCTTTTGGAGATCCGGAAGAGCAGACACCCGCAGAGCAGGTGTCATTATCAGTGCAGAACAGGCCGTCATCACAGGGGTTTGTGTTGCTGGTGTACTGGCATGCATTAGCCACACAGGCATCATCAGTGCAGGTATTGTTGTCATTGCAGTCAG
>JAJRXD010000051.1 GCA_024276465.1 Deltaproteobacteria bacterium
AGGCAACCGGATCTCCGCTGACATCTTTATATACATCTCTTACAGTATCAGGCCAGTCGTCAGGCGGACAGTCCTGAATCTCAAAGGCTATCACAGGCTTGTTCAGCATTTCTCCTTCAAATGTCAGGAAGGGCAGGCAGTGATCACCGCCGATTGCAAGGGCCTTGTCATCCTTGCCGAAATCTACAGTCAATACCTGACCGTTAAATGATTCTTTAGGAACAACGTATGACATAATTACCTCCAAAAAGATTAAAGATCAAAAATTTAAAATCAAAATCAAGGAGTGTCTATATTATTTTAAAAAGATTTCCATAATTTTAATTTTTTATCTTTTATATTTTATTTCTGTCACATTTCCAGATATGAATGTGCGTAAAGTGTTTTGTTTAGAAATACATCTGTAGTCTTCATGACATCCATAAGGTCTTTGTCCAGAGGATTTGCAATGGCTGCGGTCAGTCCCTCATACATCAATAGTGACAGGTACACTCTGTCTATCAGACTTCTTAACTCCCTCGGCACTCCGTTTGAAATATTACTTAGACCTACTACTGTCTTCATAGGCGGATCATTCAGCTCCTGAAACATCTGGACGGCCTTGATGGAATGCATGGCCTGGTCCTGTGTGGTGCAGACCTGAAGAATCAGGGGATCAAGGTAAATGTCCTCAAGCGGCACACCGAATTCCGCGGCCCTTGCCATGATTTCCGCGGCTATGCCGCATCTTTCCTCTGCGTCGGCCGGCAGCCCTCCCTTGCTGATCGTGAGCGCTATGATTTCCGCATTGTGTTTGGCCGCCAGTTCCAGCATGCCGAATCTTTCGGGATCGTTTGAAGTGGAGTTAATGAGGGCACGTCCCCATTGGTTGTTATGGACCTTGAGCCCTGCCTCAAGCGCGGATGCATTTGTTGTGTCGAGACAGAGGGGCGCGTGAACGACCTGCTGTATACTCTCTACCATCCATTTCATCAGGTCTTCCCCATTGTCCTCTGCAGGACCGATGTTAACATCAATAAAATGAGCGCCTGCCTTCCATTGGGCATTTGCAAGGTCCTGAATGGGTTTGGCATCACGGTTGTTCATAGCTTCTCTTACCTTTTTGGCGATAACACTTATTTTTTCACCGATTATTAACATTCCGATATTCTCCTTTTTTGGTAAAAAATACACTGACTAAATTGTTACTAAAGAAAAGTCTTGCATTATAACATAGAAACTCAGGAAATTTATACAATTATCTGGCAATTATTTGTTGATAAAGAAATTAAATAAAGTATTGAGAGTTGAAACGATACGGGCAGGCATATAGTCATTCACGAAATGTTTTTGTTTTTCTATAAAATGCTTCATCAATCTTCATTTTCTCTTGAACTAATACAACAACTGTTGTATAGTATTCTATGCATAAGGTTGTTGTTATAATTCCGTCACGTTATAACGCAACCCGTTTCCCCGGAAAACCCCTTGCCCTGCTCAAAGGAAAACCAATAATTCAGCATGTGTATGAGCATGCTGTCCAGGCGCGTCTTGTTGATCATGTCCTGGTAGCCACCGACGACAGCCGCATATACAATGCGGTTATAC
>JAJRXD010000052.1 GCA_024276465.1 Deltaproteobacteria bacterium
AGAAACTCGCCGACTTTATAAAATGTCGTTCAAGACATAATGGAGTACTGCGCCTAAAAATAATGGGGTTTCTATCTTGCTGATATTGCATCAAAATTTATTTTTTATTTTTTTCTTGACAGGAGAACTATAGGATGTCCCATAAGTCCTACGGTCTATCATCACCTGAACACCTCGAACGGTGAAGATCATGCCCTGTATATTTTCAATGGGAACAAGTTGATTGAGCTCTGCCATAAACTATTCCCCGAATCCAAGGTGTGTCAGATTCTTCCTGATCGTGGCCTCAAGCTGGTCAGCCTTGGCGAATTGGGCATACAGCTCGGCGGAGAGCTCCTTCATCTTCTCTTTAAACGGGATACCGCCTGCTTGCCGCGCCCGTCTTTCGGCGATGGCCTTTTTTAACCATCTTCTTCCACTGGTTGATTTTAACTCCTTTTCTCTGGCAACCGCATCTTCCCTGCTTGTGAACTCTTCATAGTGGGCAATATTAAATAGGCTTATGCTTTTTCGTCCAATCAGCGCCTTTGCCCGACACATGCTCTTGCCATCGCCGAGGAATGTTGTCAGTATGACCAATGTAGTAGCTTCCGCCTTCACATTTAATGCATAAACAAAGAAAACTCCTGGACGCGGCGCAGGCAGGTCGTCCTCAACCTCTTCCGCGCCCACATAACGGTCAGGGGTCAGGACATATCCATGGCCTTTGATATCATCAAGCGAGGCTGACTTCCACCAGCCGGCTTTATCTTTATACTTCGTACCCTCACCCCCAACCCCTCTCCCAGCGGTTTACCGTGGCGAAGCTGATGCCGAGTTCCCGTGCCAGATCCTCCTGGCTTAAGGCCAACTGTTTCCGAAGCTCTTTCAACAGTGCTGCAAGATTCTGATCGTCTATTGCCATCATTCCTCACCTTTGCCTTAAGGCTACGGCGCGACATCCTTCGCTTCTGCACTTCGTTTCGAAGCGAAGGATGGAGGCGCGGGGAGTCGAACCCCGGTCCGAAAGCATTCCACACTAACATCTACATACTTATCCCCTGTTTTAAGGTTCATTTTTTCAGACCCCCAGGAGCAGGATTCCGAAAAAACTATCTCAGGATGAGATTTGCCGCAAGTTCCCTGAGAAAAAACCAGCAGCTATCCTGCTTAAGTTACGCCCCATTCATCTCCGCAGGAAAGATCAGATGGGACGCCGGCCGGCAATTAAGCGGCCAGAGCGTAATTATAATCGTTTGCGATTATGTTATGTTCTACCTTTTTAACGAGCCGATAGAAACCTCGGTATGCAGTCAGTGCTTCACTTACCTCCGTCGAATCCGTTTCGCCCCCATTTATTCTTGATTTTTTTTTGGGAAAGGGTTAAGGAAACTACATGTTTCCGCTTAGCCATCTGTTTTTACAGTATAGCATAAATCCAGAGCTCAGGGAATGTCTTTTTCCTGACACTATGGGTCTGAATTAAGTTTACATAATAGAGAGGCAGGGTGTATACTGCGAAATCATCAGACTGAAGAAAAATTGTTTCAGGAGGAATAATGGCAAAGAAAATATTTTTATCCATATTAATAGTTTTTGTTTTAGCAGCTGCAGGATATTTTTTAAAGGACAGGTTTGTTGAGAAGACCACCAGGCAGGCTGTTTTAGAAGAACGGAAGCAGTGGCAGAAAAGAGCAGAAGAACTTGAGGAAAAAGTTGCCACCCTTGAAAATGAAATAGTTCAGAAGGAACCGGGAGTTGATGAAAAGAAGCTTTCAGAAGCTTTTGGCAAAGCCCCTGAAGGAACCTATGGTGAAGGGGCTGAAACAGAAAAAACAGCCAATAAAGTAATAAATTTTTTCATGTACCTTGACCAGAAGGGGTACCTGACAAAAAACAAAATCTATGACAGCTCCCAGGACTATTTTTTGAAGCTTATAGACAGATTGAATCAGGCAAGACCTGTAGTGAGTGGTGAAACAAAAGATTTATATACGCTTATTAAAAATATTACATATTTTTACCGGGTCCTTGGAAAGGAAAACATTCAGGTAATAAAGGATATTCTTAAGGGCGAAGCTGAAATTATCGAGCCCACAATGGAACTTTTTTTCAAATGGATGGACCCGTGGAACAGATCTGATGAGCCGGGTAGAACAGCTGTTTCGCCTGAGGTGATGTATGAGTATGCATGTTTTTTTATTAAAACAATTGCTGGCCAGTCATATCTGTTCAGAAGGGATTCAAAAATAAGAAGCTTAATGCTTTATTACTGTATTCTTATTCTTGATGAGGCTAACAGGCATGAATTAAACAGATATGGAGTCGACATCAGGCCGCATCTTGATGCTCTGATAAATGATATTCAGAGTCACAGCCAGCTTGCAAACAGAGTTGCTTATCTGAAAAAACTGAAAGCCATTAAAAAAAGATATTAGCCTGAGCTGAACAGGAATTTCTGGTGTTACAGGTCCTCAAGCGTCTCCTCTGCCAGATCCCTTAATTTTTCATCAGGTGATGTCATGGCTATTATGTTCAGCTTGCTTTTAAACCCCTCTTTCAGGCTGAGAGGCTCCTCCTTTGACATTTCTTTAAGCAGAGTTATAACCTGTTTTACAACCTTTAATTCTTTATAATCAATAAGAAGAAACAGAGTGCTCCAGTCATCGGGCAATCCGTATTCTTTAATGTATTTTTTTGCAGCAGTATTGAACTGTTTTGTTCCTGTTTTTTTATGTATTGCCTCTAATGCAACGCTGTGTTCCTTTGAGCCTCTTTTTCCTTTAAAAAGGCCTTCTATTTCCTTAAGATACATTTTATGTATCCAGTCCTTTTTAGGTGATTTTGGTCTGGAATCAGCGGAATCCCCTGAGGCATGTTTGCTGGAGTCTTTTTTTTTGTCAATTTCACTCCAGCTTGGCTTGTCTTCGTAATTGTCGGAAGTCATTTTATGCTCTCCTTGAAAGTAACGTATTGTCAAATGAAACCACAGAACACACAGAGGATAGTAAGGGCACGATGATGTATCGTGCCCTTACTCTGTGGTTCATGTTTCTTTCCCTGTTTTTATAGAATTTTTTACGATGCCATCAAAGTTCATCTTTCTTTGAAGTCAGGCTTTCTCTTTTCAAGAAATGCTTTCATCCCCTCTTTCTGGTCTTCAGTCTGAAAACATGTTACAAATGCATCTGTCTCCATCCTGCACCCATCCTTAAAAGATTTATCAATTCCTTCATTGATTATTTTTTTAGCCTGAGAGATTGCAATCTGTCCATTCCTGCAGATTTTTCCTGCCATGTCCATTGCCGCAGCCATGAGGTTTTCAGGAGGTACTATCTGATTGACAAGGCCAATTCCCAGGGCTCGATCAGCGCTGATGATATCGCCCGTAAAGATAAGCTCCTTTGCCATTGCAGGTCCGATCAGTCTGGCAGCACGCTGGGTTGCGCCCCATCCCGGAATTACAGCGAGGCTTGTTTCAGGCAGCCCGAATTTGGCTTTGTCTGAGGCCAGGCGTATGTCACAGGCAAGGGCAACCTCTGTTCCTCCTCCAAGGGCATAGCCGTTAACTGCGGCTATGACAGGTTTTTCCATGAACTGGATGGTGTTCATAAGATCATGCCCTAATTCAGAATATCTTTGTGCATCTTCAGGAGTTTTTCTGATCATCTCTGAAATATCAGCACCAGCTATAAATGCCCTTCCAGCTCCTGTGAGGATTATGACCCTTATCCCGGACTTGTTTTCAAGTTCCTGAACAGCTGCAAGTGTTTCAGAGACAGTTTCGCTGTTAAGGGCATTAAGCACATCAGGTCTGTTAAATGTCAGGGTAGCTATGTTTTTTTCAATGGTAATTTTTATATTTTTATATTTTTCCATGAATTTTATTTTCAATCAGATGAGTCCATCTCGACCATCAGGCTGACAGCTTCTGCCCCGCCAAGGCAAAGGGATGCCATGCCCCGCCGGGCATTTCTCTTTTTCATTGCAGAAAGAAGCGTAACCAGTACCCTTGCGCCGCTTGCACCTATGGGATGTCCAAGAGCAACCGCCCCTCCGTGGACATTTAATTTTTCAAACGGGATGCCCAACTCTCTGCTTATGGCGACGGTAGATACTGCAAAAGCTTCGTTTACTTCATGCAGGTCGATATCCTCAAGTTTCAGGCCTGCTTTTTTTAAAACCTTTGGAATTGACTTTATCGGTGTTACCAGCACATCCTCAAGGTCCATTCCTGCAGCAGCCTGTGCCCCTACAGAGGCAAGGGGTTTGAGCCCGGCATTAAGAGCTTTCTGTTTTTCCATAATTACAAGTGCTGCAGCACCGTCACTGATTTTGGAAGCATTGCCGGCTGTTACTTTCCCCCCCTTTTTAAAGGCCGGTTTTAACTGCGATAAAGCCTCCATTGTTAACGGTCGGGGAGTTTCATCCGTGTCAACCAGCCTGGGCTCTTTCTTTCTCCGGGGGACACTGACAGGCACAATCTCTTCCCGGAAAAGCCCGTTTTCAATACTTTTTATTGCACGTTCTGCTGACATAAGGGCGAACCTGTCCATATCCTCCCTGGAGATGCCGAATTTTTCAGATACGATTTCTGCAGCATATCCCATGTGAAAATCGCTTACCACATCCCAAATGCCATCATGAACCATGCTGTCTATCAAAGGGGCATTTCCCATTCGGTAGCCGAAGCGGGCTTTGTCAAGATAGTATGGAGCCTGATTCATGCTTTCCATTCCGCCTGCTACGACCACATCAGCATCACCGCATGCGATGGCCTGCGCTCCAAGCATCACAGCCTTTAGCCCTGAGCCGCATACCTTGTTTATTGTCAGAGCAGAACCTGTCATTGGAAGGCCGGACTTTATCATGGCCTGTCTCGCAGGATTCTGTCCAAGTCCAGCAGGCAGGACGTTGCCCATTATGACTTCATCAACATCTTCCTTTTCAATGCCTGCCCGGCTGATGGATTCTGATATTACCATGCTGCCAAGCTCTGTAGCGGCCAGGTCTTTAAATACCCCGTTAAAATCTCCAACAGGGGTTCTCACAGCACTTACAATTACAACTTCTCTCATGATAACTCCAATAAAGATAATAAAGTAGTGTCTGAACGAAAACCCTGATTCAGGTTGGAAACCGAAAAATAATTTTCTGCAGGAGCGCCTTCAGGCGCGATATCAGTTCTGTTTTTCGCGCCTGAAGGCGCTTCTGCAGACTCAGGAATTTACGTTCAGCCACTATATAGAGGTTGACTGAATGTTTCATTTAACCCGGAACCGTGAAGGAGACATGGAGCATTAATGCGGGTTTAAATGATCAGGAGGGGGTTGCCTTAAAGCAACCCTGCATCCAGATTTATCATAGATCAGCCCAAACTGTCAAGGAGATAAAAAATTTGACTTATTGGAAGAAAGCGCCTAAAATTTTTCTGATTTTGGGCAGATGGAGAGATCTGCTGCGGAAAAAGAGGTGCAATGTTCAGGTATTAACACAAAGCAGTAAGGCGAGAGGGTTAGTCTGTAATTCTCAATCTTATTCTGAGATCCTGCAGCATCTCCCAGGCTCTTTCCACGTTTCGTTGTTCCTCACGTGTCAGGGGAGTGCCTGAGGGTTTGCCTGTTGAGTATGTTCTTGAAGATTCGTCCTCTGTTATACGGATTGAAGATCCGGACAGTTTTTTATTGTCTGTTTCTTTTTGTATCATTAGCTGGATTGTATCATCAGAAACCCCGTTTTGCTTTAAAAGAATGACTTCATCAGTAGTAAGTGCATACAAAGGCATTTTAAAAAAGGAAAGAAAAGCTGAAAGCAGACAAAAAGCTAATAATATTATTAATCGCATATTAAAACTCCTCATTAATTATTTATACAGTATACAAACAGAAAATTTTTAAGTTGCACAGGAATTTTTTCGTACCCTTTGCAGTGCGACTATCCATGGACAGTAATTTCTTATATATATAATATTACATTTTTTTTAAAACTTTTCAACTTTAGATGGGTTAAAAGAGAAACAGCAGGGAAGATATTTTACCTGTAAAAACAGCAAATTCACAACCTGGACGGAAAACATGGAAGGAGCAATAAAAGAGTGAAAGTTCTCATTACAGGAGGAGCAGGATTCATAGGGTCACATCTTGCAGAGCATCTGTTAGGGCGGGGAGATGAAGTTTTTGTCATTGATGATCTTTCAACAGGAAGCATGGAAAATATTATCCATCTGAAAGAAAACCCCTTGTTCCATTATACCCTTGATTCCATAAGAAATCTGCAGGTGTTAGCTGAGCTTGTGGACATGTGTGACGTGATTTTTCACCTTGCAGCAGCAGTCGGAGTTAAACTCATTGTAGAGTCGCCTGTTAATACTATAGAGACAAACATTTACGGAACAGAGGTGGTACTGCAGTTTGCAAACAAGAAAAAAAAGAAGGTTGTGATTGCATCAACCTCTGAGGTTTATGGAAAAAGCGACAGGGTGCCTTTCCGGGAAGATGATGACATGGTATTAGGGTCCACAAAAAAAGCCAGGTGGAGCTATGCCTGCTCAAAGGCAATTGATGAATTTCTTGCTCTGGCCTATTACAGGGAAAAAGGGCTGCCGGTTGTAATAGTAAGGCTTTTCAACACGGTCGGGCCAAGACAGACAGGTCGCTACGGAATGGTTATTCCCACGCTTGTCCAGCAGGCATTAGAATCCCGGCCCATAACTGTTTACGGTGACGGGCAGCAGACACGCAGTTTTACTTTTGTAAAAGACGTTATAGGGTGCATTATCCCCCTGTGTGAGCACCCTGACGCTGTTGGAGAGGTTTTCAATGTGGGGAGCGACCGCGAGATAAGCATTAAAGACCTTGCGTATTTAATCAAGGAAAAGGCACAAAGTCCATCGGAGATTGTCTATATTCCATATGACAGGGCGTACCAGGAGGGTTTTGAGGATATGAGAAGGCGTGTTCCGGACATATCAAAAGCCAGAAATTTTGTAGGTTTTGACCCTTCTGTGGACATAGAGGGAATTATTGATTCTGTGATTGAATATTATAAGTATAAGGAATAAAGGCGCAGAGGGAAAAAGGGTTCGAGGGTTCAAGGGGTCAAGGGGTCAAGGGGTCGAGGGTTCAAGGGAACCCTTTGTCTTTGCTGTCTTTGTTCCTGTTTTTTCTAACTTTAGTTCACTTTAGTTGCTTTTACATATGAAATACCTTCTTTTTTTTATCATATCCATGGCGCTTTCAGCGCTTATTACCCCCCTTGTCAGGCTTACGGCTCTAAAAGCTGGTTGTGTTAATGAGCCGCGCAGGGACAGGTGGCACACAAAATCCACACCTGTTTTAGGTGGCATTGCAATTTTTTTATCTTTTGTCACTCTTTTTCTTTATAATTATGGGTTTTCAGAAAAAACACTGCCGATTTTGATAGGGGGATGTTTTATATTTTTGTTAGGGCTTGCGGATGATCTGAGGGGGCTTACACCCCAGGTAAAATTTATAGGGCAGATTGCTGTTACAGCACTTTTGATCAGCATGGGAACTGTAGTGGAAATTATCCCGTGGCCTGTTGTTTCCTACCCTCTTACATTTTTCTGGATAGTAGGTCTTACAAATGCATTTAATCTGATTGACAACATGGATGGTCTTTCTGCAGGAATTGCAGCCATAAGCTCAAGTGCACTGTTTATCTTCTCGTTTCCTAATGGAAATGACCCTGTTACCCTGCTGTCGATTGTGTTAGCCGGATCATGTATCGGGTTTCTTTTTTACAATTTCAATCCTGCCCGCATCTTCATGGGTGACTGCGGGAGTATGTTTCTGGGATTTATGCTTGCTTCCCTTTCTGTATCAGGTACCTGGAAGCATGCCTCAAGCCTTTTTGTAACGTTTCTTGTTCCTGTGCTTATCCTGGGAATACCAATTATTGATACAGCTTTTGTAACTTTGATGAGAAGGATCAAAGGGACGCCGATTTCTCAGGGAGGCAGGGATCATCTCTCGCATCGCCTTGTTGCCCTTGGGTTCAGCGAAAAAAAGACAGTTCTCATCCTTTACACAATTTCAGCGGTTGCCGGTCTCGGAGCGCTTTTTTTCAGCGAGATTAACCCCTTTGCTTTTGGGGCAGTTGCCCTGGTATTTTTGATAGGTCTTTTCTATTTCTGTGTTTTTTTAGGGTATTCAGAGGGGAAAAACAGTGATGCAAACCAGGCAGCATACACTCCGGGAAGGCAGGTGAAGGCACTGCTTGTCAATTCCCAGAGGTTTATGGAAATATTTGTTGACCTTGTTCTTGTAGTTGTTTCCTATTTTGCCGCATATCTTATCAGGTTTGAAGGAGGTGTGCCTGAGCTCCAGCGCAGCTATTTTATTAACACCCTTCCGATTGTTGTGGTTGTCAAGATATCTGTTTTCTATTTTTTCGGGCTTTACCAGACAGTCTGGCGGCATGTCAGTGTGCGGGACTTTATCAACATACTGAAATCAGTCCTGATAAGCTCGCTAATTATTGTTTTTATAATTCTGATGTATGCGCGGTTTCAGTATTTTTCCAGAACTGTTTTTGTAGTGGATGCGATGCTGAGTCTTCTTTTGATCAGCGGGGCGCATTTTTCGCTGCGCATTTTCCGGGAGTATCTTGAGAGCCAGCCTGTGGGCAGGAGCAGGGTGCTGCTGATAGGGGCTGGAGATGCCGGTGAGATGGCCCTCAGGGAGATACGGAACAATCCGGCAATGAAATTTAATGTTGTCGGATTTCTTGATGATGACCCATTTAAACAGAAAAGAAGGATTCATGGGGTGCAGGTGCTTGGGAAAATAGAGGATATCGGAACTGTGTCGGACAGGACAGGAGCAACCGAGGCTTTTGTTGCCATTGCTTCTGTACCCGGAGACAGGCTTGAAAGGATTTTTGATGTCTGCGGGCAGAATAATGTTTTGTGCAGAAGGTTTGGGGAGTAAAGAAAGGGTTCCAGGGTTCAAGGATTTGAGGGGTCAAGTGAAATGCTTAAAAATTATAAAGAGTTAAAAGTTTGGAAGAAATCCTATAAGCTGTGTTTGGAAATTTACAGAACAACAAAGGGATTTCCTAAAGAAGAAAGATATGGTCTGACATCGCAAACAAGAAGAGCAGCAGTCTCAGTGTGTAGTAATATAGCACAAGGATATGGGAGAAAAACAACACCGGACTATATTAGATTTCTATATATATAGCCTATGGTTCAATTTGTGAGTTAGAGACCCAGCTATTATTGTCAGGTGATCTGAATTATGTTGAAACCGGTACTTTAAAAGCACTTAAGGAAGAAATGGGAGATGTTGAGAGGATGCTCAAAGCACTCATTAAATCATTAGAAGAAAAACACTCGACCCCTTGAATCCTTGACCCCTGGAACCCTTTATCTTAGCGTTTCAAGCGAAGTGGTCGGTTAGTATTAAAAAAAACATTGTCCCTGTATTTATAAAACTTTTTTGAAACTTTTTTATGAATTCTGTGTTTAAGTAGGTAAAAAATTTGCAAAAAAAAGGAAGAATAAATCCTCTGAGCGTATAAAAACGTATAAGAATTGTCTAAAAAGGGGTTTGTTTATAAAATCTTTTCTTTTTTTGCAATTAATTTTATTAGAATAAATTAAAAAAAACTTGACAACCCCCATAAAAATCCTTTAGTTTGTTTTTCAACTGCCGATATTTACAGATATTTTTTTATCGGGGCTGACAAAGGTGTATCTTTTTGCAAAATACTTACATAAATACTGTAAGTATTCGATGATAACTAACAGGAAAAAGCAGATGAAATTAAAAAGAGGAAAAATATTTTTTATAGAAGGAGGTGATTAAGGGAACATAAACATAATATTTAAATACAGCAGTAATTAAGTAAATACAGCAGTTTATTAGCAGGAAATTTTTTTACTCACTTAATAAGTGAAAGGAGTAAAGTATGACAAAAAAACTTTTAGTACTTTTTATCAGTCTTATGATGTCAATGGCATTTTTTGCCGGCAATGTCATTGCAGGTGAGGCTACAACTTTGCATATTGAAGCTGACACCACTTCCCCTGAGGTTTTTGGTGATGAGATGAGATGCAGGGTTGTGATTCTGGATGACAATGGTGAGCTGGCAACAACATTTGGCGGCGCGGATATAACAGATTCCACACTTTCCATTCAGTCTGCAAACTATGGTGATGATGTGCGTTTTTCAACCCAGCCTGCAACTGACCTTACTCTTTCAAGGTTTGGTGACTTTCTGGCTGCAGCTGAAAAAGTAACTGTCAGTGTAAACCAGGCATGGCAGGAGTTTGCTGTAAATTTTGACGGTGTCAAGGAAGTTGGAGATGACACAATAACTGTTACTCTCAAAAAGGGCAGTTCCACAATTACAGCTGATCAGGATTATACTCTTATGGCTCCGGAGGCAGACACATTTGTTGCCCTGACCGGTGGCGTTGGAACCCTGCCGGATGTGCTTGATGAGCTGCCGTCTGCTCAGTCAGACAAGGGCGCAACAAAGACAGCCGGGGACTCAACAACCGTTGATATTTTTGCTGCAAGATATTATGATGGTGATAATGACGGTACAAAGGAATTCTACTATACTGACAATGTGCCTGACTGCATGCAGAATGTTACGGTTCTTGGACTGTTCGGTATTACCTCGGTTACAACTGACTTAAAGGTTACATCATCTGAAACACTTACTGACGGTCATGTGAGCACATCCGTGCCGGTTCATGATATCATGATTCCCGAGTGGATTGCTGCAAACCAGAGCAACTGGTCAACCAGGGCTTCACAGATGAATGCCATGAGCTGGCTGTTTGCAAACGGTATTACAGTGACATGGTCTGCATCTGCAGGATGTACCAGAGTGATCGGCTCCAAGATGAATGATGTAAACTCCAATGAGGAACTTGAAGTTTCTCTGTTTGACAGGGAAAAATATTACATTTCACCTACTGCCCCCTCATCAAGAAGTGATACGTCACATTACAAAGCAGATGAGACAGAAAACATAACAATTGTCGGACTGCCTTTAAACCAGATAACCAAGTATTCTGCTCATCTGGAATGCGGTTTCTTAGGCCAGGGAAGTCCACCAAAAACAATGAGCATATCACCCCTTGATGTATTCTATCTGCCCCCGGATCCGCTGAAAAAGCCTTCAGGAGGCCAGTTCAAGGTGGCAGGAGAATCCGGATCAACAAATATCTATGGTGCTGTTGTATCCTATGACAGGTATGACAACCCGGCACCTTTTAACCCTGATAATTCCGGAGCAGGAAATGTAAGGGTTTCTCTTAAGAAAACAGCTGATGCCGGAACAGGCAATCCCATTGCTGTAAACAGTGCTGATAGCGGAGAGGTTGTTTCTCCATGGAATTATGATTCTGACTATGCGAATGCCTATATTACAAATACCTACAGCCTGCAGTCATTTATTCCATTTGCAATCCCGGCTACAAATTCCAATGGAACATATGCTTCCATAACAAACTGCTTTATCAGCAGTATAAGCGTGGACGGTGGTTCAAATACGATTGCCACTGATCCTTTCGAGGATAATGTGGGCTCTGAAACCCTTGGTGTTGACTTTTTTGCACAGGATTATGTGGGAGCCATAACCCAGACAATTGCAACAGATATTAAACAGGTTCAGCAGGATGATTCTGAGGTTAAGGTGATTGGAACCGGAAAAGAGAAGTCATGGGTGATGAATTCTGTTCTTTCAACTGATGGATCAGCCATGGACGTGGGTCCTGAAGATTCAACAACCGGATCAAGCTCTGTTACAATTGCAAATGACAAAGACGAGCTTGCAAAGACAAAAGTTGTTTACTTTACCACAGCAAAGAACGCCAGTAATATTTTCTGTATATTCAAGGGCGCTGATGCCAGCACCTTTGCTGTTTCTCCGGTAACTGTTACTGCAAATTCAAGTACCGGAATCAAACCGCTTGACGGAGGCGATGGTGAGCCTTCAGCCATAGGTCCTATTGTTAAGACAGTCAGGGTCAACCTTGATCCTGAGGAAGACCATAATATCCTTTCCATTAATAATGCTCCATCCAATGAGGGTCCTGCACTGATAGTTCTTGATGCACACGGGAATGCATACCAGTCAACTCATGGTAATTCCTCGCTTGAGGATGCTGAACTTACAGGCAAGGTCCTGAAACCAATGGACAATGACACTGACACTGCGTCAGACGTTGAAGCCGAGCATACGGTTGATTTTGATAATGATCTTGTCAAGGTAGAGTTTGATCTGGATACCATAGGCCCTGATGAAGGAACATACTTTGTGGAGCTTCAATCATCCCAGGGCAATAAAAGCGGAACAATCAAGGTTCAGGTTAATGCCATGCAGTCGCTGAACATGAAGAACAAGTTTGTTGCTGTACCAGGTATTACTGATACGCCAGTAGATCTCTTCTTTGCAGACCAGGCCGGCGACAAGATTGAACCTGTAACAATCACATCCACCACAGCAGGTTCCGGAAAGAGCTACGGGACAAGCGGTAATAAACTTGATGTGGAGTTTGAGGTTGACAATGGAACACTGAGCGGTGTCAGCACCAGCAGTGCATCAAAGCTGTCAACTGCTTCACCGAAAATCGTATTTACAGCAAAACCATCATCAGGCAAGACCACCATGGAGATTACAGCTGATCCTGATGTGAGCGGACTTGATGATTCAGTACTGAGCCTGAAGTTTGCGCCTGATTTCAACAAGCCTGAGGTTGGAACACCAACAGGAATTGACTGCGGAATCTCCATTCCGATCACTGATGATATTGCTGTTGATACAGCAGCATCCACGGTAACAGTTAAAAACTCTGATGGCGAGGATGTTACCGACACATTTACAAGAACAGATACTGACAGCGGAGCAAGCGGTACTATCGAGCTCAAGGGACCAGCAGGAACCACAGGCACATATACTGTTGTTGTTGTTGCAGCTGATCAGGCAGGAAATCTGTCTGAAGAGGTGACAAAGCCAGCTGAAATCACTTCATGTTCTGGTGTAGTGCCAAGCTGCCTGGACGTTGACCCTATGTTTGCTCTTCTTGGTGAGACTGAGAGCGTAACCATTACAGGTGAGGATACTAACTTTGCAGACGGAACAACAGTGGTATCATTCGGATGTACTGGTGTGACCATTGACAGCACAACTGTCAACAGTGCTACTGAGGTTCTTGTTAATATCACAGTTGCAGATGATGCAGCAGAGGAGACCTGTGATGTGACCGTGACAACCGGAAGTGAAGAGATTACATGTGCTGATTTATTTGAGGTCACAAGCATAGCTCCGTGTATTGATGAGGATGGAGACGGATACGGTGAAAACTGTGATGCAGGCATTGACTGTGACGATACTGACGCTGATGTGAATCCTGGAGCAGAGGAAGTTTGCGATGACGGAATCGACAATGACTGCAGCGGCAGCGATGAGGTATGTGCACCATCTGGATGCAGCATTGCGAGTGTCAGCCCGGACAGTGTCAGAACCGGACTGGGCCTGCTGCCGAGGTTCAAAAGTGTTACAATTACCGGAGATGAAACTGCAGACTTTAGCGATATCACTAAAGATGATGTTGATTTCGGAGCAAGCGGTATTACAGTTATTTCTGCATCCGGAACCGGCAACTCAGTAAGAGCCCTTATAATGGTATGGGGAGCTGCAAAAGGCGACTCTGACGTGAGTGTTGGTGACTGTGACGGCGGAACATTTACCGTGCAGTAAAAAAGCAAGTAACCTGACTCGCATTTTCCATGCGAACAAGGTTGTCTGAAACAAAAAAAGAGCCTGGAGGCAGACTGCTTCCGGGCTCTTTTTTTGTTGACGGCCTTTATTTCTATTTGTATATTGTATTCAGCAGGCATAATAATTTTTATATTAAACAACCCCATACCCTGAAAAGGGAGGGTGTAAAACAGGTTCTGGCAGTTATTCCCGAAGCCTGTGCGAATATAATTAGTTAAGAACAAGCATATTTTCTGGAGCAGACCATGAAGAGAGTTTTAATTGTAATTATTGTATTATCAGCCTTTATATTCAGCGGCTGTGCAACTGACACAAAGAGAAAGAAAGGAGCTGTGATAGGTGCTGCTCTGGGAACGGTTGTGGGGGCTGGTGTTGGTTATGCAATCGGAGGCAAAAAGGGGGCTGCCATAGGCGCAGGCTCTGGTCTTGTGGTGGGAGGTCTTACCGGTGCTGCTATTGGCGATTACATGGACAAGCAGGAAAAGGAGATGCGGCAGGCACTTGCCGGTGCTGAAGCGGCAAGCATTCAGCGGGAACAGGAGATCCTGGCTATTACCTTCAAGGCAGATCTTATGTATGATGTTGATTCGGCAGTGCTTAAACCAGGCGCCTATGAAGAGTTAGACCGTGTTGCCGAGGTTCTGAACAAATATCCCCAAACAAAAATACGCATTGAAGGCCACACAGACAGCACCGGATCTGAAGATTACAACCTGAAACTGTCAGAAAAACGCGCCATGGCTGTTAAGAATGCTCTTATACTCAGGAATGTTGATCCGGCACGTCTGCAAACAGTTGGTCTGGGTGAGTCAAAACCGGTTGCAGGCAATGAAACTGAAGCCGGAAGGCAGATGAACAGGAGAGTCAGGATTGTAATTAACCCTGTGCAGGTCTGAGCAGGGCATTTGCTGTTCCTGCATTATTGTGTTTCAATGTCCTTGATCCTCAGAGTTTGATTGACGAAAAAACAGTGAGGAGCTGTGCTATACTTAAAAACAAAGCATGAATCATTATTCAGGGTAATCTGATGTATAAAAAAATATTTTTTACTGTTTTTTTTCTTTTTGCAGGATTTTTCCTGAACAGTGGGCTGAGTGCTGAAAAGGAATCGGATGATGTTAAAGCAGTAACAGATGATGCCAAATCAGTATTGGATGATATCATTGTTGAGAAGAACCTGTTTCACCCTGAGCGGAAAAAATGGGTAATGAAGCAAAAAAAGGAGAAGAAGTCAGGTAAGCCCAAAACAAAAAAGCCTGTAATTTCCAAAATTGAACTTTTCGGAACAATAATAGAAGGTGATAAAAGTTATGCTGTATTAAGGACCAAAAAGAGGAGAAAAAAAGGCGGTGATAACAAACTATACATGGTTGGAGATTATATAAGCGGTTATTACATAAAGGAGATAGACAGGAAAAAGGTTGTTTTAAAGGATGAAACCGCAAATGAAGACTTTGAAATATTTATAAACGAGGGGAAAAAGAACCGCATTGCAGCAAAAACAGAAGTCAGGGAAGAAGCGCCTCAACGGATAGGAAAGCAGGCGAGAAAAGCAGGAGGGAGCACAGGGAAGAAGCAGAAAGTAAAATCAGGGAAAAAAGCCCCGAATCCAAAAAAGGCAAAAACAGCTGAATTCCTGAAAAAGAGATTAAAAAAACATGCAAAGATATTAAAAACAAAAAAAAGCAAGCTTGTAAGAAAACAGGCGGATAAAGATTATAAGAAGATTGAAGAGTTATTGCCTTACATGTCACCTTCAGACAGAAGGGAAGTTCTGGAGCTGAAAAGGGAACTTGACAGTTTGGGGCAATAGAAAGGCGGGTTACGGGATATACATGAACATAATGAAAAGAAAATAAAAACATTTCTTGATTCATATAATGAATTAGTAGTCCGTTCTGTAATTTTTATTGCATACGAACCTGTCATTGCGAGGAGCAAAGCGACGCGGCAATCTCATGAAATATCAGTCGGATAGAGATTGCTTCGCTGAGTTTATCCTGTTTCAAGTAACGGGGCTCGCAATGACAGTTGTAATACTACGTTATTTAGGAAACGTTCTATTAGGGAGTAAAGTTAACAGATTTATTCAGTATGTTGAGAAAGAATGGAAATAACGCCTGAAAAAGAACAAAAAACAGTATTTTCAAACCCGCGACACGCAACCCGTAACACGCAACTCATAAAATTCACATATCCCAAATCACATTTCTTAAATGCACATGCTTAAATTCCTTCAAAACAAGGGTTCAGCTTACAGAGGTTTTGCTGTTTTGCTGCTGCTTGTGGCAATATCATTTATCCTCTACGGCAATACCATTTCAAATCAGTTTGTCTTTGATGATATCCCCCTTATTGTTGAAAACAGTGCAATTAAAAGCCTTAAAAATATTCCGGAAATAATCGGCTTTAAAAACGGAACCCCCCTGTACAGGCCTGTGAGGTTCCTGTCTTATCTCATTGACTATTCGTTTTCAGGACTGAACCCCAAATCCTATCACATATCAAACATCCTGTACCATGCAGCAACAGCATTTGTTTTGTTTTGCCTGCTGAAACTTCTTACAGGATCAGCAGCTGTTGCTGTTACTGGCGCACTGCTTTTTACTGTCCATCCTGTCCATACTGACAGTGTTGCTTATATATCAGGCAGAAGGGATATTCTGTGCACGCTTTTTTATCTCTCGGGGTTTTACTGTTTTATCCTGTTCAGGCAGAAAGAGAAAAAACTGTACATGGTGCTGACCAGCATTCTGTTTGCTGCAGCACTTGGTTCAAAGGAGATGGCTGTAACACTTCCTGCTGTCTGCCTGTTGTATGATTTTATCTGCGTATATGGAAGGTTCAGCGGCAAAGTGTTCAGGAAAGAGCTTTTGACCCGTTTGAAGCCATATGTTGTCCTCTCCCTGATGGGAGCACTGTACCTGTACTATAAAATTATCCTTCACTATCCATCGCTCAGAACGCAGTATTACGGGGGAAGTGCAGAAAGCAACTTTTCCACGGTTTTCAGGATATTATGGCGCTACATAAAGCTTACCCTTTTTCCGGTAGTTCTTCATGCTGACTATTCATACAATGCGTTTTCTGTTTCAAGCACGTTTTTTGAACCTGGTGTGATAGGATCAGCATCTGTTGTAATATTGCTTATCTTTTCAGGCATTCTGAGCCTCAGAAGAGAAAAACTGGTTTTTTTTGGCATCATCTGGTTTTTTGTGACCCTTCTTCCGGTCTGCCATATTTTTCCGCACCATGAAATTTTAGCCGAGCATTACCTGTATCTTCCCTCTGTCGGGTTTATAATAGCTCTCAGTCCTCTCTGGAAGCATGTTTTTTCATGGGATAAACCGGAGGCACAAAGGCACAAAGGCACAGAGGCACAGAGGCACAGAGGTACAGAGGTACAGAGGTACAAAGGCACAGAGGAGGCACAGAGGCACAGATGCACAAAGGGGCAGGGTGACAGGGGTACAGGGGCTAAGTGGAACAAAGCATTTATTGCGGTAATTATTTCCATACTGTTTCTTTTTTCAGTCCGGACAATTGTCAGAAACCGGGACTGGAAGGATGGAATGACGCTCTGGGCAAGTGTTCTTGAGACGACTCCTGAGTGTGCCAGAGCACACGACAATCTGGGAAGTGAATTTTTCAGGATAAAAGACTTTAAGAAAGCCCTGTACCATTACCGTCAGGCTGTAAACATCAGGCCCGGGCATGGTATTTTCCACAACAACCTGGGGATGGCCCTTGGGGCAACAGGGGATATTGATCAGGCAGAGGCTGAGTTTAAAAAAGCCATTGCCCTTAACAGCGGACTTGCTGCTGCATATAATAACCTGGGAATTGTATATTATAAAAAGAAAAAATACACAAAAGCTGCCTGGTTTTTCTGGAAAAGCGCCAGGATGAAGCCAGGTGCAAAGGCGTGGTTTAACTGTGGAAAAGCACAGCTCAAAAGAGGGGCGATTTTTAAAGCTGCGTTTTCATTCCAGAGGGCAATTCGCTACAACAATACCTATGCAGAAGCGTACAAGAGCCTTGGAACAGCGCTGAAAAAGGTAAAGCAGTATAAAAAGGCAATCAAAGTATTACAAAGGGCCACTGTCCTGAAACCAGGTGATGCTGAGACCTATTATATAACAGCATCGGTGTATGAGAAAATGGGAGACAGAAAAAAGGCTTTATGGTATCTTGAAAGGGCTATGCAGGCAGCAGGTGATCCGGTTTTGAAATCAAGGATTGAGAAAGAATTAAAAAAAGGAGTCGAGGATTCAAGGGTTCGAGGGGTCAAGTGAATCGAAGAGAAAAGTTTTGATTTATTTTTAAATCCTCGACCCCTTTATCTCAGTGCTTTTTATTTTAATATTATTCATTATTCTGTGAAAGAATGGAAATAAACAATGCCCAAAAGTACAACGCAACCTGAATCCGCACCCCGCACCCCGCATCCTGTAGTAGATAATATTCCCCACAGAATTGAAGTCGGGTTCAAGGATGGTGTAAAAGACCCGCATGGAGAAAAGATCAGGAGAATGGTAGCCAGTGAGCTTTCCCTGTCTGTTCATAGTGTCAGAACTGTTGAGGTCTATACACTTGACATGGAACTTACCGGCAGCGAGCTTAAACTTTTAGCATCAGGTCCTTTCTCAGACCCTGTTGTTCAGAACTACAGCATTGACAGCCCCCTGACAGATGATTTTGACTGGCTTGTTGAGGTTGGCCTCAAGCCTGGAGTTACAGACAATGTTGGAAGGACAGCCCTTGAGGCTGCCCTGTTTTGTATTGGCAGGGAGTGTCCGGGGGGTGGGAAAATTTATGCTTCCCGCCAGTATCTTTTTAAGGGCAGATTGTCAAGGGATGATCTGCAGATTGCTGTGGACCGTCTGTTAGCTAATGAATTGATTCACTGCTGTGAAATTGTGCACAGGGACTTTTTTGACAGTAAAAAGGGCTTAAAAATTGTCATTCCAAAGGTCAGGGGAGCGGACAATATTGAGGTAGAAGAAATTGATCTGAATGTTCCGGAAAAAATGCTTCTAAAGATAAGCAGGGAAAGACTTCTTGCCCTTGGCATTGATGAGATGATGGCAGTAAAGAGCAATTTCAATTCTCCTGAAATTATTGCGGAGAGAAAGGCCTGCGGGCTTTCATCGCTTGTAACGGATGTTGAACTTGAGGTTCTTGCCCAAACATGGTCTGAGCACTGCAAACATAAAATATTCAATGCAGACATAGAATATACTGATGAGAAGGGTCGTTGCAGGATTATCAACAGTCTTTTTGACACGTATATAAAGGCTTCAACTGAAACTATCCGCAAAAGGCTTGGAGAGCGTGACTGGTGTGTGTCTGTGTTTAAAGACAACGCAGGTATCATTGCCTGGGATGAAATGAACAACCTGGTCTTTAAGGTTGAAACCCACAACAGCCCTTCAGCTCTTGATCCATATGGAGGCGCACTGACTGGAATTGTCGGAGTTAACAGGGATACTCTTGGAACAGGCAAAGGGGCAAAGCTTATTTTTAACACAGATGTATTCTGCTTTGCATCACCATTTTACAACAAAGCCCTTCCGCCCCGTATCCTTCATCCGGCAAGAATCTTTGAGGGAGTGAGAGAAGGGGTAGAGCATGGCGGAAACAAAAGCGGCATTCCTACTGTAAACGGCAGCATGGTTTTTGATGACAGATTCTTAGGCAAGCCCCTTGTCTACTGCGGCACGGGAGGTATAATTCCAAAGAAGATTCTTGGTGAGCCTTCAGAGGAAAAGACGGCCAGACCGGGTGACTGCATTGTAATGACAGGGGGGCGTATAGGCAAGGACGGCATACACGGCGCCACGTTTTCATCTGAAGAGTTTCACGAAGGCTCACCCGTAACAGCTGTACAGATCGGGGACCCGATCACCCAGAAAAGAATGTCGGATTTTATTCTTGAAGCAAGGGACAGGGGTCTGTACAACTGCATTACGGACAATGGTGCGGGCGGCCTTTCATCATCTGTCGGAGAGATGGCCCTGTCCAGCAATGGATGTGAAATAAACCTGGAAGATGCGCCCCTGAAATACAGCGGCCTTCAGCCCTGGGAGATTTTACTGTCGGAAGCTCAGGAACGTATGACCTTTGCGGTTGATCCCGGCAGCATAAATGATTTTCTTCAGCTTGCATGTGAAATGGGAGTGGAAGCGACAACTCTTGGAAAATTTACTGACAGCGGTTTTTTTCATGTTTGTTATGAGGGAAAAACAGTAGCATATCTGTCCATGGATTTTCTTCACAATGGGCTTCCAACCATGAAGCTTAAGGCAAAATGGCGATCCCCTCTTCAGGATAACCCTGATTTTGCCGAGCCGGAGGACCTTACCGGTGTGCTCAAAAAAATGCTTTCCCGGCTGAACATCTGCAGCAAGGAATTTGTTGTCAGACAATACGATCACGAGGTGCAGGGTGGAAGTGTGGTGAAGCCGCTGTGTGGCCTGAATAATGACGGGCCGAGCGATGCCGCTGTTTTGAGGCCTGTTCTTGAAAGCATGAAAGGTGTTGTTGTCAGCCACGGCATCTGTCCCCGCTATTCTGATATTGATGCGTATCACATGATGGCCTGTGCCATTGATGAGGCATTGAGAAACTACCTGTGCGTGGGTGGCAGCCTTGAGGGTGTTGCAGGGCTTGACAATTTCTGCTGGTGTGATCCTGTTGCTTCTGAAAAGAACCCTGATGGGGAGTACAAACTTGCACAGCTTGTGCGTGCAAACATGGCCCTTTTTGATTACACAACAGCATTTTCAATTCCGTGTATATCAGGTAAGGACAGCATGAAAAATGACTATGTTATTGGCGGGCACAGGATATCAATTCCACCGACGGTTCTTTTTTCCATTATAGGCAGGGCAGATGATGTCAGAAAAGCCCAGACAATGGATGCAAAGAATGCTGAAGATATTGTGTTTTTACTTGGGCAAACCCGTGATGAGCTGGGAGGGTCTGAATACTATGCGATGAGCGGTTTTACGGGTAACAGTGTCCCAAATGTAAATGCCGGGGAGGCCCTTAAACTTTACAGGGCACTGAGTACAGCAATCCACAGAGGACTTTTAAAGTCATGTCATGACTGTTCTGACGGGGGGCTGGGGGTGGCTCTGGCTGAGACTGCTTTTTCAGGAGGGTTTGGGATGGAGGTTGATTTGAGAAGGGTTCCTGTTGATGGGCTTGACAGGAATGATTCCATTCTGTTTTCCGAAACCCAGAGCAGGTTTGTTGTAACAGTATCACCGGAAAACAAAGCAGATTTTGAAAAGTGTATGGATGGAAATATTTTTGCAGAAATTGGCATTATGCTTGAGAAACCGGTGTTTCTTGTCAATGGCCTGAACGCAGAGATTGTTGTTAACGCGGATATCGGGTCCCTGAAAGAGGCCTGGCAGAGGACCTTGGGGTAAAGAAGGCATAGAGGGGTAGGAGCGCATTTATGCGCGAAAGAATTGGGGAAAAGGTGTAAAAAGTCTTTATAATAATAAAGCAGGCGATTAATAGAAATGAAAAAAGTAAAAGCAATAGTAATAACCGGGAATGGAACAAACTGTGAGATGGAGACTGCCCATGCCTGCAGGCTTGGCGGTGCAGATGATGTTGAAATAGTTCATATCTGCAAATTGTTAAGCGGAGAAAAAAAACTTGACGATTATCATTTTCTGAACCTCCCGGGAGGTTTTCTTGACGGGGATGACCTGGGTTCTGCAAAGGCCAATGCAGCAAGACTCAGATATGCCCGTACGTCCCGGGGGTTGACCCTTTTTGATCAGATTTGCAGGTTTATACAGGAGGGAAAGCTTATTCTTGGAATATGCAACGGGTTTCAGCTTCTTGTAAAGTTAGGGCTTATACCTTCTCTTAACAGCAGCTTTTCCCAGGATGCGACACTTACCTTTAATGATTCCGGAAGGTTTGAAGACAGGTGGGTTTATCTCAGGATAAATGAGAAGTCTCCGTGTGTATTTACAAAGGGGCTGAAAAACCTGTATCTTCCTGTAAGGCATGGCGAAGGTAAATTTGCTTTAACCAGTGAAAAGGTACTGCAGGATCTGAAAAAACGCAACCTTATTGCTGTTCAGTACAGCGATGAAAACTGTGAAACCCCTGTAATGAAATATCCACTGAACCCGAACGGGTCTGTGGAGGCAATAGCCGGGATATGTGATGAAACCGGCAGGGTGTTCGGAATGATGCCCCATGCAGAAGCATACCTGCATTATACAAATCATCCCAGATGGACACGTGAGATATTGCCGGTGGAGGGGCTTGGTGTGGCGCTTTTCAGGAACGGGATTGAGTACATAAGAAAAAATTTGTAAAAGATTGTAGGCACAGAGGGGAGAAAAGGGAGATCTTGAGAGGATGCTCAAAACACAAAGATAAAGGGTTCCAGGGGTCGAGTGTTTTTAATAAATCAAAAATTTTCTCTTCGATTCACTTGACCCCTGGAACCCTTGACTCCTTGAACCCTTATCTCTTTGCCCCTTGATTTCCTGAATCCTTTATCTTTGTGCCTGTTTTTTTTAAACCCGTAACCCGAAAGAGGTTTTTAGAAATGCCGAAAAAAGAGGCTAAATTTTGTCCCTGGTGTGGAGGCCTGCTTGAAAAAAAGTTCATCCAGGGGAAGGAGAGGCTGGTCTGTACATTATGCAGTGAGATTTATTATAAAAACCCCCTGCCTGCTGCTACAGCGCTTGTACTTAACCAGGACAACCAGCTTCTGTTAGGGCTGAGGGCAATTGAGCCTGCCAGAGGAATGTGGTGCCTGCCAGGTGGGTTTATAGAGATGGGTGAAACAATGGAGCAGGCTGCGCTGAGGGAGTTGAAAGAGGAAACCTGCATTGAAGGAAAAGTTATGTCATTTGTGGGCTGCTTTTATCAGGAAAGCCGTTTTTATGGAGGTGTGATTATCTTTGGCTACAGGATAGAGCCGGTATGCGGTGAACCGAAGGCAGGTGATGATGTGGAAGAGGTGTTTTTTTATAGCCTGGATGACCTGCCTGTTCTGGCATTTGAAGCACACCGGAAACTTGTAGAAAAGCTGAAAAAGCAGTTGAACCTTTAATCGTGAGTTCAGAAACCCCAGTTTTCCTCCTTGTTAAGAACCTTTATGGCACAGAATTCTCCGCACATGGTGCAGACATCCTTGTCTGATGGTGTACTGCTGCCCCTGATGCTCCTTGCGCGTTCAGGGTCAAGAGATGCCTTGATCTGTCCTTCCCAGTCCAGTTTTTTTCTGCATTTTGCCATTGTGATGTCCCTGTTCATTGCACCTTTAATACCTTTTGCAATATCTGCGGCGTGAGCGGCAATTTTTGAAGCTATAACCCCTTCCCGAACATCATCAACTGTCGGAAGCCTCAGATGCTCAGATGGTGTGACATAGCAGAGAAAGTCAGCCCCGTGCATTGCAGCGATTGCTCCGCCTATTGCAGAGGTAATGTGGTCGTATCCCGGGGCTGAGTCTGTTACAAGCGGCACAAGGACATAAAACGGAGCACCGTGACACAGGCTTTTCTGAATCAGGATGTTTGATTCGATCTGGTCAATCGGCACATGTCCCGGCCCCTCTATCATAACCTGCACGCCTTTGGATAATGCCTCCTGGGCCAGTTCGCCAAGGGTTATGAGCTCCTGTATCTGGCCCCTGTCTGTTGCATCTGCAATACATCCGGGTCTCAGGCCGTCTCCAAGGCTCAGGGTCATATCATAGGACAGGGCTATATCAAGCAGCCTTTCAAAATGTTCATAAAGCGGATTTTCTTTCTTGTTATGAATCATCCATGCAATGGTAAAGGAGCCCCCCCGGCTCACAACATCCATGAGCCTTCCCTCCTTTTTAATTCTGCCTGCAGCTTCCCGTGTAAGCCCGCAGTGAACAGTTATAAAATCAACGCCGTCTTCAGCCTGCTGCTCAATAACACTGAAGATCTCTTCGGCTGTCATGTCCACAAGGGTTTTTTTGTTCCTCGCAGCTTCAATTGCAACCTGGTATATAGGCACCGTACCCACAGGAACAGTTGAACGGCGCAGAATTTCGCGTCTTATTCCGTCTATATCCCCCCCGGTGCTCAGATCCATTATGGTATCTGCACCAGCCTTTATTGACACATCAAGTTTTCTCAGTTCTTCATCAATGTTTGAGCAGTCTCTGGATGTCCCGATGTTGGCATTAACCTTTGTCCTGAGCCCTTTTCCGATACCTAACGGTTGAATTTTTCCGTGGTTTCTGTTAACAGGGATAATTATTCTGCCCTGTGAAATTTCGTTCAGGATCTGCAGATCTTCCAGACCTTCTGATGCAGCAACTGACCTTATTACAGGTGAAATTTTACCTTCCCTTGCATCTTGAATTATCATTGCCGGTTTATCTCCTTTGAAATTCTGATTATTTTATCTGCAACAGCCGCAGGATCAGTGCCAAGAACCCTGGTCATCGGCTCTTTGCCGAAATCTCCCCTGTCAAATATTATATCCGGTACTTTTCCCAAACTGAAGATTGCTTTTTCAGTTCCCCATTCAAGGGTTGAACCTTCAATATCTTTTATATCCGGTGGCTCATTGCTTCTGTCAAACTCGCAGACACTGAAACCCAATGTTTTGCAGTGTTCAATTACAGCCGGGCTGTAGGAAATGTTCATTGCAGAGCGAAATCTTCTATTGTACTTTAAAGCAGTCAGAATTATTTTTGCAATATGTCTGGATGCACCTGCTTCAGGGTCTGAGACAGTTGTTACAGTTTCTCCAATTCTTATGATTCTGCCCGGGAAAGCCAGAATATCTTCTCTGCATGCGGCTGATGGTATGGCATAGCCAAGGTTTGCCTGAACCTCAGGAATCAGATGACCTGTTTTTTCTTCCCTGAGTTTTTTGAAAGCATTTTTGAGTTCTGAAAGGCATTGAAATATCTGGGCATCACGTGCAATATTTGCAAACGGGTTGGTAGGGCCATGACCACTGCCCATGGAAAAAGAAAACCTTATGGCGACCGTAATAAAATCTTTTGCCCTTTTGACAGCCTCAAATACAGAAAAGCCTTTTGCAAGCTCTGTTGCAATTGCAGCAGAAAAGGTACAGCCTGTTCCATGGGTGTTTTTTGTGTCAATTCTTTCTGAAGACAGTTCTGAAAATTTTTGTCCGTCATAAAGAATATCCGTAGAATCACCTTTCAGGTGACCGCCCTTTATCAGAACATTTTCAGTGCCCATTTTGTGTATTTTCAATGCAGCCTCTTTCATGGCTTCAATTGAGTTCACACTGAACCCGCAAAGAATCGAAGCCTCATCAATGTTAGGGGTGACAATAAAGGACAAAGGGATGAGATCTGTTTTTAATGCTTCTATTGCAGTCTGTTCAAGCAGTGTATCACCTGCCTTTGATTTCATTACAGGATCAATAATCAGAGGAGACACTCTGTTTTTTTGCAGCATTGCCGCAACGGTTTTAATGGTTTCACTATTCAGCAGCATCCCTGTTTTTACTGAATCTGCGCCTATATCCCCCAGGACAGCATCAATCTGATTTTCGATGAAAGCCAGGGGTACGGGATGAACAGCTTTAACATTTACAGTATTTTGTGCGGTCAGTGCTGTTACAGCAGTCATTGCAAACCCGCCTAATATGGTTATGGTTTTAATATCTGCCTGAATGCCTGCACCGCCACCTGAATCAGATGCTGCTATTGTCAGTATTTTTTTCATTTTAAATACATGAAAAGGATGGTCCCGTAAAAAGACAAAAATCAGACGAAGTCGTCAAATAGAATAACGCGCTGTGAACAAAGCGAGTTGGTTAATAAACATTTACAAAATATATCAGAAGCCATTTTTTATCAAGATTTTTGTTTTTCTTCTTGTTTGTTCAATGAGTTCATGTTATCTCTCTGAGACTGAGGAAGCGGGGGGGACAATTTATTGCATCGGAATTTTCTTAACTCAGACTTTTCAGACTGTGTTAAGTCTTTCAAAACTTCTTTTTTTCCTAAAAATATATCACCCACTATGGAAACTGCAGGCTCATTATTAAAATCAGAAAGGGAGAAGAAGCAAAAAACCCTGAAGGATATTGCAGATGCAACAAAGATCAGCATGTCAGTCCTGAAGGCAATGGAAGAGGGCAGGGCTGAACTTCTGCCTGCTCTGTCATATGTCAGAGGTTTCCTGAAATTGTATGCAGCGGAACTGGATTTAGACCCGTATGAGGTTGTTGAATTATATGAAAAGGGATTAAAAAAGAGAAAAAACTGCAACTCACAAAAAAAGCATAACTACTATCCAGTAAGAAAAATTCCTTATTTTACAGCAGGGGCTGTTTTTCTTGTTTTGCTCATAGCGTACTTTGTTAACAGGAATGCAAATCCTGAAAAAAAGCTTCCGGATCAGCCTGTTAATTCAGTTACAACCACTGTTAGAGATACTCCTGACCGGAAAGAAGCCCGGACTCCTTTTGTGCCTGAGAAAGAGGGGGGTGAAGATCATTATGTTATACCAGGTGGTTTTGAATTCTCATCTGATGATGCCAGGCACGATGCATTGAAACAGAACGAAAACTTTACTGTCAGGTTTGTTGCCAGGGAACTGACATGGATAAAGATAACCGCAGATGACAGGGAGACATTTGACATAATGCTGAGGGCAGGCGAGGCATATAGAAAAACAGTAAAAAAGTCAATGAAAGTACGAATAGGCAATGGCGGTGGTCTTTTGCTGTTTTTTAACGACATTCCACTTGGGGTGCCTGGTGAACAGGGCAAACCCCTCAACCTCCTGTTTCCGGAGGCAGCAGAGGATTTGCAGAATTAAGGGGGCTGTGGGCAGGCATTACCCAGCGCTTTTTTTTCTGTACCATTCATAATACATCCTGATGCCTGTTTTTAAATCAATTTCCGGCTGCCACCCCAGGTTTTTTATTTTTGTTATGTCCAACTGCTTTTTAGGTGTTCCATCAGGCCTGGATGTGTCCCATTTTATTTCAGCATCAAATGCAATCTCATTTTTAACAATATCCGCAAGTTCACTTATTGTCAGGTCTTTGCCTGTGCCGATGTTTACAAACTCTCCTGTTTCAGATGTTGAATGGTTTTGCATCAGAAACAGGCATGCCTCAGCCAGGTCATCCACATAAAGAAATTCCCTGCAGGGTGTTCCTGTACCCCAGAGAACAATTTCATGGCCAGGTTTTTTGCAGGAATGCAGTGCCAAAGCAGTTGAAAAATCCTCTGGAATTGGTCCGAAAATTTCCGCATCTTTTTGAATCTGATCCTGTTTTCCCTCATGGGCAAGCTTGAAAAGATGAAATTTCCTCAAAATTGCAGGCAGCACATGGCATGTTTCCAGATCGAAATTGTCGTTTGGCCCATATAGATTTGTCGGCATCACAGAGATAAACTCAGAGCCATACTGTTCGTAATAATAGCGGCATAATTTTATCGCGGCAATCTTTGCTATTGCGTAAGGCTCGTTTGTGGGTTCCAGGATGCCGGTAAGAAGATATTCTTCTTTCAGGGGCTGGGGCGCAGATCTTGGATAAATGCACGATGACCCCAGGTTGAGAAGCTTTTTAACGCCGGACTTATATGAAGCATGAATTACATTGCAGGCTATGGTGAGGTTATCATAAATGAACTGAGCTTTGTAAGTGTTGTTTGCAGCTATGCCACCAACCTTTGCAGCGGCAAGGAAAACATATTCTGGTCTGGACTGCTTAAAAAAAAATTCAGTATCGCTTTGTCTTCTCAGGTCGAGCTCAGAGCTTCCACGGGTTATTAAATTGGTGAAACCATTTGACACTAATGTTCGGATAATGCTGCTTCCAACCAGACCACTGTGTCCTGCAACATATATTCTTGAATCAGGGTTCAAAGCTCATGCCTCTGGGTAACTTGAAAACCATGGTGCTTCAAATGGGCTTCTTTTCTGGACTGTTCAATGTCGTGGAGCACCATTTCAGAAACCATTTCATCAAAGCTGATTTCAGGCTGCCAGTTAAGTTCTCTGCGTGCTTTCGAAGAATCTCCAAGGAGCAGATCAACCTCTGTGGGCCGGAAATATCGTCTGTCAATTTCAACCAGGACCTGCCCCTTTTTCAGAGGTGTATTGTTCTGCTTTAGGGAAAAAACATCATTTATTTCAGATAATTCCGCAGGAAATATCTCCTTTACCAGACCCTTTTCATCTATACCGCTTCCCTCCCAGGAAAGTTCTATGCCCAGCTTTTTAAATGCAAGCTCAACAAACTGTCTTACTGTTCGTGTGTTTCCTGTTGCAATTATGAAGTCATCAGGCCTGTGATGCTGAAGGACAAGCCACATTGCTTTTATAAAGTCTTTGGCATGGCCCCAGTCGCGCTTAGCGTCAAGGTTTCCAAGATGCAGCTTGTCATGAAGCCCAAGTACAATTTGAGCTGCTCCGTGGGTAATCTTTCTCGTTACAAAGGTTTCACCGCGCAAAGGAGACTCATGGTTGAAGAGAATTCCATTGCTGGCAAATATCCCGTATGCTTCCCTGTAGTTAACTGTCATCCAGTATGCATAAAGCTTTGCAACCCCATAGGCGCTGCGTGGATAAAACGGGGTAGTCTCTTTCTGGGGAGTCTCCGCTGCTTTTCCAAAAAGCTCGCTGGTTGATGCCTGATAGAACTTTGTTTTTTTTTCAAGCCCTAATATCCTTATGGCCTCAAGCACCCTTAGGGTTCCTATGCCGTCAGCATTTGCAGTATACTCGGGTGTGTCAAAGGAAACCCTTACATGGCTTTGTGCACCAAGATTGTATATTTCATCAGGCTGAACCTCCTGGACTATCCTTATAAGGTTGGTAGAATCGGTAAGGTCACCATAATGGAGTGTGAACCTTACGTCTTTCTCATGAGGGTCCTGATATAAATGATCAATTCTGTCGGTGTTAAAAAGCGATGCCCTTCTTTTTATTCCGTGGACATAATAGCCTTTTTCAAGCAGAAATTCTGCGAGATAAGCTCCGTCCTGTCCAGTAACGCCTGTAATTAATGCTTTTTTCATTGAATGATCCCTGTTTCTAATGATGTTTTTGCCACAAGTCTGATACCAATGCTAAACGGATTTTGATATGCTTGTCAATAAGTTAATATACTTCAATAACTGGCTCACCCCATAGAGCAATATCGTTTCTGTCATTATTCCTCGGGCCGGGATCAGCAACAAATTCAAAATCAACCACCTTTCCGGAAAACCTTGAGAGATCAAGAGATATATTGTGCCATTTTCTCTGGTCCTGATTGTGTTTTGGGTCAAGGTAATGCATATATATTGGCTGGGACCGGAAAAAGTAGCCGCGGGGTTTTAAAAAGGTGGTTTTCTGATCCTCTCCAACCATGCCGATTTCATCAAAAAAGTTCTCAAACAGATTGTCATTCATCATTATCTTAAATGTTATCCCATCACCGTCTGAATTCCATGTCCCGGGATCTGTTGCAAGGGAAACTCTTAATCTGCAATTTTGCGGGGGCACAGAAACTCTGAACGCTATGCCAGTCCTGGAAAGGTGCACGAGCGCATTGCAGCTGATACTGTTTAAAGTAATATGCCCTGTCCTGACAGCTTTTTTTCTTTCCTGATAATTTTTTTCAGAGCTGATTTCTGCTCCGATAAAGTTGTCCAGGAGCCTGTTCCTGATCTCCCCCTCATGGTTTTTATAACTTCGAGGCTGTCTTTTTAAAAGCAATATTTTCATTTTTTTTCGATACAGCAGGCTGTAATAATCCTCTGCATCTACTGCTGCATATGAATCCAGATAGAAATACCTGAACAGGTAAAAACCGGTGGGCACAGCCGAATTTGAAATAAGGTACTCCGGATCTATGGCAGGGGTCATTATTTCCAGCCACCATGGGATATCATATGAATATGGAACCATGTCATACGGATTGGCCCTGCAGTAGTCCATATTATGCCAGCAGTCCCATGGGAAGCCTCCTGAAAGCCTGCGGGCAGAGATTCCCTGGCGGAGAGCCCTTTCCCCCAGTTTCCAGTGAGCCTCATTCCAGGAAAGAAAATCCTGAGTCCCGGCAAAAGAAAAAAGAACAAACCCTGCTAAAAGGGGAAAGCAATATTTTTTCTGAATTTTAATGTGCTTCAGAGCCCTGCTGATCAGAAGGATGAAAAACGGCAGGAGAACAAGGTAATACCTTGTAAATTTGTAGCGCACTATCATCAGAAACATGAACTGAAGAACTGGAATCAGAATGAGCAGGAGGAAAGGAGATGACAGTGATTGTTTGATTTCCATTCTTTTTTTTATCAGCAGCCAGGAAAGAAATGTTATCGAAAAGAAAGAAAAAAAAGCCAGTATCTTATAAAAAAACAGTAAAATGTTTTCTGTTCCCCTGTAGCCATATTCAGAGACAAAGGCAAAATGGAACCCGTTTTCCCAGTTATAAATTGAGGATGTTATTCCAATGTGGTCCTGAATGATGTAAAAAAGAATTCCTGACAGGCAGAACATTATAAGCACAGAACTGTGCTGCCTGGAAAAGTACTGTCTGGAACGGGGCAGTATTGCCAGACTGAAAGGAATGAGGCAGAATCCGAAGAAATCAAGAATGATGGCTGGGCGATTGAAAAACTTTGAAATAATGTAGACAGGGTTGCCAAGGCATTCTATAATCCATTTCATCTGTTGTCTGGCTGAGAATGTCTGGCCGTGCACATCCTGAAGCCAGTATGTATAAATGGCAAAGGTTATGGCAGGTAAAAACAATGACAGGGTGATTTTTTTCCAGCCATCCTTTCGCAGCATTAGATATAAAGCAGCTGCAACAGAAATGAGCAGGCCGGGCTGCCGGATCAGTACTGCACAGGATGCAAAGACAGCTCCAAGCAGAAGAGAAAGATTTTTTTTACGGGCTGCTCCGCGGTAGTAAAAAAAAACAGAGATCAGCATAAGGGCTACAAAATGCTGGTCTGTAAAAAACGTATATAATAAAGGAAATGAAAAGGGGTTAAATATTAAAAGAAGTGTAAAAAAAATGGCTTTGCGCGGGGTGCACTGTATTTCGCGCAGAAGCAGGTAAAAAAACACCATCCCTGTGAAACTTATGACCTGTGTGGAAAGGATAAGGGTGTTTACGGAAAAACCGAATATCCATGCAAAAAGTCCGCCCCACACCACCTGAAAAACAAGGCTTGGGCTTGTCCACGGTGTGAATTTTATTTCACCTGTTTTGTAAAATGTTTCTGCTGCTCTTATGTAAGACCAGTCGTCATCTACAGGATGGCTGACATAGAACCGTGAAAAAAGTATTATGGCTGAAAAGACAAGGGCAATAACAGCAATATTAGTTGAATCTGTTTTTCCTGAAAATTTTTGTAAGGTCATAATAAAATATTTGTTTTTATTCTAACGATTAATATCCCATAGGCAACCCTGATTCAAGAAAAAAATTAAGAGGATATAAATTGCAAACCCGTGTTCTTTTCCCATCAGCGCTGTTTTTCATTATATTGTTCCTGTATTTTTTCTATCTTAATGGCAATCCGCATGTTTTTCCCCTGGACGATGCCTACATACATTTTGTGTATGCCCAAAATTTAGCCAGTGGACAGGGGCTGTGCTTTAACACCGGAGAGACAAGCTTTGGCACATCAAGCCCGCTTTGGGTAATTCTCCTTGCTTTGTGCAAGAAGTCAGGTATTGACCTTTATGTGGCTGCTTTAATGCTTTCATTTTTCAGCTACCTTTTTTCAGCCATACTGGTTTTTTTTATCTGTGGTGAAATCATAGAGTTCAGGGGCAGATCACTTTATTCGTTTACAGCAGCGCTTTTGTATGTTTCGAGCGGAAACATGACATGGCTGTCTTTGTCAGGAATGGAGACACCCCTTTTTCAAATGCTCTGCCTTTTATCTGTTTATCTGTTTCTGAAGAAAGGATACTGCTTTGCCACAGCCCTGACAGCAGGCCTGGTTGTTCTGTGCCGCCTGACAGGCATTTTCCTCGTAATCCCTCTGTTTGCAGTTTCTTTTCTTGAAGAGAAGAAAATCAGGCCGGCTTTTATCTGCACGTTTTTTATCGTGTTTCCATACTACCTGTATCAGAGGATCATCACAGGATCTTTTTTTCCGGTTACAGCAGGGGGTAAAACCCTTACATATGTGGCGCATGGCTGGAATATAACGGATATATTATCCTATCTTACAGCTGTTTTCAAATACCTGTTTCTTTATGAGCAGCTGTTTTTTGTTGTTTTAATCGTGGCAGTTCCATGGGCTGTTATCAGTGCATTTAAAAAAAGTAAAACTGTAAAAAACAATGCCGGTCTTATCATATTGTGTCTGTGGGCAGGTTTGCATATGGCAGTACATGCTTTGATGTTCCGAACGCTCAATCAGAATTTCCGCTACCTTGCGGTGCTTTTCCCTGTGCTGTCAATCCTGGCGGCATATTTTACAGGGTGTGTTGTGAGAAGCAGGTTGTTTTCTTCAATTATTATGTTTATTCTTGTTCTTTTTTCTTTTTCAAATCAGACCTTCTGGAAAGAACTCTACGGCAATAACCTCAGACACATTGAGACGGTGTATGTCAGATGTGCCGACTGGATTAATAAAAACACTGCAGATACGGCTATTGCTGCCTTTGACATAGGGATTATAAAATTTTTTACAGGCCGTTATGTCGTAGACCTTGGAGGGGTGACAGACAGATTCATTCATCCCTACCTTGCAGCTCACGAAGCTGGTAGATTTATTCGCAAAAAAGGTGTTTCGCTTATTGTCTATTCACGTTTTCCTGATTGTGATATATGGCCTGGAATTTATCGCTCTGCATATGACAGGGAAGGTCTAATGAAAGAAACTCACCTTGTTTCATTTAAAGTGCCTTACTATAAAGTTCCCTCCATTACACACTCGTTTGAACTGGATGTAAGCCGCGTAAACAAATGGGTGCTTCCAACCATTTCAGCACTGGAAGATTTTTTTTATGTGGAACATGCGCCGGGGAAGGGGCAGGGGATTAAAAAATTTGAGAACAATCTGGAACTTGTAGCTGTTGAACCTGGAAGAAGGACAATAAAGGTTACAAAGAATATGTCCCAGCATATTTGCCTGACATATTACTGGCGCGCAGTAGAAAAAATCATGAAAAAGCCCGTAATTAAAACCAGGTTAATTAACAGCAGATCAGGCAAGGTTATCATGGATAAAGACCACATCCCGACCCATAATCTTCTGCAACCCGAATTGTGGGAGCCCGGGAAAATCGTTCGGGAAAGACATGTGGTGTGGATTCCTGACAATTCACCCCCGGGCATTTATGAAATCCGGATCAGCTGTGAAAACAAAGATGGCGGGATAAAAGGAAATGAATTTGTAATAGAGCCGTCTATACTGCAAATTTTGTATTGAATTTTTTCAAAAAAGCATCATAATTGTCCTGGTGTCAGTAGGGATACAAAAACTTTTGACATAACGTCACCAAACCATGGGGGATAACATGAAAATAGAGTGTCAACATTGCCACAAAACATTCGACATACCTGACGAGCGTATCAGGTCTTTTGGAGAACATGTTGTTTTCCCATGCCCTGAGTGTAAGGCAAGCATAGAAATCAGCCTCAGCCAGCCAGGCAACAGACCTGAACCTGCAGGCGGTCCTCAAACCCCATCAGAAAAAGCGCCAACCGGAGATGTTTTAAAAAAAAGGATTTTAAGGACACTCAAGGACCTCCCCCCCATGCCGGAAGTAGCTCAGAAAGCCCGCAAGGTTGTTTCAGATGAAAGCTCAAACTTCACGGATCTTGCAAAAGTCATTGAAACTGATCAGGCAATTGCAGCAAGGGTGTTGAAGCTGTCGAATTCTCCATACTATGGAGTCAGGGGAAGTGTAACATCGATTCAGCACGCCTCTGTTGTTCTTGGTATGAAAACATTAAATGAAGTTTTAACACTGGCGTGTGCGTCAAGTGTTTTAGGTTCTGAGCTTAAAGGCTATGGACAGGCCTCAGGAGATTTATGGAAACATTCACTTGCTGTTGCCGGTTGTGCGAAAATTATTGCAAACAGTAAAAATCCAGGTCTTGCAGACGATGCCTTTTCTGCAGGCCTTATACATGATTGCGGGAAACTGGTTTTAGATGAGTTTGTTTTCGAAAGGCAGGGTGATTTTCAGAAGTATATGTCTGAAGGCAACAGAACATTTCCTGAGGCTGAAAAGGCTGTACTTGGATTTGAACATGCCGACCTTGCCGGTGAGATATGTGACAAGTGGAAAATCCCTAAAAAACTGTCAATTGCCATAAAGTATCACCACAACCCATCCAGATTGCAGGTTAATGAACTTGCATATATTGTTCATACGGCAGATGCAATTGCCATGATGAGTGGCATAGGGGCAGGTATAGATGGAATGATGTATCAGATTGATAATATGGCCGCGGAATTTTTAGAGCTTGACAATACCCGAATCAGTAAGTTTATGGCTGAAACAGTGGAATATGTTGAAAAAACACTAACGGAATTTTGATATGGATTTTGATTTTACAAAGCAGCAGAAGCTGGCACGGAAAATAGCCCGGAATTTTGCTGAAAAAGAACTTGAGCCTTTTGCCCAGGAACGTGATGAAAAAGCGGAGTTTCCCGTAGAGGCTGTTAAAAAGATAGCTGAGCTTGGATTTATGGGGATAACCATTCCTAAAGAATACGGGGGATGCGGGCTTGACACAGTCACTTATGTTTTGATAGTGGAGGAGCTTGCAAGGTATTGCGCATCAACAGCAATTATTGTGGCTGTGCATAATTCAGTTGCTGCATATCCTGTGTATTTGTTAGGGACAGAAGCGCAGAAAAAAAAATATCTTTTTGATCTGGCATCAGGGAAAAAGCTTGGTGCTTTTGCCCTCACAGAAGCAAATGCAGGTTCTGACCCGGCCTCAATAAGGACTACAGCAGAGCTGAAAGGGGAAAACCATGTACTGAATGGCGTGAAAACATTTATCACCAGTGGCGGAACCTCTGATATTGTTATTGTCATGGCATCAACCGACAGATCAAAACGGGGCAGGGGCATAACTGCTTTTATTGTAGAAAAGGGCATTAAAGGATTTACCGTTGGGAAGAAGGAGAACAAAATTGGTATAAGGGCGTCAGACACTTGTGAGCTTATTTTTGAAAACTGTGTTGTGCCGTCTGAAAACATTCTTGGCAAGCCGGGAGGAGGACTGTTTGCAGCACTCAAGGCATTGAGCTATGGCAGGATCGGTGTTGCAGCGCAGGCCCTTGGGGTTGCCCGCTGTGCCATGGAAGAGTGCATAAAGTACAGCAGGGAAAGAAAACAGTTTGGGAAACAGATTTCTGATTTCCAGGCTATTCAGTGGATGATAGCTGATATGGCAACAGAAATTGAAGCAGCCAGACTGCTTACATTAAAGGCCGCAGGGATTAAAGATGAGGACAGGCCCTTTTCTGCTGAGGATTCCATGGCAAAGCTGTATGCTTCAGAGGTTGCAATGCGTGCTGCAACAAAGGCTGTTCAAATTCATGGGGGCTACGGGTGCATGAAGGACTATAAAGTTGAGAGGTGTTTCAGGGATGCAAAGGTTATAGAAATTTATGAGGGTACATCTGAAATACAGCGCTTGATAATTGCGAGGAGCCTTTTGAAATGAACTTTGCCGGGAACAGGGATGCTTCTGAGATATTAAATAGTGCCTGAACGGAAACCCTGTTTTTTGTTAGCGCGGCGTATGTAGGAGCCGGCTTTAGCCGCTAAAAACAGACTTGTTGTTGCGTAATATCGCGCCTGAAGGCGCTCCTACAGAAAATTATTGATCAGATTTTAACCTGAATCAGGGCTTTTCGTTCAGGCACTAAATAAGGATAACCTGAGAGACTGCAGGGATAAGGTTATATGAAGGGATTAAAGATTATAGTTGCTGTTAAACAGGTGCCTGGCACTGATGAGGTTAGAACTGATCCGAAAACAAATTCACTGATCAGGCAGGGGGTTCCGGGGATTTTAAACCCTGAGGACAGGAATGCGGTTGAAGCTGCCCTGTGTCTTAAGGAAAAGCATGGCGCAGCTGTCACAGCATTGACAATGGGCCCCCCCGAGGCTGGTGATGTTCTCGAAGAGGTTTTTGCCATGGGAGTTGACAAAGGAATTCTTTTAACTGACATGGCCTTTGCCGGATCTGATACTTTGATAACAGCGTTTATCCTTTCAAGGGCAATAATCAAGTCAGGACGTTTTGATCTTATTCTCTGCGGGCGTCATGCAATTGATGGAGAAACCGCCCAGGTTGGGCCCCAGATTGCCGGATTCATGGATCTGCCTCAGGTCACATATGCTGAAGAGATTGTGCTTGAAAAAGGATTTATTACAGTCAGGAGAGACCTTGAGGATTGCCAGGAATGGGTAAAAGTGAAACTGCCTGCTGTTGTAACAGTAACATCCCGGATTAACCGGCCCCGGTACCCCTCACTCTATAATGTTCAAACAGCATGTGACGGCAGCCTTCTTACCACCTGGGGCGCAGAGGATTTAAAAGTGCCTGCTTCAATGCTGGGCCTTGATGCGTCACCCACGGTTATAAAAAAAATATTTGAACCTGATCACAAAAAAAGGGGTGAAATTATTCCAGGTGATGAAAAAGAGATGGCAGCTTCTCTTATAGAGAAGTTAAAAGGAGTAAATGTTATTTAGGCACAGAGGCACAGAGGCACAGAGGCGCAAAGGGACAGAGGCACAGAGGCACAAAGGGACAGAGGGGTAGGAGCGCATTCATGCGCGAAAGGAATTGGGAAAAAGGCAAGGATGCAAAAGAAAATGTCAAATAATTAATGAACAGGCACAAAGTAAAGTAAATTATTATGATTACACTTATTCCGGAAAATTGTAATGCATGCAGGCAGTGCACATATGCGTGCCTTTATGGTGGAATAGTCCTTGAGGGTAAAACCCCTGTGCGGACAGACTCCTGTACAGGATGTGATGCTTGCATTGATATATGCAAAACAGGGGCTATTGTATCCTCAGGGCAGAACATCCGGCTTGGTCACGATATTGCGGAATACAAAGGAGTATGGGTCATTGCGGAACAGAGGCAGGGGCATATCCTTCCAGTAGCCCTGGAACTGCTTGGAAAGGCACGGGAGCTTGCAGATATTCGTGAAACCGGAGTAACAGCAGTGCTGCTTGGAGATGGGGTTGATAAATCAGGAGATTTATTGATAAAACATGGCGCTGACAGGGTGTTTATTGCAAGCGCACCTTTTTTAGGATCCTACAGGACATCTCCCTTTGTGCGAATTATTTCCGGAGTGATTAAAGAGCACAGGCCCGAAATTGTCCTTTTCGGTGCCACTGCCATGGGCAGGGACCTTGCCCCAAGGCTTGCAAACAGTCTGAGGACCGGCCTTACCGCAGACTGTACCCAGCTTGAAATGTCAGCCGATGACGGGGTTCTTCTTCAAACCAAGCCAGCCTTTGGCGGCAATATTATGGCTGCCATTACAGCTGCAAATCACCGACCGCAGATGGCAACAGTTCGCCCGGGGGTCATGCAGCCTGTTTGTTCCCCGTCAAGGAAAGGGGATACAGTGTTTCTTGATGTCAGGGAAGAACATTCGGACACTATTGTCAGCATTCTGAAAACAGTAAAGAAAAAACAGAGTAGAGCGACTCTTGAGAAAGCAGATATTATTATCTCAGGTGGCCGTGGATTAGGTGATTCAAAAGGTTTTAAACTGCTGAAGGATCTGGCAGCTGTTTTTTCCGGACAGATAGGCGCATCAAGGGCTGCAGTGGATATGGGCTTGATTGATCATGACCATCAGGTCGGGCAGACAGGCAGGACAGTTCGGCCCTGCCTTTATATTGCCTGTGGAATTTCAGGGGCTGTTCAGCATCTTGCCGGAATGCAAAGCTCAGATATAATAGTTGCAATCAACAAAGATCCGAAAGCACCGATTTTTCAGGTTGCAGATTTCGGGCTTGTAGGGGACTTGAACAGAATTATTCCGGAGATTATTGAACAGCTGAAGTAATGATAGCAAAGCTGCCAAGCCTGCCCCCGATGCCTTTCTTAAGATTATTCCCTGTACAGACTGTGTTGCAATAAGATTTTGATAGCCGCAAATTAATCAAGTTTAATTACCGGGATGCCCTGCTTGCTGAACGGGATCTACTGACCCGCGCTATGCGCGGGGAGCACTACTACTTCATTTTCAATTCTTTTCCCGACGGTTTGTTCAGCTAATGCAAGTTCATACCTGGTTTGAAGGTTCATCCAGAATCTGGAGCTGTTGCCGAAATATCG